>JBDKTD010000305.1:0-3218 GCA_039680365.1 Clostridiaceae bacterium
TATCGCCATAACGACATGGAAGACCTCCGCCGCACGCTGGAAAAGATTCCCGACACGGCGGGCAGGCTGATCGTGACCGACGGCGTGTTCAGCATGGGCGGGGATATCGCCAACCTGCCGGAAATCGTCAAGCTGGCCAAAGAGTTTGGCGCGCGCGTCATGGTGGACGATGCGCACGGCCTCGGCGTGGTCGGCACAGGCGGCAGAGGCACGGCGGATTATTACGGCCTTGCGGACGAAGTGGATATCTACATGGGCACGTTCAGCAAGTCGCTTGCAAGCCTCGGCGGTTATATGGCCGCGAGCGAGGAAGTTGCGGACTATGTGCGCCATACGTCGCGCCCCTTCATCTTTTCCGCTTCCATGACGCCCGCGAGCTGCGCCTGCGCGCTGGCGGCTCTCCGCGTGCTGGAGCGCGAACCCCAGCGGGTGGCGCGCCTGCTGGAGCTCTGCCGCTACGCGCAAAATGGCTACGAAAAGCGCGGCATCCCGCATAAGCAGACCGAGGTGCCGATTATACCGATCTATACCTACGACTCTACGCGCACGCTCGTGATCGCCAAAAAGCTCTACGAAGCGGGCGTCTATGTCAACCCTGTCCTCCCGCCCGCCACGCCCGCCTCGGAGTGCCAGCGCGGCACGAGCTATATGGCGACGCTGACCGAACCGCTGCTCGACGAAGCCATGGACATCATGGCAACCGTGCTGAAGGAAGAAACGTTATGAAGCGAGTTTGTATCGTCACCGGCGGCAGCAACGGCATCGGCAAGTCGACCGCCGAACTGCTCGCGGAAAACGGATATACCGTCTACGAGTTCTCGCGCGGCGGGAAGGATTACGGCAGCATCCGCCATGTCTCGGCGGACGTGACCGACCCCGTTCAGGTGCGCGCGGCTGTGCAGACGGTGCTCGACGCCGAGGGAAGCATCGACCTGCTCGTCAGCAACGCTGGCTTCGGCATCTCCGGCGCGGTGGAGTTCACCGACCCCAAAGACGCGCACGCGCAGCTGGACGTCAATTTCTTTGGCGCGCTGCACTGCGTACAGGCGGTGCTGCCGGGCATGCGGGCGGCAAAGCGCGGGCATATCGTGCTCATCAGCTCCGTCGCGGCCCCCATCGCCATCCCGTTCCAGTCGTTCTATTCCGCCACCAAGGCCGCTGTCAACTCCCTCACGCTTGCGCTGCGTAACGAAGTCAAGCCGTTTGGCGTGAAGGTCTGCGCCGTGCTGCCGGGGGACGTAAAAACCGGTTTTACCGCCGCTCGCAAAAAGAGCCTTGCGGGTGCGGAAGTCTACGGAACAGCGCTGGAGCACGCGGTCGCCGTTATGGAGCACGACGAGCAGAACGGTATGCCGCCCGTCAAGGTTGCCAAAGCGGTTCTGGCCGCCGCAAGCGAAAAAAACCCGCGCGCGTTTCGCACCGTCGGGTTCCAGTATCAGCTGTTTGTGTTCCTTGCCAAACTCCTGCCCGCAACGTGGACAAACGCGCTGGTCGGCTTGATCTACAAATAATCGATCTCTGCTTGCTCTTCTGCGAACCGCTCTCTCTGGGCGGTTCGTTTTTTTGCGCCGCTGACCGACGCGTTTTCGCTCATCCTGCCAAATAAGTACCCGTTTGCGCGTTCTGCTGTAATTTGTCAACCTCGCGCCGCATTCATACCATTGGCGAATCCACTTTTAACGGTATTCTGAGTGCAAAGCACGAAGGGAGCTTTCATTTTTATGAAACAACCAATCAACGCTTCGCAAAGGCGCATTCTGAAGCTGATTCTGGACGCGGTCATGCTGATCCTGCTGGTTTTGATGTACCGCAAGCAGGCGACAGGAATCGCGTTCCACGAAATCGGCGGGCTGGCGCTGATCGGCCTGTTTATCGTTCACCACCTCGTCAACGGCAAGTGGATTGCCGCCGTGACCAAGCGGCTGTTTTCCAAGCGGCTGAGCGGGTACGCCCGCGCCTGCTACATCGTTAACGTCCTGCTCCTGCTTGCGTTTCTCGCCGTCGGCGTGACCGGCGCGCTGATCAGCAAGGTTGTGTTTTCGCTTCGCGTGGCGGGCAACTGGAAGACGCTGCACTATTTCAGCGCCGCGCTGGCGGTCGTCCTCATGGGCATCCATCTGGGGCTGCACGCGGACTTTATCTTCGGCAAGCTTCTGAAAAAAGGCGCGAATAAATTCGCCAAGATCGCGCTGGCAGTCGTACTCGCGGCCATGCTGGCATTCGGCGGGTACAGCCTCGTTACGAGCAGCTTTGTTTCTTTCCTCGCCGCACCGTTGCAGGCAAACAGTTTTGCGCACGGCGCGTTTCAGCCGAGCGGGGACATTGCGCTGGATGGCGACGGTGGACAACGTCCTATGGATTTGAGCGAGCTGCCGGACGCGGGCACGGAGACCAACCCCGCCGGGCCGACTCAGACGGACGGCGGCACGCCGTCGGAGAGCGCGCAGAGCGGCACGGGTGGCAGCGGCAGTCAGGCATTCCCGGCGGAAGGCGTTCATGGCGGAGAAGGCCTTAGAGGCGGTCTGGGAGAGGGCGGAGCGTCCGGCTCGCTGTCGGCGGCGTTGCTGCTGATTGCGCAGTATGCGAGCATCATAACGCTGTTTGCGGCGGTGACGTATCCCATCCGGAAGCTTCTGCGGAAAAAGGGCGGTAAACACTCCGCGGCGGAGCAGGCGGAAGACGGTTTGTGTCCGGGCGCGTTGCAGGAGGGCGGGGGCACGTCCGCACCCAATGAGATTGCCGACGGTGAAACAAAAGAATAAATTGAGCGCTGGCAAAGCTTATTCGTCGGCAAAAAAAGCCCCCGGTCGCGTTTGCGGTCGGGGGTATACGTGTTTAATAACGGATCTGAACTTTCGATGCATCAGTTTTGACCCATGTATAGCCGCGCAGATTTAAGAAAGGGCTAATACCATTTTCAGCTGAATCAACATCAAGAAGCGGCCCAAGAGTTGTTGTTTTTACTATTGTTTTCTTAAATGTTAATTCAACGTAGGGTATTATATACCCGCTACTACTTCTGAATTTTTGCGGAAATTTTTCAAAGATAGCAGGAGTGTCTATCTTATCTATCGGTATTTTTAGAATTGCACGAACTTCATTTTCATGAGAAAAGTATTCGGGTTTAAAAAGAAGGCGCCATTCATCCAGTTGTGTTTTTATTAAACTTCTCGCAAAACTTTCACCTAATATCCTAAAGTTCTTATTTACCTCTTCTA
>JBDKTD010000149.1:0-5870 GCA_039680365.1 Clostridiaceae bacterium
TTTTATCCTTTACTTCCAACATGATATCAACCGAACGGTCGGGCAATCTGTGACAATAGTCCAAAAACGGGACGATAGCGATAGAATCCGAATGCGCGCCGCGCGTTTTGACCAGGTGCTGCTGGGAATAATGCAGCTTCTGCGGGCCGTCGGCGGCGCTCCAGGTTGGCGCGGCTTGCGCAATCCAATACGCGTCATCCTTTGTTTTGTCCGCCGGGTTGAGGGCGTTATGGAGGTTGTCGTAGATCACCGGTGTGCCGATGATACCAGCTAGTTCGAAAACTTCGGAAATGGTATAGATGGAGCCGTCGTTTTCCAGCACGAGGCGGCGCACGACAGAGGCGTCCAGATCGCGAAACGCCGAAACAAACCGGCGCATGGCGGACGGCGTGTCGCCGTATTTTCCGCCGCCGTGCAGAACGATTTTATGCTCCCGTCCGGGGGCGAGGCTGTCCAGCACGCGCGCGTGGTAGCGAAGATCCTCCACACCGCGCGCGGTAACGTCCGCGTCCGGCGAGCTCAACACGGTATACTGCCCGGGGTGCATGGAAACGCGCATGCCAGAGGCGGCAATCTTTTTACGGATGGAACAAAGGAACGCTTCGTTTTCCGCCTCCCAGGGAATGTCCCTGGCAAAGCTGGAGCCGAACGGAACCAGATCCGAACTGACGCGGTAGAGAAGAATATTGTTTTTGATGTTGTAGTCGATCATCGCGCCCAGCGCGCGGAGGTTATTCGAAACGAGCGAAAGCAGCCGCTCGGGCGACGCGTTTTTCATGGTGCAGCTCTTTAAATCCGTTCCCTCAACGGCAAGGGCGATGCAGGCGTAGCCGATGCGCATAAAAACTACCTCCCGTCGATCTGAACAGGAATGGTTTCCAGCAGAAATTCACGGGCTTCCTCCGGCAGGCAGGAGAGCGCTTGTGCGGCGGCTTTGCGCGGGAACTTCCCGCCAAGAGACACCAGCGCGCCGAGCGCCCGGACATACGCGCTCCCGACGACCCGGTAAGCGGGACGGTAGGCAAGGCGATAGGTTTCGCTGTGGCTGACCATGGGGCATCCGGCGGCGCGGTACCGCTCCAGATACGCGGCAAAATCTTCCGGCGCAAACGCAAACGCGCCGCTAAAAACCGTGTGCGAGAGAACGCCGAGCGCTTCCGAAAAGAGCGCGGCGTCTCCGGCGGGTTCGCCGCTGGAGAGCATGAACGCGCGGCTGAGCAGCGCGTCCGGCAGAGCGGCAAGCGCAGGAGAGCCAAGCATCATGCGCGCGCGGCCAAAGCCGATCGGTTCGAACGCTTCCTGCCCTGCAAAGCCGCCTGTTTCCAGCGCGTTTGCGCGTTCCGCCGAAAGGCGAGCCAGACAGCTTTCTTCGTCGCTGACCAGATGCCCGCCGCCGAACACGCTCTGATAGGCGAGCTTGACCGCGTCGGCAGGTTCCATCACGGGGTACCGTCCGGCGTGGCGAAGCAGGGTTTCAATCCATTTTGAGCGTTCCTCTGACTCCATGCGGCTCGCCTCGTATTTTCAGTGTATAATCCGTTAGAATATTCATACCACAGGGAATGCGCGTTGTAAACGAGTTTTCGTCGATCCGGGTTGTAAAATTTGCACAAATGTGTATAGCGCACTTCTGAAAACCGTAAGGGAAGCTGCTCTCAGACGCATTTGAAAGCGAAATGTGGTAAAATAGAGCGAATATTACTTTAGTAGACTGCCGGTTGAGCGGTGGTCGGGGAGAGTGAATATGAGCGAACTAATCGAAGCGTTTGTCGCTTCCGAAGAGATTTTCAAGGGCAAGGTAGTGCACCTGTTTCGGGACACCGTGCGCCTGCCGAACGGCAGGGAAGCCACGCGTGAAGTCGTCCGCCACAAAGGCGCGGTGTGTGTAGTTCCGCTCACGGAAGACGGAGATGTGCTCATGGTGCGGCAGTACCGCTACCCGTTCGGGCGCGTACTGCTGGAAGTGCCCGCGGGCAAGATCGACCCCGGCGAAGCGCCGGAAACCTGCGCAAAGCGCGAACTCTCCGAGGAGACGGGCGCGAACGCGGAGGTTTTGACGTACTTGGGCGATTACTACCCCTCGGTGGCGATTCTGGACGAGAACATCCGTATGTACCTTGCCAAAGGGCTGACGTTTCACGAGTCGCATACGGACGACGACGAATTTTTGCAGGTGGTGCGCATTCCTCTGGAAACTCTGGTTTTTCAGGTGCTGAACGGAGAGATTCCCGACGGCAAGACGCAGACCGCGATTTTAAAGGTCTGGTGCATGGAACACCCTGCAAAGAGCAGGTAAGCGCAAATAAAACGGCCCTAAGGCCGTTTTTGTTTTTACAATGGTATTTCAAAGCGAGTTCTTCTGCAAGGTTATTTCGCAGCGATTTCTTCTTCGCTGTTCAGCAGGTATTTACCGGAATACGGCTTTGCCTGGAGCTTTCCGCTGCGGAGCTTGAGGAGCATGACGATGCCGACGATCACGAGCACCGCCGAGAGCACCTGAGAAACACGGATGTTCCCCACGAGATACAGGCTGTCCGTGCGAAGCCCCTCAATGATGGTTCGCCCGATTCCGTAGCCAATGAAGTACACCGCAAGCAGCGTACCATCCTTGGGGCGCTTTCTGGCAATCAGCAGTACGACGGCAAACAGGATGGCGTTCCAGAAGCTCTCGTAAAAGAACGTCGCCTGATGCCATTCCTGCAGAGCGTCGATATACACACCAACCGGAAAGAACTGCAGGTTCGGGTTCGTAATCAGGTTGCCGAACGCTTCCTGATTGATGAAGTTGCCCCAGCGGCCGATCGCCTGGCCGAGAATCAGGCTGGGCACGGCGAGGTCGATGAGCGTTAAAAACGGGAACTTATTGGCCTTGCAGAGAATCAGCGCGGCGAGAAAACCGCCGATAACGCCGCCGTAGATGGCAAGTCCGCCTTGGTTGACCGCGAAGATTTTGAGCAGGTTGCCCGCGTAGTCCTGCCATTCAAACGCAACGTAGTAGAGGCGCGCGCCGATGACGGCAAGCGGAATGGCGAGCAGGACAAAGTCGAGGATAACGTCCGGATGATACCCGCGGTTCTTTGCGCGAAGCGAAGCGAGCAGTAAGCCAAGCACCATGCCGCTGGCGATGATGACGCCGTACCAGGCGATATTGAGTCCTTCGATGCCGAAGAGGTTTGTGACCGCAAAACGATTCATTCTTTACTCCAGTTGTTCCATCTGCCATTTCTTATTTATCAAGGCGAAAAGCGGAACACGCTTATTTTAGCAAGGAACGCCCGCTGACGCAAGCACGTCCGTCCAAAGAGGCTCCAAGCTTCAGGAACGGGCGGCGAAGCCGGATACAAAAATACGCCCGGGATCATCCGAGCACATGTTTTTAGCCGGATATGGCGTACGGTTATGACAGAACGGAGTCGAGCAGCTGGAACCGCCTCAGACAGGAAACATACTCCGCAACGAGATAGTAATTCTCCAAATCGGTTTCGTTCAGCCCGCGAAAGGCGAACAACTCGTCCCAAAGAAGCGAACTGCCTTCTACAAGAAAGTACCCGCTCGCAAGATCGACGCCGACGAAGATATCGATGCCGGTGAATACCTCGTCCTGCGCGGCGTAGAGAGCGACTCCCGCGCCTTTATGCAGCACAACCGCGCAGTAAGGCTCGGGCTGTCTGCCGGGCGGAAGCTCATCGGCGAGCGGTTTGTTGGCGAGGATATTGCCGGTCACGACCCGGCGCGCTTTGGCGCTCGTTTCCTCACGCAGCGGGTACTTTGAGCAGAGATACTCCTTCAGTTCCGCGCCAGATTTGCGGTTAGGCTTGAGACGGCCTTTATATTGGGCGAACGTGCGCTTCCAGGATTCGATCAGCTCCGGCGTTGCCGGCTGGGTCAGCATAAGCGGTTACCTCCTGCTTCGGACTTCTGCTTATTATAGCAGAAAAACCAGCCCGATGTGTATTTGAAAAGAATGCTGTCAATGTTTCAAATTTGCCTGATCAATCTGCAAAAGTTCGCCGAAAAAACACATTTGATTGTACTGGAGTTCACGTTGAGTTGATTTTTTAACCGTATGATAGCGCGGACAGAAAAAAGAATAGGCGCGCTATAGAATAAGCAACATTTGTTGTATGATAACAGCGTGAACCGAAACCCAATGGGAGGGCAGAAAAGAATGGAATCTTACGTCAAGTTGGAAGGCGTAACAAAAGTATACGATACCGAGGGCGTGCGCGTCAGCGCGCTCAGGGACGTGAGCTTTGAAATAGGAAAAGGCGAAATCTGCGTCATCGTCGGTCAATCCGGCGCGGGTAAAACGACGCTGCTGAATATTCTGGGCGGCATGGACACGCTCTCTACCGGCAAGGTGTTTTTAGGCGGCGAGGAGATTTCCGCGTACAGCAAGAAGCAGCTCACGCGCTACCGCCGAGAGGATATTGGCTTTGTATTTCAGTTTTACAACCTGATTCCGAACCTTACCGCGCTGGAAAATGTTGAAATGGCGACCGAACTTGCCAAAGCGCCGTTCTCCGCCGAACAGGTGCTGGACGACGTTGGCCTTGCCGAGCGCAAGGCGAACTTTCCCGCGCAGCTTTCCGGCGGCGAACAGCAGCGCGTCGCCATTGCGCGCGCGCTGGCCAAGAACCCCAAGCTGCTGCTTTGCGACGAGCCGACCGGCGCGCTGGACGACAGCACAGGAAAGACGATTCTAAAACTCCTGCAGGACCTCAGCCGCGAAAAGGGCATGACGGTCGTGATTATTACGCACAACAGCGCCATCACCGAGATGGCGGATCGGGTCGTACGCGTCAAGAGCGGAACCATCGCTTCCGTCCGCGTCAACGAGCACGCAAAATCCATCGAGGAGATCGAATGGTAATGCGCAGACACGCGGCCTGGCATAAAAACGAGCGGCGCGAAGTTGCGCGCACGCTGGGAAGATTTTTATCAATCCTGATGATCGTTATGATTGGCGTCGGCTTTTTTTCCGGCCTCAAAGTAACGAAGCGGGCGATGGTAGATACCGGAAACGACTACCTCAAGAACAACGCCATGTACGACGAGCGGCTCTTGACCACCGTCGGCATTGACAAAAACGACCCGGCGGAGATTGCCGCCATGCCCGGTGTAAAGGCGGCGGAGGGCGCGGAGAATCTGGACTTTCTGGCGCTGATGGACGACGGCACATCGCCCGTGCTTGCGGCGCACTCCATTACCAGGAGTTTGAACCAACTCAGCCTGACCGCGGGACGCATGCCGCAGGCAAACGACGAGTGCGTTGCCGACGCGCGGGAGTTTAGTAAGAGCGACATCGGCCGCGTGATCACCGTTTCGCCGGAAAACGACGAGGACACGATCAACAGCTTTGCCAGCTCCGGCTATACAATCGTAGGGTTGGTCAACTCCGTTGAATACCTCAATATTGAGCGCGGAACGACAAACCTCTCCGGCGGAAAGATCTCCGCGTTCATCTATCTCCCGCTGGACGGGTTCGACATGGACTATTATACCCAGCTATTCGTCAAGCTGGAAGAAACCGGGGCGATTTTTACCGACGCTTACAAAACGCAGGTGGACGCCATGGAGCAGCCGCTGACGGACAAACTGAACACGCTCGCCAACACGCGCTATCACAAGCTTGTGCAGGACGCGCTGGATCAGATCAGCGACGCGGAAAATAAATACAACGACGGGTACGCAACGTATCTGGACGAAAAAGCGGACGCCGAACAGGAACTCGCCGACGCCGAACAGAAGCTTTCGGACGCGCTCAAGCAGATTGAGCTCGGCTGGGGCGCGATCTATGACAACGAGGACGCGTTGTCAAGTGCAAAGAACGATTACGAAACGGGGCTTGCGGCCTACACGCAGGGGTT
>JBDKTD010000221.1:0-10261 GCA_039680365.1 Clostridiaceae bacterium
TTTCGTTGAATTCTCCGCAAAACATGCTAATTACCTTTCGTATGAAAATCATTCTGCTTGTCGATCTTAATTGGCATATGTCATTAATAATGTTATTATATGACATGCCTAAACAATGTCAATATGCAAAATCCAAATGGTGATTTTTTAGGATTGTGAACAACAACGCATCTTCGTTGAAAAAAGCCATTCGTTTCGGTATCATGTGTCTAACGCATGTGACGATAAGCGAATGCTTGTTGTTCTATGTAAGCGTTTCGTAAGAAGGGAACTCATGTCAACGGAAATCATCATCCTCTCCGGTTTCTTGGGCGCGGGTAAAACCACGCTGATCCAGAGATGGCTCAAAGAGGGCATATTTCACGGCAAAACGGCCGTGGTGGAGAACGACTTTGGCGAGGTCGGCGTAGACGCGGAGCTGCTGCGCTCCGGCAATATTACGGTCACAGAACTCAGCGCGGGCTGCATCTGCTGCAGTCTTTCCGGCAATTTTGTGCGCGCGCTGCAAGAGTTGATCAAAAACTTCGCTCCGGAAACCATCCTCATTGAACCCTCCGGTGTCGGGATGCTTACAGACGTGAAAAAAGCCTGTTCGAATCCTGGCATTCTGCCGCTTGCCAGCATACGCAGCGCAATTACGATTGTAGATATCAAGCGAATGCATCGTTATCTGGAAAACTTTGGCGCGTTTTATGAGGATCAGATCCGCCGCGCGGACGCGATCGTTCTCAGCCGCGTGGAGCAAAACCCTGAGTTGATCCCCGCCGCACTTGAGACCGTTTTCGCGCTCAACAGCCGCGCGCGCGTATTCGCCGAACCTTGGGATCAATTGCGTCCGGCAGAAGTTCTCTCTAGCGATCCTCCGCCGAACAAGCCGAGAATCATCGCCGGACGCCGCACGGAGCGTGTTGCGCGCGTAGCGGAGGATGTCTTTGATACAATCACGATTCGCCCCAATCGCGTGTTTTCCGCAGCAGATCTGCACGAGAAGTTTTTGCAGGCGGAGCAATGCGGCGTGCTTCTGCGCGCAAAGGGTGTTGTCGCGTCAGCAGGTGGGCCGCTGCTTGTGCAGTATACCCTGGGCGAAACGCAGTTGGAACCGTCCGCAATCAGCGGAAGTTTTCTCTGCTTTATCGGGCAGTATCTCGATAAAAAACGGCTCTGTGAAATTTTCTTTGGAGACTAAGTTATGCCTGTTCCTACCTATATCCTGACGGGGTTCCTCGACGCGGGAAAAACCACATTGATTGCAAAAACGCTTCAACAGAAGGACAGCCGGACGTTAAGTATTCTCGTGCTCTCTTTCGAACACGGAGAGACGGAACTCTCTTCTAGCGAATCCAACGTGACGCTTGCGTCCTATTCCGCCAGACGCGTGCAATCCGAGCCCGAGCAAATCGCGCAGGAGATCAGCGAACTGCTCTCCACTCAAATCGAGCCTTTTTCGGAAATCTGGATCGAATGGAACGGCAGCCTTCCCTTTTCGCTGCTACTATCCGTATTGTTGCAAAGCGCGCTGAGAGGCCGTATGAAAATCGAGAAAGTTCTTCATATCGCAGACGCAAAGACTTTGCCGCAGCTTCTCGCCGGCACAGGCGGTCTGGTCGCCGAGCAGCTTGCCGCAAGCGAGCTTATTATTCTCCAAAACGCGCAGTCAGTTGGCGAAACGCTTTCCCTCAAACGCCTGATCCGCCAGTATAACCCCGGCGTGCCCGTTTTATCCGAAACACCCGAAAAGCAGCTTTTTCGCGCGATCTTCCATCCGCCACTGCATCCAATTACGCGCTATACGCTGCTGGCAGGCATAGCGGTCATTTTGGCGTTCGCTTTGGGGCCTTTTCTGGAGAGCTGGGGCATTCCCGTGAACAACATCGTCAACGCGTTTCTTGGCATGCTGCTGCAAGCGCTGCCGTTTTTGCTCATCGGCGTGCTGCTCTCCTCCGCCATTCAGATCTTCATTCCGCGAGAATCGCTGGAACGGCACATGCCCAAATCGCTCTTTGGCGGCATGTTCTTCATGCTGCTCTCCGGCTTGATTCTGCCGGTTTGCGACTGCGCGTCCGTTCCGGTTTTTCGCAGCATGGTGAAAAAGGGCGTTCCGCTGCATCTCGCGGTTGTGTTTTTCGCCGCCTCTCCCGTAATCAACCCCGTCGTCATGCTTTCGACCTATTACGCCTTCGGCGGCGATTGGAAGATGGTGTTCGCCCGCGCGGGATTCGGCGTCTTCATCGCGCTTGCACTCGGCATCTTTTACCGATTGCATCCCCCAAAAGAGAGCGTTCTTTCCGGCGGTAGCGTTATATCCTGTGCCTGCGGGTGTGAGGATGGTCTGGAAAGCGGTGCTAGCAGGCGAGCAAAGTTGCTTGCATTCCTGCGACATGCACAGGTGGAGTTTTTCTCCGTTTCGCAATATCTAATCCTCGGTGCGCTGATTGCCAGCGTGATCCAGTCGTTCTCGTCAACGCTCTTTACTGCGGGAACGGGCGGCGGGCTCGCGCTCTCCATACTCGTGCTGATGGCTATGGCTTTTTTGCTCTCACTTTGCTCTTCTTCGGATGCGGTTGTTGCGCGCGGGCTCTCCAGCGCGTTTCCATCCGGCGCGATCATGGCGTTTCTCGTGTTCGGACCGATGTTTGACATTAAGAATGTACTGATGTTCTCCGCCGGGTTCAAATGGCGCTTCATTCTGCGGTTTGTCCTGCTCTGCGCCGCGCTGGTGTTTTCCGCGGTGTTCTTCATGTACGTTTAGGTGATGGCTATGGAGAAACGTGTCCGGCAATGGAATATCCCCGTCCTGCTGGAGGCTTGCGTGCTGTTTGCGCTGGCTGTCTGGCTGTTTGTCTATCTCATCAGCGGGCGATATCTCGTCTATGTGACCCCGCGCATGCTGCCATACCTGGTCGGAACGGTTGTCGTACTGTTGATGCTTGCGGGCGTAACGCTCCTGCGACTCTTCCAGCCGAACCGGCGCGGGCGTGTGATACACGCATTTATTCTCACACTTCCGCTGATTTTTCTGCTGCTCCCGCACGGTACCATCTCCGTTTCGCCCGGCAATCTCTCCTCGGTATCTGTGTCAGCCGCACAGTCCTCGCAGCCAACCACTACGCCGAGTCCTTACTCCGGCGCCGCTGCTTCTCCCGCAGCCCCCACCGCAGACGTAGAAGAGGAAGCGATTGACGGGCTTGACCGCGCGAACCGAACCATCGCGATCACGACAGAAAACTATTACGATTGGATGGAGCGGCTGTATAACGACTGCGCCGTCTACGAAGGGTATACCGTTTCTATGACGGGTTATGTGATCAATGGTTCAGATGTGTTCGCCAAAAATGAGTTTGCGCTTGCGCGATTGGTCATGACCTGCTGCGTGGCGGATCTCTCCCCCGTCGGTGTCATTTGCAAATTTGAAGACGCAAGCCAACTCAAGGCGGATGACTGGTACAGCGTGGAAGGAACCTTGATCGCGGGCAGCTATGAGGCCGACGGTACAACCTATACCGAGCCGCAGCTCCAAGTGACCAGCATCACCCCGGCAGAAGCCGTTTCGGGATATGTGTATCCCTATTGACCATTCCGTTGCAAAACACAGTGTTTAACAAGGCCTCCCTGCCGGCATGTCCGGCGCGGGAGGCTTTTTGAAGAAAGCATATTTGGTTTGAACCGGGTTGGTCATTTTGCTTGCGCGCTTACCCCGCTAGTCGTTGCATGTCCTGCGGATTTCCAGATCTGCGGAGCCGTTCCCATGTTGGCATCGAAACACTTACGCGATCCTTCATCTGCTCAAAAGCGGCATCGAGCGACTGCATTTCGCCAACCGCATGCATTGCGTGGTCGCTTGCCGCGAGCTTACCAAACGGCGTTCGCGCCATCAGTCGCAAAAACTGCATGCACTTCTTGCGATTCTTTATGAAGAACGCCTCTGTCCCTTCCGGACGGATTGGATAGCCTAGTTGCTTGAGCATTTCATGCGCTTCTATGGTCGCATCGATGATCTCCTCCAACTGGCTGTTCTTAGCGCGCTGTAATTTTCCGTCTGTCGCATAGCACACATAGCACATCGGAAGGATGAACGCCAAGTGGCATTTCAGCCATGCGTCCATCTGCGGCTCCCAGCGCAGTTGGTATCGTGCGCCATCAAACGCACGCTGTAGCAGCGCGGAGAAGTCCGCCGAAAGCGGCGCGTCCAGCCCGCCAAGCGTCATCTTAGGGCGGAGGTGGATGCTCACCACACGAGCGTTCTCCCTTCGCCCGCCGGTCGTTTGAAACCCGAACGCGACCTCACGATCCGGCCTTTCCCGGGTGAGCGCCGCCTGCACCTCTCTTGCTTGCGTGTTGTTTCCGACCAGTACAATCTTCTTGGAACAATTTGCGGTAAGTGCGGGCAAGGCTTCGGCAATATGGCCGTTTTGCAGCGTCACAAAGATAATGTCGTATTCGTCTTCTTTGTTCAAGCCGCCAATGACGCGCGGATGGTCGATCGTCGTTCGCAGTTGCGCGTAATGCCGGATGCGAAGCCCCTTTTCGTGAAGGGTATCCTTCCATATTCCACGCGCAAGCAGGGTCACATCCTGCCCTATCCGGCAAAGAACATGCGCCAGCTCGCAGCCGATCACGCCCGCGCCAAAGACCAAAATTCGCATTGCATTCACCCCCTCGTGTGCCATTTATTGTTCGTGGTGCTATGCATTATCTTTTTGTAACACGAGGCAGTCATAGCTCTCCCCAAGCGTAAATCGCTCCCTTTCGCAAAGCCCCGCCGATGCGGCAAGGCGCAGTACATCTTCCGGGCTGATGCGAATGGCAGGCGGCGGTCCATATAGCGTTTGATACTTGTGGAACTCAATCACCGCGAGCCTGCCTGCGGGCTTGAGCCGCCCGGCAATCTGCGTTAAAAACGCCTCCTGCCCATCGATCTCGTGCAGAACGGTGCAGAGCAGCGCCAAATCGACCGTTTGTTCCGCAAGAGCAGATACATCCGAAAGGATTCCGACGTTGCCGAGTGCCAGCGCGCTTTTCTTGGACTCCAGAATCTCCCGCATGCTTGCGGAAGGATCGATCGCCCAAACCTGCGAATGGGTAATTTCCGCAGCAGCCGTGGTAAAGATTCCCGTGCCCGCGCCGATATCCGCAAAGGTCATGCCGTCTATAAAGTCAAGCCGCGCAAGCGTCTCCGGCGGAGAAAGCTCCGCCAGGCGCGCGGAATTCTCAAGTTTGTGCATTCGTTTCCCTCCAGTTAGATACTTCTAACCAATTATACCACCTGCCAACGTTTTCGCAACCCCTATGCTCGTTTTTTCGGCCAGGAAAGAGGGCGAACTTATTCCGCCCTCTTGCTGTTTGCACTCGCTAGACGCTCCAGCCGAGGCTCTGCTGCTGAATTGTAAAGAGCCGCGCGTACAGCCCGTTTTCCGCGAGCAGCCGCTCATGCGTGCCCTCTTCTTCGAGCCTGCCTTCGTTGAGCACGATGATCTTGTCCGCGTCCGCAATCGTACGCAGGCGGTGCGCGATGACGATCACCGTCTTGCCGCGAATCAGACGCGAAATCGCCTGTTGAATCTGTGCCTCGTTCTCCGGGTCGAGCGAAGCCGTCGCCTCGTCCAGCAAAATGATCGGCGCGTTTTTCAGCAGCGCGCGCGCAATCGAAATGCGCTGGCGTTCCCCGCCGGAGAGCGTAAAGCCGTTTTCACCGAGCATGCTCTGGTAGCCTTGCGGCATCCGCTCTACGAACTCGTCGCAGCAGGCGGCTTTTGCAGCGGCATAGACCTGCTCCGCCGTTGCGTCGAGATTACCGATGCGAATGTTGTTGTACACCGTGTCGTTGAAAAGTACCACATCCTGAAACACAAACGACATGCTGCGCATGAGCGTCTCCGGATCCATGGTCTTTACGTCCACGCCTCCAATGGTCACCTTGCCCGCGTTGACATCCCAGAAGCGCGCGATCAACCGCGAGATGGTGCTCTTGCCGCAGCCGGAAGGCCCGACGAGCGCGGTGATTGCATCGGCAGGAATGTTCACACTCAGATCGTCAATCACCGATTCCCCTTCCTCGTTGTACTGGAATGATACGTGATCAAACGCGATTTCGTAGGAGGAGATCGTCTGCTCCGCGTCGCCTTCCATTGCGGGAGTCTCCATCAGGGTGCGCATGCGCTTCGTCGCCTGCCTGTGGTGGAACAGCTCCGGCAGAAGCGTAAACTCGGTCACGACCGGGCCATAGATGCGCACCACGATCAGGAAGAACATCAGCAGCGGAATGAGTTCGATATTGCCACCCGTCAACAAATTGACGCCGACAAACACCACAATGCCCACACCCGCCTGCAACAGCATCTGCGCGCCTGTGACAAACACGCCCGTGACGAGCTCCATTTTCATCGCCATCTTCATCATCGCATGCATGGCGCGATCCAGCGCGGAAAACTTCACCCCGTTGAGCCCGCAGGACTTGATCACCTTCACGCCTTCTAGATATTCTTGCACCTGATCGCTAGCCTCCAGCTTAGTGACGGTGAATTTCTCGCTGAGCTTGTTTTGCAGGCGCTTACTGCCGAGGATGACCAACAGGGACACGGGAACGGAACCAAAGATGCTCAGCGCCATGCGCCAGTCAAACAGCGCCATCATGGCGCAAACCAGCGTGATCGAGATTCCGTTTGCCACAAGTTGCGGTATGATATGGCTGAGCACATGCTCCGTTGTCGCGCAGTCGCTCATGATGTTGGTGGTCAGCTCCGAGAGATTCTTGGTGTTGAAGAAGTTCATCGGAAGTTTGCGTATCTTTTCAATCACGCTGATTCGCGTGTTCTCCGCCTCCAGATAGGAGGTGACGTATGTTTTTTTGTAGTCGTTTTTGCTCGCGATAAACACGATCACCGCCGCAGCGACGCCTGCGCCGAACAGCAGCCAGAGCTGATCGATCTCCAAGGGCGTGCCCGTCAGGGGATTGAGCAGCTGCACAAAGAGCTGGATGGTTACAAAGAACGGAAGCATCATGGATAGATTGGTCAGCGTGCAGGCAATGATCGCCTTAGTCAGATCCTTGTACCCCTTGTCCGTCAGCATCAGAAATTCCTGAAGTTTACGCATGCTCCAATGCCCCCTTTCGATCCATCTTCCAGTACAGCGTTTTGTTATACATCGTCCATAGATCGAAATAGCGACCCCGAATGGCGAGTAACGCGTCGTGCGAGCCCTGTTCGATCAGCTTCCCGTGATCCAGCACGAGTATCTTGTTTGCCCCGCGCACGGTCGAGAGCCGGTGCGCGATCATGATCACCGTCTTGCCCCGCATCAGCGTTTCAAACGCGCGTTGAATCAGGTGTTCGTTTTCGGGGTCGGAAAACGCTGTCGCCTCATCCAGCACGATGATCGGCGCGTCTTTCACGATCGCCCGCGCAATCGCTATGCGCTGCTGCTCTCCGCCGGATAGGTGGATCCCCACCGTACCGATCACGGTGTGGTAGCCGTGCGGTAATTTTTTGATGAACTCGTGGCACTGCGCGGCTTTTGCGGCTGCAATAACTTGTTCATCCGTCGCGTTTTGGTTGCCGAGGCGGATGTTCTCCAAGATACTCTGCTTAAACAGAAACACATCCTGAAATACAAAGCTGACCTGCTCCATGAGGTATTCGCTCGTCATGTCGCGCACGTCGATCCCATCAATGCGAATGCTTCCCTGCGCCACGTCGAAGAAGCGCGGGATCAGGTGCGCGATGGTCGTCTTGCCGCCGCCGGACGGGCCGACCACGGCAGTGATTTGCCCCTGCTCGGCGCGGAAGGTCACATCTGTCAACGCAGGCGTTTCCTGCCCTGCGTAGGCAAAGCTAACGTGGTCAAAACAGATGTCGTAGTGCGTTACCGTCTTGGGATCGGCGGGTTGCGCCAGCTCCGGTTCGGCGAGAATCTCGTCCATGCGCTCTACGCCGCCGCTAATCTGCATGCCGTTGCTGGTGACGTACATGATCTTCATCAGCACGGTTGCAATGCTTGGCACAAATATCAGGTAAAAGATAAATCGGCTGGCAAACCCGGCGTAATCCCCCGTCGTAGCCGCAATCAGTATCCCGACGGGAACCAGAAAGAGATAGATGTTGTTTACGATTGTGGTAAACGCTGACATATAGTTTTCCCAACTCAACGTGTAGGGAATTACCATCTTGGTGTAAGCCTTGATCGCGTCATACATCCGGCGCAGCGAATACACGCTCTGGCCAAACGCCTTGACCACCGTAATTCCGCGCACATATTCCACCGCGGCGTTGTTCATGTCCTCCAGCGCGTTTTGATATTCATCCATCATCTTTTTCGCGCCGTCATTGCCGTAGGCGCGCACCTGAATCACGATTGCTACCGCGATGCCAACCAGCGCCGCAAGCCCCAACCTCCAATCAACCACCATCAGTATTGCAAGCATGACAATCGGTGCAACAAGGGACGCGACGATGTCCGGCAACTGATGCGCGATGAACCCTTCGATCTTTTCGATGTTCTCGTCCATGATCTTTCGAAGCTTTCCGCTGCCGATCATGATATGGAATCCCAGCGGCACACGCGCCAGATGCGACGCAAAATCGACCTTAAGCTTGTAAAGCGTGCCAAATGCCGCGAGGTGCGAGCACATCAGCGCGGCAAAATATAGCGCAATATTGAGTAAGATTCCGTCGAGCGTAAGCCAGCCAAGCCGGATGAGATATGCGGTGTCGAGCGCGCTAAAGCTTGGATAGGCCGCAAGTATCTGCGAAATGATGTTGTAAATCGCGATGTAAGGAATGAACGACGCGACGGAAGCCAGCGCCGAAAGTACGGCGGACGTGATCACGAGCGGTTTTTTGATCGCGGCGATCTCGAGCAAGCGCGCGATTCCTTTCTTTGGTGTCTGTGTTTCTTTCCCCATATTCTTCTCCTGTATGTTGTGTTTCTCTATCCTCGAGTTTCTCTTTGCGCAGCGCGCAGTGCATCATAATACCCGCTTGTTCGCTCCATGCTGCGCGCACCGATCGCGAGCCATCACTAGCATGCCCTGTTACGCAAGCACATATGCGCGTAACTCGTCCCAATCCATGCGCGAGAGTATGTCATACACAGCAAACCGGCAAATTTCCTCGCGCAACCCCGTCGCTTTCGCAATGCGTGGAAGCATTCGATTGTTACAGTCCTGATACAGTGCCGCCGTTTCTCTGCCGGTTTCGGTCAGATAAACCCTTGCGTACCGTTCTTGTTCGACAAGACCCTTTTCAGAAAGTGTGCGAATTACTTGATAAACGCTCGGTTTTTTCACGCCCACACGGTCGGCGAGGTCAACGCTGCGAACGCCACCTCCATCTTTATCCAAT
The DNA here is from genome assembly GCA_039680365.1 of Clostridiaceae bacterium. GTDB lineage: Bacteria > Bacillota > Clostridia > Christensenellales > CAG-138 > UBA7703. Next base: position 9,339 of record JBDKTD010000221.1, read on the forward strand.
GTGAGCAACAGCAAGAGGTAACGCACGATGTTTGCCGTCGGAGTTGCTTTTTTCGTCTTCATGGCGGAGGTGCCTTTCGCGTTGATCCGCGCGGGGTTGCGAATCTGCTCCGCATTCCCCGCGCGCCTGGTACGTTGTTCAGGTCTTGGAGTGGCAGCTGCCTTCCATCGCGCACCCGGCGCAAGCGCTGCCGCAGGAGCAGGATGGTTTACCCTTCTTTTTGTTGCGAATGGATGCCGCAATGATCCAAATGAATACCGCCGCGACGGCCGACGCAACGAGGATGGTTGGCAGGTTCATATACAAATCCTTTCTGTTAACTGTTTTTCCCAGCGTATGCGGCCTTCGCGCGCAGGGAGTTGACATCATACTTGTTCTTGCGCAGCAGCAGGTACAACAGCCCGATCAGCACCGCAATGGCAATTCCCGTCCAAACCGTGAATCCGCCGCCGGCAAACAAAGCGCCAAGCTGGTATACGATCAGTGAAACGACATAGGCAAACCCGCACATATAGCCGATTGCGCTCCAAGTCCATTTTGCGTTGTTCATCTCGCGTTTGATCGCGCCCATGGCCGCAAAGCACGGCGCGCAGAGCAGGTTAAAGATCATAAAGCTGTAGGCCGCAAGACCGCTTCCGCCAAAGAATTCCTGTCCGATGATTGCTAGCCCGGAAGAACCGCCCTGCTCCACCAGTTCCATGGCCAAATCCGCGCTCGCCATGGAAGAAAGCGAGCCGAATACGCCCACAACCTCCTCCTTGGCAACAAGGCCGAGAATCGTAGCCACCGCCGCCTGCCACCTGCCGAATCCGAGGGGAACGAAAAGCACCGCGATTCCTTCGCCGACCACGTTCAAAATCGACATTTCACCGCCTTCGCCAATGTAATGGAACCCGCCTTCGAACGTCAGCGAGTTGAGCACC
>JBDKTD010000343.1:0-6654 GCA_039680365.1 Clostridiaceae bacterium
TGATACAACTATGATAGATTCCGATGGAAAAGACGCTTGAAGCAAGCGTTTTTTCGCTTTTTTACAACAACATTTCCCGCAATGGAATTGTGTTTTGCAATAAAGCAAAATATAATATGAACAATAGAGTCCGGGTTTGGTTGGCGATGAGAAGAGGGATTCAATGCTGCAGCTGCTGTCATTTTCTATTATATTCGGATGAATGGTTTTCATCTGGAGCTTCATCATTATGAACCGCAGCCACGACAAGGTAAACCAGTCGTTTCTGTGGTTTCTAAGCGTCGTTATCGTTTGGATGGTTCTCAGCATCTGCAGCGAACACGGCGACAACTCGACGTTCGGGGTCGTCGTCAAGACGGTCTACTGGATCAGCATGATGAACCTCTCGGTCTTTTTTCTGCTGTTTACCTACCGGCTTGTCCGGCGGAAGTTCGACGCACTGCTGGTTGTCACCATCGTACTCAACACGCTAACTATAGCGGCGCGTTACTGTTTCCCGATAGACTACACCGACCCGACGTTTTGGCGGCTGACGACGCCGATTGTCGCGCCGACGATGTCCACCGTTTTCAGCCTGCCTGCGATCTACGCGCTGATACTCGTGTTTTGCGCACTGAAGCGCGCAAAGGATTCCCGCGAACACGGACGACTCTCCATCATACTCTGGGGCATCGGGCTGGCGCTTATCGTCAGCGTGATATCGGAGTATCTCCTGCCGACCGTGTTTCACATTGAAACCCATCTGTACCTGATGTACTATGCGTTTTTAATCTTTATTGCCGCGATCTTCATTTCAATCATGCGCTTCCGGCTGTTTAATATGCGGTCGGACTATGTCTATCGAAGACTGTTTTTAAACTCCGCCGAAGGGATTGTCATCATCGGCAAAAACGGAAAGATCATCAGCATCAATAATGTTGCCCGCGTGATTTTGCGGGATGAGAATCTGGACGCGGGCGATCGCCTTTCGGACTATATCAATGACTATTGCTACGAAACCGACTATACACGCCATGAGGTCGTTCTGACATCTGCCGGACAGAAGCGGTATATCGTTTTAACGCAGTATTTGATGGACGAAACAATGGATGATTCCTCCAAACTGCTGCTCTTGATCGACGTCACCCAGGAGCGGCTGGAGCAAATCCGTGAAAAAGACATGCTAATCGAAAAGTCCAACATCGACCCGTTGACAGGACTGTTCAGCAAGCAGTACCTGATGGAGAAATACAGTGCCACCGGGGGACAAACGGTTCCGATGTCGCTGCTGTTTCTCGATGTGGACGACTTTAAAGCGATTAACGACCGCTACGGCCACATGGTGGGAGATCGGGTGCTCAAGGGCATTGCCGACTGCATGAAAACGGTGGTTCGCAGCGGCAACGACACGGTGCGTTTCGGTGGCGACGAGTTTGTCGTGGTTCTGGAGAACACGAAAGCGGAGGACGCGTATCTGGTTGCGGAACGCATCCGCGGCTGCGTTGCGGAACTGCGGTTTTGCGACTGCGCGCCGGAACTTAGGATAACGCTCAGCATTGGCCTCATCGAAGGGGAAGCGCCGCTGTCCGAACTCATTGGCAAAGCGGACCGGGCGATGTATGCAAGCAAAAACAAAGGCAAGGACGCGACCACGATCTTCCAGAACGATTCAGCGGACAGCGCGTTCCATATGAAACTGTCGTAAGGCTGCTAAAGGGCAAGATGAAAGGGAAAGGGTTAACCGCATGCCAAGTCCGAAGAGATTTCAACAGTCGCTTGCATCCTGCGGCGTTTCGCCGGAGGTAATTCGCGCAATCGGCGAAGGGTTTGAATCGATTGACGACGCTTCCGCGCAGGCTGTGCGCGCGGCGTACTTCAAGCGCGCATCGGACATACTGGACGGTTCTCTCACCTTTGAGCAAAAGCGGGATTTGATGGATCAGAACGGCTGCTGCAAGAGCGGCGCAAGGGAAAAGGCGTCCAAGGCGTTCTTTCGGGAGCATAAGGATCTGCCGCTCGCCGAAAAGCTGCCGCTGATCGCCGCCGTGCCCAACATGGGGCGGCCTGTGCTCATCGAGGATGGAACCATCACCATCCACGCCGTGACCTACCGCATTGGCGAAAAGTTTGCCTGCGCTTGCCCCAATTACAACCGCCTCAAGCGGGATTATCCGGTTTCCCGCACCTACTGTCTGTGCTGCGCGGGGCACTTCCGCTATCATTATGAAATCATGCTGGGGGTAAAATTAACCCTCCAATCGGTGGATTCCTCCCCGCTGGATACCGACGGCGCGGAACCCTGCGTGCTGACGTTTACGGTAATATAGTACTGCAATCCTGCAGTTGCTAGCAGGTTTGAAAACAAAAGCAGCTCTCCGGCAGGAGAACTGCTTTTTAGTATTTCCTGTATTTCATTTAGACTGTTCAAAATTGATTGAGTAGTCGCACACCTGCATGTAGTCTTCGTCGTCACAGCTGATGTAATCGCTGTTCGGGATAGAGAGGGTTTCGAATATCTCCGGCAGCAAAAGCAGGTATTCTTGTCTTGTGTATTCCAAATGAAAAAAGTTTCTCAGGATGAGATCAATTCCGGTAATAAACAGCCTGTCGCCAATAAAATACTTATGAATGATCTCATTCTCCGGAATTTCAACCTGATAATGGTCAAAGAGCGCTAAAAGCTCCGCCTACGGGTTGTCTCGCCGAATGTTACGAAACGTGGCGTAGAGATTGCATATTGCTTCGGTCAGTTCAGCCACAAAATCACCGCCTTCACGAGGAAGTATAATACGATGAAACGTATTTAGCAAACAATCACGGATTCACGTTGCGTGACCTTTTATGCCCACAAAACAGCGAGTATCCTCATTGGATGTGAGTCGAATCTGCGCGCAGAAACGAGGAATCCGCGCTATAATGGAAACGGCGCTTGTGCGCCGGGGACGAGGAACTCAGCGGTAATGGTTGAAGTAAGAAACGACGAACTGAACGTTAAGAAGATTGCGGAGAGCGGACAGTGTTTTCGCCTGAACCCGGCGGGGGAAGGGCGGTACCGCTTACTTGCGCATGGGCGCGCGCTTACTCTGACGCAAACGGAACAAAGCGTACTGCTGGATTGTACGCAAGAGGTGTTTGACGCGCTCTGGCGGCAGTATTTCGACTGGGATACGGACTATGCCGCCATCCGAAACAGCGTCGATCCGGCGGATGCTTACCTGACCCGCTCGGCGGCGTTCGGCGCGGGCGTGCGCATTCTGCGGCAGGATACCTGGGAAACGCTGATTACGTTTATCCTGTCCCAGCGTAAGAATATTCCCGCGATCAAGGGCTGCGTAGAGCTGCTCTGTTCGCGCTTTGGCGAGCCGATACCGGGCGCGGAGGCGTTTGCCTTCCCCAAACCGGAAGCGCTGGCAAACACGGAACTGGAGTGCCTGCTCGGCTGTTCGCTGGGGTACCGGGGAAAGTATGTTTTGGCCGCGGCGAGAATGGCCGTTTCCGGTGCGCTCGACTTTACCGCTACGGAATCTCTGTCGGACGGCGCGCTGTACGAAAAACTCCTCACCGTGCCGGGCGTAGGTAAAAAGGTTGCGGATTGCACAATGCTGTTCGGTTTCCACCGGCTCGGCAGATTCCCGGTGGACGTCTGGATTGAGCGCGTGCTCGCCCGCGAGTATCCGAACGGCTTTCCGCTCGAGCGGTACGGCGCATTTGCGGGCGTGCTGCAGCAGTATATGTTTTATTATGAGCGGAAAAGTAGTAATAACTAGAGATATCTGGAAGTATAGATTACCTACAAGTTTGATGTTACAATAATAGAAACAGTGATGAAGGGATTTATATGCTTAAGAAAGTATCGTTTAAAAACTTCCGTTGTTTTGCTTCATCAGAGTTAACACTACGTGATATATCAATTATTGTGGGGCAAAATAATGCTGGCAAATCGAGTATTGTTGAAGCACTCCGCTTAATTGCTCATGCAGGAAACAGATCGAAATCAAAAACAAATTATGTGTCTGCGCCTAAGGGATTCCAATTACCATCATTTGCAGTTGGATTTTTTATTAAGCCAGAGAGGCTGAAGATTGATCCTAACACTGCGATTTATTTTTACAAGACAGAAGAAACAGCGATTATTACGGCTGAATTTTCAGACAAAGGGAAAATTCAGATAAACATACATAATGGAGAGGTGTTCGCAACCTTCTATGACCGCGAAGGTATAAATATTAGAGCGAGGAAGAAAGTTCTTGAATATGAATTTGATACCATTGCCATTTTACCTCAAATTGGATTGATCAAAGACAAAGAAGTAAAGCTATCTGAAGAGACAATTGTTTCAGACAAAGATACGTACTTAACATCGCGGCATTTCCGGAACGAAATTTGGTTGTATAGGACAGGTTATTTTAATGAGTTCAAACAACTCGCTGAACAGACCTGGCATGGTTTAAAAATCGATGAGATAAAATATAATCCATACCAAAGCGATTATCTTGAACTATTTATACAAGATGCAGGATTCCCCGCAGAGATTGGTTTGATGGGAAGCGGCATACAGATGTGGCTACAAATTATCTGGTTTATTTGCAGGTCAAAACTTGCACAAACGATTATTCTAGATGAACCCGATGTTTATATGCATCCTGATATGCAAAAAAGAATTCTGTACATTTTGAAACAAAGATATCAGCAGATAATAATAGCTACCCATTCAGTTGAGTTAATCGCTTCAGTAGAACCTCGTTGTATTGTAGCGGTTGATCGGGAATCAAGAAAAACAAGATATGCAAATAGTAGCGCGGCCGTACAAAGAGTTATTGATAGTATCGGTAGCGTTCATAACTTAGCATTATTGCGTATTGCAATTGCAAAAAAATGCGTGTTCGTAGAAGGAGAAGATTTAAAGATATTGACAAAATTCCAGTTACTTCTTAATCCAGAGTTATCTGAAACAGCAGATAGCCTACCAGTTGTATCATTAGGTGGTTTCTCAAGGTATGCAGAAGCCTTTGGAGCAGCTCGATTGTTTTACGAAGAAAGTGCAGAGATAAAGACATTCTGCTTGCTCGATCATGACTATTATCCCAATGAATACTTTCAAGACTTGGAGAGAGAAGCTAAGGATAATCATTTGCTATTGCACGTGTGGCGGAAGAAAGAGATTGAGAACTACGTTTTAGTTCCAAGTGCGATTTTTCGTTCAATTAAGATATCCTGTGATTTCAGTTATTTTATAACTGAATTCACGAGAGTGGTTGATGATATGCGCGAAGAAGTGTCATACAGAATCGCTGCAAAAATACAAGACTATTTTAAAAGCAGCGGATTAGATTTCGTAACAGCACAAAAAAGAGCAGCGATCTATATGAAAGAAAACTGGACTACTCTTGAAAGGAAAATAGCGCTTGTTAATGGAAAGGAATTATTATCGAGAGTAAATGAGTGGCTACGTGATAAATATTGTGTGAGCACATCACTGGATAGAATTATTAGGAGCATGAAGCCAGATGAGGTTGATGAGGAAATAACAGAGGTCTTGTGCTTACTAAGTAGTAGATAGTTACCGATATACAATTCGGAAACAGTAGAACCCGCGCTTACGCGCGGGTTCGTGTTTCAAGGTTGCTTAACCCTCGTAACGCAATGCGTCGATCGGGTGTTTGTTGGCCGCTTTGTTGGCCGGGTAGAGGCCGAAGATCAGGCCGATGGCGGAGGAGAAGCCCACCGCGAGCACCACGACGCCGAGCGACATGGAGAACGAAATCGTCTTGGCGATGACCGTTACGACTTCGAGGATCAGCCAGGAGAACGCAAGCCCCAGCAGGCACCCCATGAGGCTTACCATAAGCGCTTCTATGAGGAACTGCATCATAATGCTGCGCTTGCCCGCGCCGATGGCCTTGCGGATGCCGATTTCCTTGGTGCGCTCCGTGACGGAGACGAGCATGATGTTCATGATTCCGATGCCGCCTACGAGCAGGGAGATCGCCGCGATGCCGCCCAGCAGCAGCGAAAGCGTGCCGGTTACGGTGTCCATCGCGTCCGAAATGCTGGACATGTTGATGACCCTGAACGCGTCCTCGTCGTTATTGAACCGCGCGAGCATAAAGTTCGTCACGGCGGTTTCGGTTGCGTCCGTATCCCCGGAAGGCGAAACGGAGAGGCTCGTGACATACGGCTGATCCGCCATGCGGGATTCCACGGTAAACGGCGCGTAGATGGAGTAGCCGCCGATCATGGAAGCGAGGAGGGAGTCGTCCTTCTCCAGCACGCCGACGATCAGAAAGCTCCGACCGCCGATGGTGAGCGTCTCGCCGACCACTTCGGCTTTGCCGAAGAGCTCGTTTGCCGTTTCATAGGACACAACAACGACATAGGAGCTGTTTTCCACATCCGCCGTGCGCAAAAAACGCCCGTATTTCAAGTCGAGTCCCTGCACGGTGTAGTACGCGGGCGTAATGCCGTAAAGGCTGACGGTTGCGTCGGAGTAGCCGTACTTGGCGGTGGTGTTCATGGAGCCGGAGGGCGCCGCTTCGCCGACGGCGTCGAGCGCCGCGACTTCGTCCAGATCCTCCAGACGGAAAGGCGAACCCTTGTCGTCCTTGACGTTGACGGTTACCATATCGTAGCCCAGCGCGGTGATTTCGCTCGTGACCGCGCCGGTTGCGCCGTTGA
>JBDKTD010000181.1:0-11171 GCA_039680365.1 Clostridiaceae bacterium
AGAACATGATCACCGGAGCCGCGCAGATGGACGGCGCGATCCTGGTTGTGAGCGCGGCGGACGGCCCGATGCCGCAGACCCGCGAGCACATCCTGCTGGCAGGCCAGGTCGGCGTGCCGTACATCATCGTGTTCATGAATAAGGTCGACCAGGTAGACGATCCCGAACTGCTCGAGCTCGTTGAAATGGAAATCCGCGAACTGCTGAGCCAGTACGATTTCCCGGGCGACGATATCCCGATCATCAAGGGCAGTGCGCTGCAGGCGATGGAAGCTCTGATCGCTGGCAAAAAGGCTCTGGAAACCCCGGAGTGCAAGTGCCTGTTCGAGCTGATGGACGCCGTCGACAGCTATATCCCGACGCCGGAGCGCGCGGTTGACAAGCCGTTCCTGATGCCGGTGGAAGACGTCTTCACGATCACGGGCCGCGGCACCGTGGCCACGGGCCGCGTCGAGCGCGGAACGGTGAAGGTCGGCGAAACGGTCGAAATCATCGGACTCACGGAAGAATCCCGCTCGGTCGTCGTAACCGGCGTGGAAATGTTTAGAAAGCAGCTGGATCAGGCGATCGCGGGCGACAACATCGGCGCTCTGCTTCGCGGCGTGCAGCGCGCGGACATCGAGCGCGGCCAGGTTCTGGCAAAGCCGGGTTCGATCCACCCGCATACGCATTATGTTGGACGCGTGTACGTTCTGAGCAAGGAAGAAGGCGGCCGTCACACCCCGTTCTTCTCGGGCTATCGTCCGCAGTTCTACTTCCGCACGACGGACGTTACCGGCACGATCGAACTGCCCGCGGGCGTTGAGATGGTTATGCCTGGCGACCACATCGATATGACGATCAAGCTGATTACCCCGATCGCCATCGAGCAGGGACTGCGCTTTGCTATCCGCGAAGGCGGTCGCACGGTTGCTTCCGGCGTCGTCACCGAGATCCTGGACAAATAAAGAACCGAACCCAAAAGAGACTCGCTCACGCGAGTCTCTTTTTATATTACTCGAAATACCGGAAAAATCATTGAAAGGCGTAAGTATGCTTGATATACTGCTGTAAACGGTAGTACTAAGAGGAGGCAGTCAGTGAAAGCTTATTCGTTCGGTAAAAAATCGCTGTTGGCAATTACATCCCTACTGCATGCTGCGACAGCCGTAATTGATATATTGGCCGTCAGCTATTTAGGCAAGATCATCGACTATGCAACGAGCGGCAACATGCAGCTGATGCTTCGAAACATGATATATGCCGGAACTGCAACGGTGCTGTCGCTCACTATTTTTATTTCATCGATCCAAATGCATCTGAAGTATGTGTCAGACGGAGTATTGGTAACAAAACGCGCAATATTGAAAAGCATGTTTCATCGTTCCTTGATAAGCTTTCGCGGTAAGAACGACGCGTATTATATGAACCTGCTGAATTCGGATATCAACCTCTTGCGCGATGATCGCTTATTTCAAGCTCCATACCTTCTGTACTCGCTCATTTTGGTGGTTTGTGCAGCCGCTTTTCTCCTGCGCTCGAACATATGGCTGTTTGCGGCGACGTTAATTCGCGCGCTGCTGCCGCTATTAACGACCAATCTCTTTACAAAAGGAGCGCAAAAACGAAAGCGCGCTCTGTCGAACGAAAATGAACACTATACAAATGCCTTGAAAGAAGCGATTGAAGGATACGAGACCATTCGTATGGGAAGCGATCTCGAGGCGTTCTTCCTAGCGTTTAATGAAGTTAGCCGCCGCCAGCAGCGCGCTTATTCAAAGAGCCGTATCTTCAACGCGATTAATTACAACGCCATGCGGATGATCGGTTCGTTCCTGTTGATGGGGTGCGTCGGCCTCGGCGGGTATCTGATCATTCGAGGAGAAGTAACGACTGGGCAATTGCTCTCCGCAATTTTCTTGATGAACTATGTTTCCGACGGCATTAACAACTTTATCGAAGGACTGGTCTCCGTTCGTTCCGCAAAACCGATTGCGGAGAAGCTGCGCACGGAAATTGAAACAAGGGATGCATCATATGACGACGGAAAGATAAGTGGAGATGCGACGATAGAATTTGAAAAGATGACGTTTGCGTTTGGGGATCGAATCCTTTACAGCGATTTTTCTTACACGTTTCGAAAAGGAGGCTGTTATGCAATCATTGGTGAAAGCGGCTGTGGTAAATCCACACTGACAAAATTAATCTTGAAGTATTATGACGACTATTCTGGCAGAATCCGGGTTTGCGGGCGGGACATCAGGACGATTCCGGAGCAGGAGCTTTATGCGGTCGTCGGATTAGTCAATCAGACGCCATTTTTGTTCAATGCGCCGATGTATGAGAATATCGTTTTATACGGCAATGAGCCAGCGAAAGACTCCGAAGCATATGTTCGCCTGCTGCAGGAATTAAACCTGACTGCGCTTGCAGAACGTGTTGGCGATTCATCGCTTGGTGATTTTGGCGACAATATCTCCGGCGGGGAACGACAGCGTATTTGCATTGCTCGCGCAATACGCAGGCATCCTCAAATATTGATATTTGACGAACCGACAACAGGGCTTGATCCTGAGAATAGATCGATGATAAACGAGTTCATCTTCCGTCATTCGGATGTTACGCGTATTGTTGTCAGCCACGATTGGTCGAAAGAATACTTGGAACGTTTCGACGGTGTAATTCGAGTTGGATAATTGATTTGATGATAGAAGCTCGAATCAATGCACGTTTATTCTATTCTTTTAATGAAGGAAACGAAAGAATTTTAGGGTTACTAGGAGAAAAGCTCTTTTGCTTCTTTTCTTTCAGAAAAGGAGAGAACCTTTACTTTCCGTACACGAGTGGTTCGAACGTTTCGCGAATGCCTTCGAATTGCACACCAATTGGTGCTGCAAGCGAGCCATCCTGTCGCATCGCGTCCAGTTCATCCAGCGCGACCCACTTTGCTCCAACGGTCTCGCCGGGCTGCATGCGCAGTTCGTCAAGCGTAATGTCTCGATGGAGTAGATAATGGTCGTAGAGCGAATCGCGTGCTACCTGCGAACCGAGCAGGACGAGTTCTTCTTCAGCGGCGATAATGCCTGTTTCCTCCAGCAGTTCGCGCACGGCGGCAGCAAGGCTCGTTTCGCCCGTAAGAGCTGAACCGCCGGTATTCTCCCAAGTGTTCGGATAGCTTTCCTTAGCGGGATCACGGAGCGTGAGAAGGATATTCCCGCGCGAGTCTACCGTCCAAATGGTGACTACGAGATGGTATTCCCCCGGCGGACAGGGCACGCCGCGTACGTGCGTACGCCCAAGCGGGCGGCGTTCGCGGTCGTATAAATCCCAAAGCTCCAACTCCTGTTACCTCCAAGAAACGGATTACGATGCTACATGAACAAACACAGCCCGATGGGGATGAAGATGGCGAGGATGAAGTCCATCACCTTGATCTTCGTGAGCTTGAGCATGTTCAGCCCGATGGCGATGATCAACAGCGACCCCACGCAGGTCATTTCTGCAATCGTTGGATCGCTGAGCACGGGGGCTAGGAACTGCGCGGCGAGCGTAATGGCGCCCTGATACACAAACACCGCCACGGCGGAGAGCAGCACCCCCGCGCCGAGCGTGCTTGCGAATATCATGGCGCTCACGCCGTCGAGCAGGCTCTTGGTATAGAGCACCTCGTGGTTGCCGGTGAGCCCGCTGTTGAGCGAACCAACGACTGCCATCGCGCCGACGCAGAAGAGCAGCGTTGCCGTTACGAACCCTTCACCGAAGGTCGAGCCGCTCGTTTCGGTTTTTACAAACCGGGTTTCGAGCTTGCCGACCAGCCGCCGAAACCGTCCGTCGAAGTCCAGCAGCATGCCGATGACGCCGCCGACGACGATGGAGATGGTCGTAATCAGCGCGTTCTGACCTTTGAGCGAGCCGCTGATGCCGATATACAGAACAACGAGTCCCAGCCCCTGCACGATGCCGCTGGAGACGCGTTCCGGTATGCCTTTTTTGAGCAATAAGCCGAGCGACCCTCCAACGAGGATCGCCGCGGCGTTGACGATGGTTCCAAGCATGGGTGAGAGGTTCCCTTCTATTGACGCTAATAGCGTAACAACACATTAACTTTAGATATTTAGTACGATTATACGCTACATCACGGCGGAATGAAATATTCGCAATGTAATGAAAGTTTTTGAAAACACAGATCGGAGCGGGCGAAAGATGACTTAAAAGCTCCCTGTTCGTTCGCGCCGTCTGATGGAGACAGCCGGTCTCTCAGTTCTTGCTTTCAATAAAACTGATCTCATTACCGTCCGGATCTGTGAACCAAAAGGAGAACGCGCCCCACGGCCTGCGTTCGGGAGGAGAAACGATATCAATTCCAGGGATTTCCGTCAGAAGCCGATCGTATTCCAACAATAGATCGTCAACATAAAACATCAAAGACATGTTCTTGTTTTCGCTTACTATCACATCTCCAGGATCATACACGGCAAGCTGAGCCTTGTCAAAGCCATAGTGCTGCCCTTCTGCAACAGGAGATTCCTCTAATACCATTTGGTAAAAGGCAGCAAGCGCAGCTGCTCGATTGGTCAGGATACAAACTCCGCAAAGCTTCATAGCGTTCCCTTCTTTGCTTATCTTCTTGACTGCAATCGGAAAGGCGAACGGGGTTACCCGTTCGCCTAAGCGATTTCCTATATACGCTCTACGCCCAGTGTTACGGGCTCTTTGTTCACGTCCCAGTCTTTCGTGTAGCCCTTCGCGCCCTTTTCGAGCCGGTCGCCCAGCGTTTCGGCGAGGATTTCACTGCCGAAGCGGGAGAAGATTTCTTCAATCTTCGGGCTGCCGTCGTAGGAAAGCGAAATGTGGTCGCTGACCTCAAAGCCCGCTTCCTTGCGCATGGTCTGCACCTTGCTGATGAGCTCGCGCACGAAACCTTCGTCAATGAGCTCGGGAGTCAACTTGGTATCCAGCACGACGATGGTCTCGTTGTCGGTTGCGGCGACAAACCCGTCGGTCTTGCCGGTGGAAACCAGCACGTCCTCGGGCGAGAGCACGACCAGCACGCCTTCCAGTTCCGTTTCGTAGTCCTTGCCGGAGCTATGCGCTCTGACGACCGCATTGCCCACGCCGGGCTGGGCGAGGTACGCGTTGATCTTTGGCAGAATCTTGCCGTAACGCGGCCCGAGGGTTTTGAGCTGCGGCTTGACGATGTAGCTCAAGAACCCGGAAGCGTCCGCGAGGAATTCCGCCTTTTTGACATTCAACTCCTCGGTGACGATAGCGACGTACCGCTCGGAAAGCGGTTCGCCCTGAATGTACATCAGCTTTAGCGGCTGTCGGGTCTTGACGGCTCCGTCGTTCCGCGCGGCACGGCCAAGGGTGACGATGTCGAGCACGCGCGCCATATCCGCTTCCAGCTGCGTGTCGATATACGCTTCCTCCGCGGCGGGGAAGTCGCAAAGATGCACGCTCTCCGGCGCGGTGGAATCGACGCTTCGGACGATGTTCTGGTAGATTTCCTCCGTCATGAACGGCAAAAACGGCGCGGTGAGCAGCGCTAGCGTATGCAGCGCGGTATAAAGCGTCATGTACGCGGCCTTCTTGTCCTCGGTCATCTCGCTGCCCCAGTAGCGGTCGCGGCAGCGCCGGACGTACCAGTTGGAAAGCTCTTCTGAAAACGCCTGCAGCGCGCGTCCAGCTTCCGTGATCTTGAGCTTTTCAAGGTAGCCGTCCACGGTCTTAACCAGCGTGTTCAGGCGCGAAAGCACCCAGCGGTCCATCTCGGAAAGCGCGCAATCCTTAAGATCGTACTTCGTGGGGTCGAACTTGTCGATCTCGGCATAGAGCACGTAGAACGCGTAGGTATTCCAGAACGTGCCGATGAACTTTCTCTGTGCCTCGCTGACGGCTTCCGCCGAGAAGCGGCTAGGCAGCCAAGGCATGGAGCCGGTAAAGAAATACCAGCGCACCGCGTCCGCACCCTGCGCGTCGAGCACCGTCCAGGGATCGACAACGTTATGGAGGTGCTTACTCATCTTGCGGCCTTCCATATCCTGCACGTGCCCCATGACGATGCAGTTTTGGAACGCCGCTTCGTCGAACAGGCAGGTGGAGATGGCAAGCAGGGAATAGAACCATCCGCGCGTCTGGTCGATGGCTTCGCTGATGAACTGCGCGGGGTAGCGCCGTTTGAACTCTTCCTTATGCTCAAATGGATAGTGCCACTGCGCAAAGGGCATGCTGCCGCTGTCGAACCAACAGTCGATAACCACCGGCTCGCGGTTCATCGGCTTGCCGCACTTCGGGCAGGGGAAGGTGATTTCGTCGATGTACGGCTTGTGCAGTTCGATATCCGCGGGAACATCTTTACCCAGTTCGAGCAGTTCCGCGCGGGAACCGACAACGTGCACATGGCCGCATTCGCACATCCAAACCGGCAACGGCGTGCCCCAGTAGCGTTCGCGGGAGACGCTCCAGTCGATCACGTTTTCGAGGAAGTTGCCCATGCGGCCGTCTTTGATGGTCTCCGGAATCCAGTTGACACTGCGGTTGAACGCGATCAGCTTTTCCTTGACCGCCGTCATCTTGATAAACCAGCTCTCACGGGCGTAGTAGATCAGCGGGGTGTCGCATCTCCAGAAGAAGGGGTAGCTGTGCTCAAAGGGAAGTGCTGCAAAGAGCTTTCCGCTCTCTTTGAGCGCTGTGAGGATAGGTTTGTCAGCTTCCTTGACGAATAGCCCGTCCCAGGGCGTGCCGCCGGTCATGTGGCCGGAGGCGTTGACCAGCTGTACAAACGGCAATTCCCACTTTTTGCCCACGCGGGAGTCGTCCTCACCGAAGGCGGGCGCGATGTGGACAATGCCCGTGCCTTCTTCCAGAGAAACGTAATCGTCCGCAACGACGCGGTAGCCTTTTTTGCCGTTCAAGTTCACGGGTAAAACAAACAGCGGCTCGTACTCCATGCCGACCAGCTCTTTTCCCTTGCAAGTGGAAACGATTTGGGCATCCTCGCCCAGCACCTGCTTTACCAGCGCCTCCGCGAGGATGTAGGTGTCCGCGCCCTTTTTGACCGTGGCGTAGGTTTCCTTTGCGTTGACGCAGAGGGCAACGTTGCTCGGCAGCGTCCAGGGCGTGGTCGTCCAGGCCAAAAACGCCTTGGAAGGGTCTCCTTTGACGAAGAATTTCGCGACGGCGGAGGTCTCTTTTACGTCCTTATACCCCTGCGCGACCTCGTGGCTCGAAAGAGCGGTGCCGCAGCGCGGGCAGTAAGGTACGATTTTGTATCCCTTGTAGAGCAGACCCTTTTCGTGGATCGTTTTGAGCGCCCACCAGATGGACTCGATATAGTTGTCCTCGTAGGTGATGTACGGGTCTTCCATATCCGCCCAGAACCCGACCCGGTCGGACATCTCTTCCCACTCGGTCTTGTATTTCCAGACGGACTTTTTGCATTCCTTGATGAACGGCTCGATGCCGTAGGCTTCGATCTGCTCCTTGCCGTCAAGGCCGAGCTGTTTTTCCACCTCGATCTCCACGGGCAGGCCGTGGGTATCCCAGCCGGCTTTACGGAGCACGTCGTAGCCCTTCATGGTCTTGTAGCGCGGGATGATATCCTTGATCGAGCGCGTTAAGACATGGCCGATATGCGGCTTGCCGTTTGCCGTCGGCGGCCCGTCAAAAAACGTATACGCTTCGCTTCCGCGCCGGAGCGCGACACTCTTTTGAAAGATCTGATGCTCCTTCCAAAACGCGAGAACCTCCTTCTCGCGCGGAACAAAATTCAGTTCGCTCGATACCTTCTTGTACATGCTTCTTCCTTCTCCTTGTTTTTCGGTGTAAAAAAATAGCCTTCGCCCCACTGTTGCAGGGACGAAAAGCTGCTAGCTTTGCGCGGTACCACCCGGCTTGACGGCATTTCGCCGTCCGCTCGAACCCCTTAACGCGGGGAGACGGCGCGCGTTACTCGGCGGCGGAAAAATCGCCGCGTTTCCTGCGCGCACTCGCGGGGGATGCCGGTCTGTGCGCTTGCCGCCGCCGCCTTGCACCATACGCGGCTCGCTTTTGCGGAAGAATCGCACCCGGACTGACCCGGTCGTCGCTTTAACGAAGCTAGTATACCCGTTTTTTCCTTGTTTGTAAAGAAGCCGTATGCTTAACAAGCGCGCGGATGTTTGATATAATATTATTTCAACTAGCGAATTGGGATAGGATGAGACGAATGGACTTTAAAGGATCGATCGCTTCGGCGCTGTCCGCAGCCTGCGCGCTGCCCGCCGAAGGACTGATCAACTGGCTGGAAACGCCGCCCTCACCGGAGATGGGCGACTACGCGTTTCCCTGCTTCCGGTTGGCAAAGACGCTCAAAAAAGCGCCGCCGGTCATCGCCGCGGAACTCGCGGGCAAGCTAACGCTGCCTGCGGGGGTTAAAAGCGCGCGCGCGGAAGGCGGATATCTGAATTTTACGCTCGATAAAGCGGCGCAGGCGAAGGCCGTTCTGGAGCGCGTGTTTGCCGAAGGCGCGCGTTACGGCGGGTCGGACATCGGCGGCGGAAGGAACGTCTGCATCGATTATTCCTCGGTCAACATCGCAAAGCCGTTCCATATCGGCCATCTGCCGACGACCGTAATCGGCGCGTCCCTCTACCGAATTTACAATCACCTTGGTTATCACTCCGTCGGCATCAACCACCTCGGCGACTGGGGCACGCAGTTCGGCAAGATGATCGTTGCCTACAAGCGCTGGGGCGACCGCTCGCTCATCGAGCGCGGCGGTGTGGACGAACTGGTCAAGCTCTACGTGCGCTATCATCAGGAAGTTGAAACCGAGCCTTCTCTGGACGACGAGGCGCGCGCGTGGTTCAAAAAGATTGAGGACGGCGACGCGGAAGCGCTGGAGCTGTTCGACTGGTTCAAGGCGATCACGCTCAAGGAAGTGGCGGAAGTTTACGATATCCTCGGCGTGCGCTTCGACAGCTACGCGGGCGAGAGTTTTTATAACGACAAGATGGGCCGCGTGGTGGATGAACTGCGCGAAAAAGGCCTGCTCAAGCTCGATCAGGGCGCGCAGATTGTGGATCTGAGCGAGTATAAAATGCCGCCGTGCATCATCCTGCGTTCGGACGGGGCGACGCTCTACGCCACGCGGGATATCGCCGCCGCGCTCTACCGCAAGGACGCATACGACTTCGCCAAGTGCCTATATGTCGTGGCCTACCAGCAGGATCTGCATTTTCGGCAGTGGTTCAAGGTGGTCGAGCTCATGGGCTACCCCTGGGCGAAGGATTTAATCCACGTTTCGTTCGGCATGGTCTCCGGCACGGAAGGCGCGTTTTCCACCCGCAAGGGCAACATGGTTAAACTCCGGGACGTGCTCTCCGCCGCCTGCGAAAAGACGCTGGCCATCATCGAGGAAAAGAGCCCCGGTTTGGAGGATAAAGAAACGGTTGCGCGTCAGGTGGGCATCGGCGCGGTGGTTTGGAGCAGTCTCTATAACGGGCGCATCAAGGACGTCGTGTTCGACTGGGACGCTATTTTGAATTTTGACGGCGAGACCGGCCCCTACGCGCAGTATACGCACGCGCGCGCCTGCTCGGTTCTGCGCAAGGCGGAGTACGCCCCCGCCGCGAATATCGATTATTCCGTTTTGACGGATGCGGAATCCGCCGCGGTCATTGCGAGCATTTCCGCGTTCCCGGACGCGGTGCAGGAAGCGATGGAGAAAAACGAGCCGTATCTCGTTTCCCGCGCGGTCATCGCCATCGCCTCGGCGTTTAATAAGTTCTACTACGAGCAGCGCATCATGGCGGACGACGCGGGTACCCGCACGGCACGCCTCGCGCTCACGGACGCAACGCGTTCGGTCATCGCCATCGGCCTCGGCCTGCTGGGACTTGCCGCGCCGGAGCGCATGTAAACGAAAAAAGCACACGAACAGAGGATTTATACAGGGGGATCACATGCTGGATATCAAGCTCGTTCGAACCAATCCCGACCTCGTGCGGGAGAACATCAAAAAGAAGTTTCAGGAGCAAAAGCTGCCGCTCGTGGACGAAGTGCTCGCGCTGGATAAGGAATTCCGCGAGGCGCATACCCGCGCGGATTATCTGCGCAGCCAGCGCAACTCGATTAGTAAGTCCATCGGTGCGCTGATGGGGCAGGGCAAGAAAGACGAAGCGGAAGCGGCCAAGCAGCAGGTCAACGACATGGCGGACGAAATGGCGCGCCTTGCCGTTCGCGAAGAAGAGCTCACCGCCGAGATCAAGAAGCGCATGCTGGTGATTCCGAACATCATTGACGACAGCGTGCCCATTGGCAAGGACGATTCCGAGAACGTCGAAGTCGAGCGCTTCGGCGAACCGTTTGTGCCGGACTTTGAGATTCCCTACCATGTGGATATCATGGAAAAACTGCGCGGCATCGACCTGGATTCCGCGAGGAAAACCAGCGGCAACGGGTTCTATTACCTCTGCGGCGATATTGCGCTGTTGCAGAGCGCCATTCTCGCCTACGCGCGGGATTTCATGGTCGATCGCGGCTTTACCTACTACATCCCGCCGTTCATGATCCGCTCCGGCGTGGTGGACGGCGTCATGAGCTTTACCGAGATGGAAGGCATGATGTATAAGATCGAGGGGGAAGACCTCTACCTGATCGGCACCAGCGAACACTCCATGATCGGCAAGTTTATCGATACGTTCCTCGAGGAGAGCGAGCTGCCGCAGACGCTCACGAGCTATTCGCCGTGCTTCCGCAAGGAAGTCGGCGCGCACGGAATTGAGGAGCGCGGCGTTTACCGCATCCATCAGTTCGAAAAGCAGGAGATGATCGTTGTCTGCAAGCCCGAAGAGAGCATGGACTGGTTCTATAAGCTCCTCAAAAACACGATCGACTTTTTCCGCACGCTGGATATCCCCGTGCGTTCGCTGGAGTGCTGTTCGGGCGACCTTGCCGACCTCAAGGTCAAGAGCATGGACGTGGAAGCCTGGTCTCCGCGCCAGAAGAAGTATTTCGAGGTGGGCAGCTGCTCGAACTTGGGCGACGCGCAGGCGCGCCGTCTCGGCATCCGCGTGAAAAACAAAGAAACGGGCAACTACTTCCCGCATACGCTCAACAACACGGTGGTCGCGCCCCCGCGCATGCTGATTGCGTTCCTCGAAAACAACCTTCGCGCGGACGGCAGCGTGGCCATCCCCGCGGCGCTCAGG
>JBDKTD010000003.1:0-1822 GCA_039680365.1 Clostridiaceae bacterium
ATTCGGCTGTTCCTTTTTGAGCAGCTTGGCATAGCTTTCCACCGAAACGCGCGGAACGAGAATGGCCGTTGCCCCATGCGCGATCATCGTATGGATGCAGACGCCGAGACCGAAGCCATGGAACATCGGCATGGCCGCGAGCATGCGCTTGCCGGGGGAGAAGCAGTTGCTCATGGCGGAAGTCTGCATGCCGAGGGCGTTGAAGTTGAGGTTGCTTAACAGGATGCCTTTGGTAACGCCCGTGGTGCCGCCGGAAAAGAGGATGACGGCGGGGTCGTTGCCTTTGCGCTCGACAAAGCACGATTCGTTGACGCCTTTTGCGCCATTGAGGAAGTCCTTCCACCAGAGAACAGCCGCATCCTTGGGAATCTTCGGGAGCTTGCGGCCTTCGGTGAGCTTGTAGCCAACCTTCATGACGGGTTTGAGCGCGTCGGCAACGCTGGTAAGCACCAGCGTTTCAAAGCTGACAGACTTTCGCACTTCCTCGAATTTCGGGTAGAACTGATCCAGCGTGACTACCGCGCGCGAGCCGGAATCCTTGACGTAGAACGCAATCTCGCCAACGCTCGAAAGCGGGTGAATCAGCGCCGCGATGGCGCCGATGCGGTTGAGCGCATAGAAGCAGAGCACGATCTGGGGGCAGTTGGGCATGCAGAGCATGACCTTGTCGCCTTCGCGGATGCCGATGGCGGAAAACGCGCGCGCAACCTGCTTGACCTGGCGAATCATCTTTTCAAACGGTTCGGCCTTGCCCATAAACGTAAACGCGTTGTTCTTGGGATAGAGGTTGGCGCTGCGCTCGACCAGATCGAACATCGAGCAGTCCGGGTAGGTCAAATGGTGCGGAACGTCGCCGTAAAACGCCAGCCACGGGGCTTTGAGGTTGGACATATCCTCCGAATGGATGATATCAGTATTCAATGTTGAGCGCCTCCTTGGCAGGAATATCGAGCAGCGCGGGCTCGGTCAGGAGCTTTTTGAGCAGACGGATCGTCTTGGAAAAGTAGTACCCGTCGCCAATGCGCTCGTCGAGCGTAATACCCAGCGCGAGCGCGGGCTTGACGGTCATATTGCCCTTTTCATCGTAAAACGGCTGCATGTGCTTTTCGCCCACCACCACGAACACGGAGTTCGTGCCCCAGTTGGAGAGGTGGTGATAGCCCGCGTTGAGCTTGATGGAGCCGAGGTTCGAAATGAAGACAGTGCTGTTGTAGGGGTCTTCTTTGGCGATATCCTTGGGCATTTTGCCGTGTTCGTCGAGGGAACGGAGAACGTTCATAATCAACTGACGAACCCATTGCGGGCCTTTGGCGAAGGTATCCAGAATATCCGTGGTGCTGTCGGTTTTGTTTGTTGTGCGCATGGTGTAAACAAAGTCGCAGAGCTTGTCGTGCAGCACGTCGATGGCGGGCTTTTCGCTGTCCGGGTCGTACTTGAGGATCACGATGGACTCGTCGCCCGTGTCCGAAAACGCTTTTTTTGCGATCAGCGAAAACGTGATGTTGTCCCGGTCGAAATACTTGCCGCCAATGATAAAGCGGTTCATGCGTGGACGCATCTGCACCGTCCTTGAAAGCGCTGCAAGGATGACGTGGAAGAAGGTGTATTTATGTTCGGGGTTTGTCGCGTTTTTTTCTTCGAGATAGGCTTCTATGGCGGTGAGGTCGATGACTTCCTGAATGAAGGCTTCGTTATCGGCGCGGTTTGGCATCATGAGCGGGAAGAAGGCGTGCATTGAGTCGAGGTCGCGTACAAGGGCTGCGTCGCGGCGGTCGCCGCGGCGGCGTTTGACAGGCTGATCCATGTTCAATTTTCCATCCCA
>JBDKTD010000046.1:0-20386 GCA_039680365.1 Clostridiaceae bacterium
TTGCTTGCCGAGCAGCACGCGCGCAATTCCGCTGCCCATCGCGCCAAAGCCCCAGAGCGCAACCTTGATTTTTCGCATACTTGTTATGTCCCTCCCGGTGTAACCCGTTCTATATTCGGTTGATACATTGCGTCTGAAAGTAAGAGTTATAGTTTGATTATGCCGTAACCTGACCCAGAGAGCGGCGCGAAACAAAAAAAACTCCCTGCGTTAAACCGACTTCTCTGATTGAAAAATCGGCGCGCCGCTGAAATGCGTCGATTTTATTCCAGCGCCCTGCGCGGAACAAAAAAGTCTTCCTGCGTTAAGCCGACTTCTTCGACGGCGCGCTCTACGTAGGCCAAATCGCCGATCTGCAGGCGGTTGTGGCAGTCGCTGCCCATGGAGAAACTTACCCCTGCTTCCTTGGCCCGGCGGATCATATCCATATTCGGCGCGTGCCAAAGCCCGGAAATTTCGAGAGCGATGCCGTGTTTCTTGCAGAGTCCAATCACCGCGTCCTCCCACTGCAGCAAAAACCTTGTATCGTGCAGTTCGTCGCAGGGCGGCAGAACCGTAGCATGGCCGAGAATATCGACCCGCTCGTTGGAAAACGTCTTTTCGAAATTTTTTATAATATAAGCCAGATAGTAGCGGTTAAGATCGGAAGAGTAATTTTTGCCAAGCTCCAGCGATTGCCCGGAACGTTTGGCAAAGTAAGCGTTGAGTGGAACGAACCCGCCGTGCCCGTCCGGCATGCTGTGCACGCTGGCAATGACGTAGTCGATCTGGTCGTCCATCGCGTCCGGCAGGGTGATATGGTGCTCCATATTGACTTCCACGCCGCGGTACACGCTGTAGTTGGAGAGCTCCGCCAGATAGTCCGAAAGGTCCCGCAGCGTATAGATGCCGCAGCAAAAGAGATGGTCGGAAACGCCGAGGATATAGCCCAGCTTTTTTTCGACCTCCACCAGTTCCGAAAGCGGATAGCCCGCGTCGGACATGCTCGTATGGGTATGCAGGTCGTAATATTGCATGGGTTCCTCCGTTTTCTGCTATTTGCATAAAGCAAGCCTGTTTTATCGTTCTATGCAGCTTTGCGCCCTACCAATATAACATGACCGCGGGGCGCAAACAAGAGCACGATCGCTCCGCAAGCCGTGTATGCATGTAAAATTTTGTTTTTTTAGACAATTACCATCGAGCAGGCGCTTTACTCCGCGCCCTTTGCCCCGGAGCGGCAGGCGATCCATTCCGCGGCGATGCTCACGGCAATCTCCTCCGGCGACTCCGCGCCGATATCGAGGCCGACGGGAGAATGGACGCGCGCAATCTGCTCTTTGGAAAAGCCGCGCGAAAGGAGCTGGTCGCGCATCATTCTCGCGTGCGCGTGACTGCCGATAGCGCCGATGTAACCCGCGCGCGTCCGAAGCGCACCGTCGAGGACGGAGAAGTCAATCCCCCTGCCGCGCACGAGCGAAATAACCGCGTCGCGCTCGCTTAGTTCCAATTCGTCAAAAATCCGATCCTGCACAACGCTGAGCACCCGCTCCGCCAGCGGAAAGCGGGAAGGATCGCAGAGGGTATCTCTGTCCTCCACCACCCAGACGCGCAATCCAAGCTGCGCCAGAACCGGCACAAGCGCTTTTGCAACATGCCCGCCGCCAAGGATGATGGCGCGCGGCGGCGCAAACAGCGGCTCAATCAGCCGAATTGGTTCCTCCGCCGTGAGCAGCGGCGCTTTGGCAAGATACGGCCTCAGCGCGGGGTCGTCCTTTGCCGACCGCGCGGGGACAATCTCGGTTTCTCCTATCGTTCCGTGATCGACGGTGCAGACCAAATAGCCTTCTTCGCGTTCCAGAAGTTCCAGCGCGCGTTCGGCAAACCGAAGGCCATCTTCGCCCGAAAACAGCCGGAACAGCACGCCGATTTCTCCGTTGGACGCCGCGCAGTGCTGGTCCGCGCCGGAGTGTATGGCATAGGAGCGCAGCGCGCAGGTGTTTGCGCGCAGCAGAGCGAGAGCGTCCTGCTTTGCCTGATACTCCACTTCCCCGCCGCCGACCGTTCCGGTTTGCGCGCCGTTTTCGGCAACGACCATAGCGGTGCCGACGCCGCGCGGCGTGGTTCCCCTGCGGGAAACGATTGTGCAGAGCATGGCGCTTTGGCCACTCTGCAAAACGGCTGCAATCGTCTGCAAAATTTGCTTCATGTTGCCCCTCCGGAAGAAAGCGAATCCATACCTGCACTGACCGACAGCTCTTTACGGCGGAGAGCGAACATCAGCCTTTTTTCGTGCCCGCTTCAAAGATCAGCATTCCCAACTTACGCGTCTTGACATAGTAGAGCGGCAGCGCGGAATCGCTGGTCTTCGTTAAAAGCGGTTCTACTTCCTCCGCCGTGCATTCCCTGCGCGAGTAGAACGAAAAGAACGCGCAGGCGTCCGCAAGCGACGCAAACGGCTGACCGTGCTCCGCCTCGAACAGCTCCAGCGAATACGAAACTCCCTGCTGCTTGAGTTCGTCCGCAATATCGTATATTGTCATACCGCGTTTTTCACCCACGTTAAGCGAAAAAGCCTTTTCGTCGTCCGCGGACTGGATAACAAACGACTTTCCGCGCGAAAGCTCCCTCGACAGCGGCAGCACTTCGCCGGGTTTGCCGAAAAAGCAGAGCACCAGCGCGTCGTAGAGAGCGTCCGGGATATACGTAAACTCGTCCCCCAGCATGGTGGAAACATTCTTCGGGCAGCGCGTCCGGAACGCCGCAACCGCCTTGGGGTCCTGTTCAATAATCGTGACGTGGCGAACATGGTACGAAAGCCAAATCGCGAGGTCGCCCAGCCCGCCGCCCGCGTCGAACACGCGCGCGGAAGGCGGCAGGTAAGCCGAAATCTTTTCGGCGATAGCGGGATAATAACGGCTCTTCTGTGCCGCGTTCTGCATCCAGCGGATGTTATCGTCCGTCCATTGAAAACTGTTCAAGTCGTTCGCTCCATTTCCATCCTCCCGCAGGGCTGCGGGAACATCTGCGTTGCTCATATCATTCCGGTTTTACCGTTATTATTCTTCAATTATGCCGTCGCTGCCAACGAGATTAAGCAGTTCTATATACCGGTAACAGCCGGCCTCATGGTCGTTGACAAGACCCGCCGCCTGCAGAAACGAATAGATCGTCACGGAACCTACATAGCGCATGCCGCGCTTTTTCATATCCACGCTCATTCGATCCGAAATCGGGGACGTCGTGCGGTAGCCGCCGCTCTTATGAACAACGACCTTGCCGCCGGAAAAGCTCCAAAGGTAGTTGCAGAACGAACCGAACTCCTTTTGGAGTTCCTGCACGATTTTAGCGTTGGCAATCGCGCCGATGATCTTCCCCCGGCTGCGGATAATAGCCGCGTCCTGCAACAGCAGATTGATCTTCTCCTCGCCGTACGCCGCGACCTTTTCCACGTCGAAGCCGTCGAACGCGGCGCGGAACGCTTCGCGTTTTCTAAGAATCGTAATCCAAGAAAGCCCCGCCTGAAACGTTTCCAGCAAAAAGAGCTCGTACATGGTTTGATCGTCGCGGATGGGAGTTCCCCATTCCTCGTCGTGATACCTGCAGTACAGCTCGTTCTGTGGATTGACCCAAAAACAGCGTTTTTTCGTTTCCATTCCTGCCGCTCCTTCTGCGCCGGATTTTTGCTAAAATACAATGTGTCAATTCGGGAACGATTATACCATATCGCGCCGAATAAACGCAAAGCGCCGCCGAGCGAAAGGTGCGTTCGGCGGCGCTCGAATTACGCCATGTTACAATTGTCTTAGCCTGCGATCCGGGGCGCCGGCGTGGGAGTCGGCAGCGGCATAATGACGCCGCCAATGCTCGGTTCGGCATCCGAAACACCATCGGAAGGATAGGAGTACGTCCTGTTGAGGATGCGCCACTGTTCCAGAATCTCCAGCACGCGCGCTTCATCCTCCGGCGCGAACGTACGGTAGGACGGATTGTAGGAGTAGATCGACCCGTTCCGGTTGACGTACATCGCGGTGCCGTAGCTGGTATAAACGACGTCCCCATACGTTCCGAAAATCGAGTTGCTGTAGGTCGTAACCGGATACACCATCGAGTCCGCGCCGATATACTCATGATCCTTGCCCATCGCGCGCCCACTCCACTGGACGTAGATGCAGAGCGAATTCGGGTCGGTCGTCGGCTTGCTCTTCAGCAGCAGTTTGCTGATCTCTTTTGCAAGCTCCGTATACTGGCTGTTGGCGTTGCTCGTATCTCCGCCGTAGCGGTTGTAGTAGAACGACACGCATTGCTTTGAATCGTCGCTGAACGGCAGATTGTAGAGCGTAAGCGTCATATCGATCGAATCGGACGTATCGATAAAGTCTTCGGAAGAATCGCAAATCCGGTTGAGCAGATCGAGATGCTCTCTTGAGCTGTTTTCGTTCTTCATCTGCATCCAGGCGGAACAGGTGTCCGGCATTTCAAGGTCGATTTCGAAATAATCGAAATACCGGTTCATACCGTTATAGCCCGAAAGGGTAAAGTAGCCGAAGGACTGCTGCTCGTTCTCGCTGTAGTTTTTATTGTCTACCAAGTGCGGAAGGTACTCGTCGTACGGAATCAGCGACTTATCTTCCACTTCCTGATAGAACGTGTTCATGAAGGTTTCGCTCTTGATGTACGTTTCGTCATACACATCTACGCCCTGACGCGTGCGGACGGAGTCCTTAGGCGGCAGCGAATGAATCGCTTTGAAGTATTCGCTGTTGGCGTTGCGCATGCTGTTGAACAGATTGCCATTGGTGAAAACCAGAATCCGACTGATCGTGGTGCCATTTGACAACCCGAATGTGACCGGTTCGCTCAGTATATAACCGGTGCTGAGCGGATCCACGTCGTAGTTGAAATACCCGTAACGATTGACGGAATCGATGTTGTCCATAAGCGCAACATACGCGTAATCCAATAAGTCTTTGTCGGTAAACTTGACTTTCGCAATCTGCATGGAAGCATAGCCTCGATTATCGGACGCGCGATCCGAACCGGGGAATGAAACGTATTCGATCTGGCTTCTTTCCGGCACTTCGTTTCTTACGGCAAGACCTGTTGCCTGTACGCCAAAGAAGATGCAAACGGCGATCAGCGCTGGCACCAGATACCACGGCAGGGAACGAAACACCTTCTTTGCGTTGCGGAAAACGACGGTCTGGTAGATGATATAGCAGCCCAGCGCAACGCCGAATATAAGCAGGATGTTCTGCCATGTGGCGCTCATTACGCCCGAAGCGAGCAAGAGCACGACCGGCAGCGTCAGCAGACAGGCAAAAAGCGTTTGAACCTTTGCGTTCTTTGCGCCGTGCTCGGCCACTTCCGAATGGCGGCGGGTAAAGAAGAAGCTGCCAAGAAAGAGTTCGCCAGCCGTAAGGACAAGCGAATACGCGATATTGGCAAAATGGAACATCTCGTTTTTGAGCATGATACGCGAGAGCACAACGATCTGTCCGGTTGCAATATTCGTCGTCGGGTCGAGAACCCAGGGCAGATCAAACCAGCTCAGCAAAATCGCTTTTGCGATGATGCCGCGCGCAATGGAAAACTGGATGAACCGCGGCAGAAAAAGCACCACCATCGTGATGGCAAGATTGGTCAGCGCGGTTCCGCTCAGCGAGCAGGCGATGGCCGCCGCCGCAAAGACCAGCATCGCAGCAATAATATAAAACGGAACCGCAACGAGCGGATACAGCGGCACGAAGATGGTCTTCGTAACCGTAAACACGATCGTGGTAATCAACGAGCTTGCCAGCACGGTTGCGGCAATCCACGTCAGCGCGGCAAGCGTGATGGCCCAGAAGAGGTTCTTTCGCGCGATAGGCAGGCTGTGATAATAATCGCTGTCCGCGCGCTTTGTCAAAAAGGAGAATCCGTCGAACGCCATCACGATGCCGCCGGCAAAGGTATACACCATCAGCGGCATAAACATCTTGGACAGCGATAATAGCGTGTTGTTGTTCTGAGAAATGCAGAACTGCATCGAAACCACTACGCTCGCAACAACGCTGAGCACAAAAAGTACAAGCCCCGTTCTGGAGAGCCTGCGAACCGATTCCAAATACGGCTTCATTTCCGTTCGCCTCCCTTCGCGCTCGGCTCCTCAAAGGAATAGCCAAGCGCTTCCATTTCATATAAAAACACTTCTTCAAGCGTCAGCGGCAGAATCTCCAGCAGAAGCGGGTGCAGTTTGGCAATCCGCTCTCTGCTTTCGTTCCGCTCGCCGCGGATGATCATGTTGGTTACGCTCCCTTGCTTATTCAAGGAGAGGATGTCCATATCCTCGAAGCGCGCTTTGTCGTATTCATCCGAAAACGCAACCTGCACCTTGAAGAGCGTCGTCTTGAGGTTCTGCACGTCGCTTTCAAACACGATTCCCCCGCGGTACAGAAGCGCCAGCTGATCGCATGTATCCTCCAGTTCGCGCAGGCTGTGACTCGTGATAACCGCCGTGCACCCGCGGTCGAGCACGTCGTCATACAGCGTGTGCTTCACCAGATTCCGCATGACAGGATCAAGGCCGTCGAACGTTTCGTCAAAGAAGATATAGTCCGTCATGGCCGAAAGCGCAAGAATCGTTGCCGCTTGCCGCCGCATACCCTTTGAAAAGGTGTTGAGCGGGCGCGCCGGGTCGAGTTTAAACGTAGCCGTCAGCTCGGTGAACCGTTCGTTCGAGAACCTTGGATACATGGACTCGTATAGCTTTGCCATACGCAGCATGTTGCTCTGCGGCAGAAAGTACAGTTCGTCCGGCACAAAAACGCAGTGCGCCTTGACGGCGGGGTTGTCGAACACCTCTCCGCCGTTGATGCTCACCTGCCCCTCATCCGGCTGGTAAATCCCGTTGCAGAGCCTTAAAAAGGTGGATTTCCCGGCGCCGTTTGCGCCAACCAAACCGTAAATACAGCCTTGCGGGATGTTGCAGTTGAGGTTGACCAGCGCTTCCACTTCTCCGAACCGCTTGGTCAGCTTTCTCGCTTTAATCATGAATTCACACCTTCGCTTCCTTTTCGTACGCGGCTTTTACCGCTTCGAGCGCGCGCTCGAAGGGGATGCCGGCGGCACAAAGCTCGCGTCCGATTCGTTTGATTTCTTCGAGTTGCTCTTCCATACCCTCTCCCACAATCCTTAATGCGTCGCCGGTAACGAATCTTCCGTTGCCGGGCGCGCTGATGCAAACACCGCGCCGTTCCAGCTCTCCGTACGCTTTTTGCAGTGTATTTGGGTTGATTGATAACTCCTGAGACAGCGTGCGAACGGATGGCAGCTGGTCGCCTGCTTTTAGAACGCCCGTTAAAATCAACCGCTGCGTTTGGTCTATAATCTGCTCATAGATTGGCGTCCGCCCAAACCGGTCAATTTGGAACATCTCGTTACCCCCTTTCCATCATAGTGTACTATCTGTTATAGTACACCTAAATATTAACGCCGGAGCACTGCTTTGTCAAGAAAAAGTTCCTGACAAAATCAAATACTCTTGATTTCGTCAATATTCTTTGCCGAAAAAGTCCTTTACGTATGATTTTTAGGTCTTGTCGCAAAAAAGGCCTCTTTTTCATCCGTTTTTACCCAGTCCCAAAAAGGCGGCGATATGCTACAATAGCGCGTATGGAACGGAATATTCATTGGTTCAATGAAGAGGACGAATCTCAGAAGCGCAGAAATCGGCGCGCGGCAATCGCGCTTGCCGCGGCGTTGGTCGGCTTGCTTGCGCTGCTGACCATACTGCTGCTGTTTCTGCACCGCCAAACAAGCGATCTTGCCGCGAGCGCTTCCGCTCCGCCGGCAAGCCCAACGGCAGCGCTTTCCGCTGCGGCTGTTCAAAGCGATTCTTCCGAACCGGGCGCGACAGCAAACGCCGAAACGGGGCTGCTGGTTACGTTTCTGGATGTCGGCCAGGGAGACTGCGTGTTTCTGCAGTCCCCGTCCGGCAATACGCTGCTCGTTGACGGCGGCCCGGAGGGAGCTGCGCAAGCCGTTCTGGACTTTCTGGATCAAAAGGGCGTTGTCGGTCTGGACGCGGTCATCGCCTCTCACTTGCACGCGGATCACATCGGCGGGCTGATTTCGGTGATTGATACATATCCCGTCGGCGTATTTTACGATCCGCCGTTCGACGCGGAAAGCGAAACATATTATCAGTTGCGGGACTCGCTCGAGGAAAATCACGTTACCGTTCTCTCCCCGCTCGCTTCCAAGGACGCCTTGATCGATTGGGATCGGGATGTGGAAATCCGCATTCTCTCGCCGTACGGCATCGACTATGGTCGGGTGGACGATTTTAACGACACCAGCTACATCCTGCGCGTCACTTACGGCAGCACCTCTCTTCTGCTGGCCGGGGACGCCACGCAGGTTGCCGAAAAACTCGCGCTGAAAGCCCTGCCGAATTCCTATTTCAAAGCGGACGTGCTCAAGATCGGTCACCATGGTTCGAGCGACTCCACGGGAACCAAGTTTCTCGACGCGGTGAACCCTTCCATCGCCATTATCTCCTGCGGGCTGAACAATGAATACGGCCACCCCGATCAAAAGCTGCTCGACCGCCTGAACAAGCGGAACATCACGATTTACCGCACCGATCAGGACGGTTCGATTACGCTGCTTCTTGACGGAACAAATGTAAAGGTGTTAAAATAACGGCAATCGAAGATAATCTTGGCTGTGAAGGGGAAAAGTTCACGCAGCGTGCTGAATAAGAGAGCGTCGTCACCGGCTGAAAGCGACGCGCACGCAAGGAACAGAAAGTTCGCCCCGGAGCCACGCCGGTGAACGTTTGGCAGACAAACCAGTAGTTGGCGACGGGCCCGCCCGATACAGCGGATTCGAGGTTCCGCAGCGTGAAGAATCGCCGCGCGGAGCGAACGAGGGTGGTACCACGACGCGTTTCGTCCCTTGCGGAAGAACGCGTCTTTTTTATGCAGTCCGGCTGATTCTGCTCCTTCTGTCGTCTAGGCAGTCGGGAGCGTCGGCAGCACGGACGCAGCAAGAATTGAAAACGTTTTGCGGACGCTGCAAAACGATGAAGGAGCGAAGAACATGGACATGAAAGAATCTCTGCAAACGCTTCGCCGGGAAGCCGAAGAGCGGCTGCATGCCTGCCAGACGCCGGAAGCGCTGGAGCAGGCGCTGGTGGAAATCCTCGGGCGCAGCGGCTCGCTGACGACGATCCTGCGCACGATGGGTAAGCTCGCCGCCGAAGAGCGCGCGAGCGTTGGCGCGTTTGCCAACCAGGTAAAGGGCGCTTTGGAATCGGTTGCCGCCAAAAAGCGCGCCGAGCTGGACGCGATTGCCAAACGCCTCCGCTTTGAAAAGGAAGCGGTGGACGTTACTGCGCCGGGCACGCTCGCCCGGCCTCTGGGCAGGCTGCACCCGATGACGCAGACGTACCGTGAAATCCGCGACGTGCTCATCGGGATGGGGTTTTCCATGTTCGACGGCCCGGAGATCGAGCTGGACGATAACAACTTCACCCTGCTCAACCTACCAAAAGATCATCCGGCGCGGGATATGCAGGATACGTTCTATATCAACGAAAACGTCGTTCTCCGCACGCATACTTCCCCCTGCGAAGTTCGCGCACTGACTACGCTTACGCCGCCGTTCCGGCTTTTAATGCCGGGCCGTGTGTTCCGCGTAGACGAGGTGGACGCCAGCCACTCCCCTGTGTTCCATCAAATCGAGGGATTCGTCGTGGACAAGGGGCTGACGCTGGGCGATTTGAAAGGCATTCTGGACGCGTTTGTGCACGCGGTGTTCGGCGAAAACGTTAAAACTCGCCTGCGCCCGAGTTACTTCCCGTTTACGGAGCCTTCCGCCGAGCTGGACGTTTCCTGCTCGATCTGCGGCGGCAAAGGTTGCCGCGTCTGTAAAGGCACGGGCTGGATCGAAATTCTCGGCTGCGGCGTGACCAACCCGCATGAAATCGCCAACTGCGGCTACGATCCCAAAGTTTGGACGGGTCTTGCGTTCGGCCTCGGCGTGGACCGCATGGCGAACCTCAAGTTCGGCATCAACGACATCCGGCTGGAGTACGAGAACGACGCGCGCTTCCTGCGCCAGTTCTAAGGAGAGACAACAAGTATGAAACTGCCGAAAAAATGGCTTTGTGAATATGTAAACTTTAACGTTTCCGACGAGGAATTCATTGAAAAGATGATGTGGCGCGGGTTCGAGCTCGCGGGCGTCAAAAAGGAACTCTCCGGCGTGGAAGGCGTTATCGTCGGTCGCGTGCTCTCGATTGCCAAGCATGAAAACTCCGACCATCTGCATATCTGTCAGGTAGACGTTGGCAAGGAAACGCTCACCATCGTTACCGGAGCGAACAACGTTGTTGTCAACGCGCTTGTTCCCGTGGCGGTGGTCGGTTCTAAACTTGGTGAGCGCGAGATGCAGGCCGTCAACATGCGCGGGGTGATGAGCTACGGCATGCTCTGCTCCGGCGAGGAGTTGGGGCTTTCGGAAGCGGATTATCCCGGCGCGGGCGAACACGGCATCCTTTTATTAAAGGAAGACCATCCCCTCGGCGAGAGCATAAAGCCCGCGCCCGGTCAGAATATTGAAACCGCTCTCGGCTTTGACGACGTGATCTTCGAGTTCGACCTCACCCCGAACCGTCCGGACTGCATTTCGATTCTCGGCATGTGCCGCGAAGCTGCGGCTGCGCTGGGACAGTCGT
The DNA here is from genome assembly GCA_039680365.1 of Clostridiaceae bacterium. Lineage (GTDB taxonomy): Bacteria > Bacillota > Clostridia > Christensenellales > CAG-138 > UBA7703. The sequence continues at coordinate 10,703 of JBDKTD010000046.1, forward strand.
TTCGCGAGCCGAAGATCGCCCCCGTCAAAGGCATAGGCAGTGCGGCGGATTACGCGCGCGTCACGGTGGAAAACTACGACCTCTGCCCGCGGTACACCGCGCGGGTGATCAAGGATATTAAAATCGAGCCTTCCCCGCTCTGGATGCAGAAAAAGCTCAGGAGCGTCGGCATGCGGCCGATCAACAACATCGTCGAGATTACGAACTATGTGCTCGTCGAGTACGGCCACCCGATGCACGCGTTCGACCTCGCCTGCATCAGCGGCAGCCATATCGTCGTGCGCACGGCTCGCCAGGGCGAAGTGGTCACCACGCTGGATAAAAAAGAGCGCCCCGTTACGCCGGAAATGCTGTTGATTGCGGACGAGCAGCGCGGCGTTGGCATTGCGGGCGTGATGGGCGGGCTGAACTCGGAGATTACGGATTCGACCAAGGCGGTGCTCTTTGAGTCCGCCGTGTTCAAGGGCAGCAACATCCGCGCAACGGCGCGCAAGCTCAAGCACGTCACCGACGCGGCGAGCCGCTTTATCAAGGGCGTAGAGCCCGTCAACGCGGAAATGGCGCTGGAGCGCGCGGTGGAACTCGTAAAAGAACTCAACGCGGGTACGGTCGTTGGCGAAATAATCGACGTTTACCGTGATCCGCCGACCGAGCATAAGGTTGCCGTCAGCGTCAAACACATCAACGCGCTGCTGGCGCTCGACCTTTCCGCAGAACAGATGGCGGATATGCTTTCGAGCATCGCCATCCACGCCAAACCTTGCGCGGAAGGGCTACTGGTGACCATTCCGCATTTCCGAACGGATATTGAGGACGGCATTGAAGCAGACTGGGACGTTGCCGAGGAGATTGGCCGCATCTACGGCTACTACAACATCAAGCCGACGCTCATGCGCGGGGATACGTTCCGCGGGCGCATCGACGAACTGTTCCTGCTCGACGACGAAATCAAAGACACGCTGGTCGCGCTCGGTCTGTACGAAATGTACAACTATAACTTCACGAGCCCTGCCGTATTCGACTCCCTTTTGGTTCCTGCGGAAAGCGAACTGCGCAAGGCCGTCCGCATCCTCAACCCCTTCGGCGAGGATCAGAGCCTGATGCGGACAACGCTGATTCCCGGCATGCTGGACTCTCTGGTGCGCAACTTCAACCGCAAGAGCGGACAGAGCCGTTTCTTTGAAGTCGGTAACGTGCATGTGGATCTCGGCGGCGAACTGCCGGAGGAGCGCAAGACCATAGGCATCGTGCTCGGCGGCGAAAACGAGAGCTTCTTTACGCTCAAAGGTATTGTCGAAGAGCTGTTCCGCGTCGTCGGCCTGAACAGCTGCGCTTATCAAAAGAGCTCTGCGCCCTATCTCCAGCCCGGGCGCGCGGCAGATGTTCTCGCGCCGGACGGAACGTACTTAGGCACGCTTGGCGAACTGCACCCGGACGTTGCGGATACGTTTAAGGCGGACGGCAGAGTGTATGTTGCGGAACTGCAGTTTTCCGCTATTGCCAAGTGCCGCACCAAGCAGAAGCGTTTCGTGCCGCTGCCCCGCTTCCCCGCGGCGGAACGCGATCTCGCGGTGGTGGTCGATTCCGCGACGGAATCCGCCAGCCTCAAGCGCGTCATTGAGTCCGCGCCCTGCGGCGTGCTCGTGGAGGACGTCCGTTTGTTCGATACCTACGCGGGCATCGGCATTCCGGCAGGTAAGAAGAGCCTCGCTTTTACCTTCTCGCTCCGCGCGGAAGACCATACGCTTTCGGACGATGAGATTAAAAAGGCGATGGAAGCGGTCATCGACGCGCTCAAGAAAGCCAATGCGCCGCTGCGCGCGTAGTTTAGGGTTACTAAACACCAATTCAGCAACAAAATCCAGCGGCGCTGTTCAAAGACAGCGCCGCCTTATTGATTATGATTCTCACATAAGCTATACTAAAAACAAGACATTGTTCGACACGGTTTGAGATGTCTTTGTTCCAAGACAAGCATTGGCGCCCCCCCCCCACATCGAAATTATTTCAGGAGGATTATTGTTATGGCATTCTGTTCCAAATGCGGCGCTCAGCTCGGCGAAGGCGACAAAGTTTGCCCCAGCTGCGGAAACCTCGTCGACGGTCCGGTTGTCGCCAGCGGTTCGAACGATACGCTTATGGGCGTGCTTTCTTACCTTGGCATTCTCGCGCTGATTCCCTACTTCTCCAAAGGGCTTTCCTCGTTCGCCCGTTTCCACGCGCTGCAGGGCATGAACCTGTTTTTGCTGGAAATCATCGCGGGAGTCGCCATCGGCATTCTCTCGTACGTTCCGGCGCTCGGCGGCATTGTCAGTTGGGTCGTTTCCCTCGGCAGCCTGGCGTTTGCCATCATTGGTATTGTCAACGTTGCCAACAAGGAAATGAAGGAATTGCCGATCGTCGGCGGCGTCCGGATTATCAAGCAGTAACCGTTTTGGGGGTTCGGGCTTTGCCGCGCGCAATTGTCCCGAACCCTTTCTTTTTTTGCTTTTTGGCTGAAATAATAATATGAATCACTGGAATCTCTGTTGCTTTACCAAAGACTCCGGCGGAAAGCTGTAAATCAAGTTGAACTGCATCATCAAGAATACCACGATCATCGACGGAACCGGCGCGCCCGCCTATTCTGGCAACGTCGGTTTCGATTCCGGCAGAATGCGCCTGCTGGAAACAAATTCCCTGCCGAACGCGGACGAAGTGATTGACGGAACCGGCTTAACGTTGGTTCCCGGGTTCATAGACGCACATTCCCACGGCGATTTGACCATGACGAGCGCCTACGGCGCGCGCGCAAAGCTTACGCAAGGAATCACCACGCAAATTGCCGGGCAATGCGGCGTTTCGCTGTTTCCCGCGGGCGGCGGGCGCGAAGAGCTGTTTTGCCGGTTCGTCTCCGGCATCGCGCCGCACCCGGACTTCCCCGCCGATCTTTCCCGCTTATCCTCCGCGGGCGGATTCTTCGACTGGGTCGAATCGCTCCGTTATCCGGTTACGACAAAAGCCTTCGTCGGCCACGGCACGCTCCGGCTCCTCGCAATGGGCTACGAAAACCGCGTACCGGACAAAGGCGAGCTCAAGCGCATGAAGGACGTGCTGCGAACCTGTATCCGCGAGGGCGCGCTTGGGCTTTCTACCGGGCTTGTCTATGCGCCGAGCTGTTACGCCGGGAACGAAGAATTGCTGGAGCTTCTGCGCGTGGTTGCCGAAGAAGGCGGCGTTTACGCCACCCATCCGCGCAACGAGGGCGACGGCGTGATCGAATCCCGCCGGGAGTCAATTCGCCTTGCCAAAGAAGCGGGCGTTCCGCTCTGCGCTTCCCACCTCAAAGCCGCCGGGCGCGATAATTGGGGCAAGCCGAAGATTCTGCTGTCCGATTTGGAGCGTGCTTTCGAAGACGGGTTGAAGGTGCTGATCGACTGCTACCCATACGACGCGGGCTGTACCGCGCTGAACGTTTCCATTCCGCCGCGCTATTTTACGCGCGGGCTGACAGGGCTTGTGGAAGCGCTCGAGGACCCGTTGGAACGCGAAATCATCCGCGAGGAGGTTTCCCGAAAAACCGACTATGAAAACTATGTCTTTAACTGCGGTGGCTTTACGGGCGTGTTCGTCTCCAGCTGTCCCGTGGATCACAGCGCGGAAGGCATGCTGATTTCGGACTACGCCGCAAAGACCGGCGTCGATCCGTTCGACGCGTACTGCGACATCCTGATTAAAAACGGCGGTCTGGGGCTTGCCGTATACTTCCATATGAGCGAGGACGACGTTGCGGAGATTCTCTCCCATCCCCTCTGCGTGCTCGGTACCGACGGGTTGATCGGCTCTTCAAGCGAAAACCCGCACCCAAGAGCGTTCGGCTCGACCGCGCATGCGTTCGACCTGCTGGTGCGCAAACGAAAGCTGCTCACGCCGGAGCAGATGATCCACAAGATGTCCGGCCAGGCGGTGGAGTTCTTCGGACTGACGCAAAAAGGCCGCATCGCCGACGGCTGCGACGCGGACGCGGTGCTGCTCGACTTGGATCAGTTCCGCGACAAGGCGACCTACGCCAGCGGTTCTTTGCCCTGCGAGGGAATTCGCGCGGTGTTCCACGGCGGAAAACAAATCGACCTGAACGCCCCGTTCGCGTAAGCGAAAGATAGATTTCACCCCCTCGGCGGTCTGCCGGAAGGAGAGCGTATGGACACCATTTTCGTCGTCGGCGGCGCTGCCATCGACATCACCGGCAAGCCGGAGAGCATCTGCCGCGAGCGGGACAGCAACCTTGGCAAAGTGTGCATCCGCGTGGGCGGCGTTGGCCACAACATTGCCTGCCGCCTGACCGAATACGATTACCGCGTGGAGCTGCTCACCGCGCTCGGTTCCGGTTACCATGCGAGCATGGTGCGCGAAAGCTGCGAAAAAGCAGGCGTTTCGCTCAAGCATGCCCTGACTTGCAAGGAGCATACAGGAACGTATATCGGCGTGTTCGACGAGGACGGCGATATGCTGGTCGGAATCAGCGACATGTCCGTTCTCGAGCACGTAACGCCGGACTATCTTGCTCCCCTTCTGCCGGAAATCAACGAGTCCAAGATGTGCGTCATAGACGGCAACCTTTCGCCGGAGTCGCTGGCTTTCCTTTGCGGCAATGTAACCGCGCCGCTGTTCTACGACCCCGTGAGCTGCGCCAAAGCTGGGCGCATCAACGGACATATCGGCAGTTGCTTCGCCATCAAGCCCAATCGTTTCGAGGCGGGGTTTTTATCCGGCAAGTCCTGCGATACGGTTCGGGGCATTTACCGCGCGAGCGACTGGTTCATTGAACAGGGCGTCAAGCGCGTGTTCATCTCCCTCGGCGCGGAAGGCGTGTTCTGGGCGGATGAAAGCAACTGCGGCGTACTGTCCGCCGCCTGCCAGAGCGCCACGGACGTTGCCGGCGCGGGCGACGCGATGGGAGCCGCCATCATCGACGGCTGCGTGAAAGGCCTTTCCACGGAGGAATGCGCCGTCCTCGGCAACGAAGCGGGCGCGCGCGTGTGTGAGCAAAACTTCTGATGAATTAACAAAAAAATGCAACAGAATTTGTAAAAAAGACAAGAATCTATAATTTACAGCCCAAATCCAAGTAATATCGGATAGGGCTTTTTTATTTGAGTATGGCAACAGGTTTTAGTTATACCTTCATTTACCACTCTTTCTTCTATTGCAATCTTGGCAAAGCATCTGACAATTTTCTGAAGTAGTTCTACCGCCTTTCACCCATGGTGTAATATGGTCAGCTTCCATTTCTTTAAGTTTAAAATGCTTATTGCATTTAGGGCAAATCCCTTTTTGCCTTTCATATGCTGCCAGTTTCTGGCTTTCCGTAAAAGCACGTATGCTCAAGTATTTTTCTTCGTTATTTAGGACAAAATAGTAAACACCTTTTTTACTAGTCACATCATCGTCAGCAATTAAACCAGCAATTTTCCTTTCTAGCTCATCTGGGTCTAGTACCGACTCCCTAAACTGATTATACAAGTAACCCCACTCAACACCTTTCATAGCTCCCCGCTTCACAGGAAAAGTCGATTGTACCCATTCTATAACTCGCTTGAAGTAAATCCATATTTGATTTGCATTCTCGTCATGGCGATGTAGAGACATATAATCTTCAATTGTCTTTAACCCATCACGCGCGGAAATCCAACTGATTGCTTGTTCGAGGTACTCTTGTCTAATCGGTGAACCGTTCAAGTAGTCTTTTGCCATATAATATGCAGTGCAATTCGGCTTTGAAAAATGCAGCTTTGCATCTGATAACCATGTCCCTGTATACGAAGTATTACGCAGTTCCTGATCCGAGAGCCTTACTCCAGCTATATTAATAACTTTAAACCATTCATGAATTTCAGATGGCGCTCCATCACAGATATAAATATCAAGTGGATAGTTTAGTATATCATCTTGTTTATCTTTCTCGAGGCTGAAGAAGTAGTGATAATCTACAGCAAATGTTCGTTCGCTTTCAGCCGCATATCTGCAAATTGAAATTGTTCTTTGCTGTCCATCCATTAACTCAAAATGCGTTTCATTTACTTTTGCCCAATACATTACATTAATTGGAAAACCCTTCAAAATTGAGCGTATCACTTCATCACGTTCTTTTCCCGTGTAAACATATTCGCGCTGATAAGCTGGGCGCACATCAAGATTGCCCTCATAAGCTATTACACCCTCTATACCATCTTGTCCTTTTTCCTGATATCCATCGATCAACTCTCGAACCGTGATCTGTTTGCGCTCAATTTTCATTTTTAATCGCCTACCTTTTCCGGTACTCTGTTGCGAATTGCAATGCGAGTATACTTACTTTTCCCATTGACTTTCGGAACTGCTAAGTCAAATTCATTATCACACCCATGACGAAACTCACCTACAATTTCAAATTGTTCATCACAATGATATGCTAAATACGAAATCGGGACTCCGATTATTTTATCAGTATCTTTGGGTATTTCATTATAATGTCCACATTCTATCGCTTCAAAAGTGTCATATCTTGGATACTCTTGAGGATTATATCTCTTATACAAATCAAGCGGCTGGTGGCGTTTTTCGATATCCATATTTGTGAACCAACAGCAATTGCCCATTCTTCTCCACTTTTGTCCTGATTCATCAACTTTGAAGTCAGTATCTTTGACTTCATAGTAATCAGGAACCATGAACCAAAAATGACCACTATTATAACCGATCCAGATTTTACTCTCTTTAAAATATCTAAATGTCTCATTAAATGTTGCGTGATTAATATTGCCGAGAATAAGAAATAACTTTCCGCTATTTACCATTAGCGGAATATATTCTTTCATTAATGAGAATGGTGGATTCGTGACAATAATATCACACTCTTTAAGCAACTCTATACACTCTTGAGAGCGAAAATCCCCATCACCTTCAAGTAATGTTAACACGTTGTTTTGGTTTCTAAGTAAGTATTCAATATCAGATAAATTTATCGCTCCATCTCCATTCTCATCCCTAACCTCAGTAATTACTATTTTATAAGGATGCCGCTGTTCAGATGAAGTTTTATCAAATCCAACAACATCAAAAAGTGATAGCTGGCTTCCTGCAATTGGTGATGTTGCGTAGCATGTAGCAATTAACTTCTTTAAGCCTAAAGAATTAAAATTCATAGCGAAATACTTAAAAAAATTGCTTTCATATGGGTCATCACAATTACAAAGTACTACTTTTCCTTTAAAATAATCTCTGTAGTGGCGTATTTCGTCTTCAATTGTTGAAAGTTGAGTGTAAAACTCATCAGTTTTACTTGCCCTTGACATATGTAAATTACTATTACCCGCCATAGCAACCCCCTAAATGTAAATACACTTATTTTTATAGCACGTCATCAGTAAAAATACAACAACTAACCAAATGATACTTTTTTATCGATATAAATTCATTTTTTACCTTTTCTCCTTTTCGCATTAAAATAGACACTAATCAAATTAGTGTCTATTTTTTACTTTTAGAATTCGACAATGCCCGCTATATTTGCTTACTACTTGATTTAGAACAGCGTATTGACTTCCACCGGCGGAAGCTTCTCAATATGCCAGATGTCGCGCGCGTATTCGCGGATCGTCCGGTCGGAGGAGAACTTGCCGCTGGAGGCGATGTTGACGAGGCACTTGCGCCCAAACGCGATACGGTCACGGTACTCGCAGTTGAGCTCCATCCTGCGCTCGCAGTAACCCATCATTTCGTGCAGCACGAAATAGTAGTCCGCCTTCTGCCAGTCGCTGCCAATGAGCAGCGCACGGTGTAAATCCGCAAACGCGCCGCTGTTATCGTCGCTCAGCGTGCCGTCGATAAGGGAATCCACCACCCGGCGCACGCGCGGTTCATAGTCGTAGATGGACTTAGGGTTATAGTGCGGTCTTAAGTCGTTGAGTTCCTGCACGCTCGCGCCGAAGATATAGTTGTTTTCCGCGCCCGCCTGCTCGACGATTTCCACATTCGCGCCGTCGTAGGTGCCGAGCGTAACCGCGCCGTTGAGCATGAGCTTCATGTTGCCCGTTCCGCTTGCTTCCGTACCCGCGGGCGAAATCTGCTCGGAAACGTCCGCCGCCGGAATGATATGCTCGGCGTAGGAGCAGTTGTAGTTCTGCACGAACACCACGCGCATTTTATCGTTGACCTCGGGGTCGTTGTTGATGAGCCTGGCAAGCTCGTTGATGTACTTGATGATAGCCTTAGCGCGGATGTAGCCGGGAGCGGCTTTCGCGCCGAAGATATATGCCGTGGGCGTAAACTCGGTAATTCGGCCGTCCTTGATGCCGAAGTAGGTATCGAGGATACCGAACGCATTGAGCAATTGGCGCTTGTACTCGTGCATGCGCTTAACCTGCACGTCAAAGATGAAATCCGGCGGCAGCACAACGCCTTCGCGCGCTTCAATTAACCGAGAAAGTTGTTGCTTTTTCATGCGCTTGACTTCGTTGAAAATCGCTACATCTTCGTCCGAGAGGTGCTCCCGCAGAGCGGAAATCCGGTCGAGATCGCCAAGGTACCCTTTGCCGATGCGCGCGTCCAGAAACTCGCAAAGCTCCGGATTACAGAGCCCCAGCCAGCGGCGCTGGGTAATGCCGTTGGTCTTGTTCTGGAATCGCTCCGGGTAGATTGCGTACCAATCCTTGAGAACGTCGTTTTTAAGGATCTCCGTGTGCAGTTCCGCAACCCCGTTGATATACCGCGAGCAGTACACCGCGAGGTTTGCCATATGGATGGTCTTACCCTGAATGATGGACATCTTGGAGCAGTCCATCCGCCGCGCCATGAGCTCGCCGCAGAGTTTTGCGTTGATCTGGTAGATAATTTCAAACACATCCGGCAGAACGGACTTAAACAGGCTGACGTCCCATTTTTCGAGCGCTTCCGCCATGACGGTATGGTTCGTGTAGGAAAACGTCTGGCTGGCGATTTCGAACGCGCGGTTGAACGAAATGCCCTCTTTCATAAGCAGACGGACGAGTTCCGGTATGCTCACAGTCGGGTGCGTGTCGTTGAGCTGAATGGCGACATGCTCGGCAAACGAGTCGATGGATCTGCTCTCGCGCTTGAAGCGGTAGATGATATCCTGAAGCGACGCGCTGGAGAGGAAATACTGCTGCTTTAAGCGGAGTTTTTTGCCAGCTTCCGTTGTGTCGTTGGGATAGAGCACGCGTGTAATATCCTCCACGGCGTTCTTTTCGAGCACCGCGAGAGCATATTCCTGATCGTTGAACAGCCTGAAATCAAAGTCCTGCACCGCTTCGCTCTGCCAGAGCCGGAGGGTGCCGATGTTATCCGTGCCGTATCCCAGCACGGGCATATCGTACGCAACGGCGCGCACGCTCATATCCGCAAAGCGAACGGTCACAATATGCGTCTCTCGCCTGCGGCTCCAGGGATCGCCCTGCCGCTGCCAGTCGTCCGCGGATTCCACCTGAAACCCGTCGCAGAAGCTCTGCTTGAACAAGCCGTATTTATAACGGATGCCGTAGCCGTCCAGCGGAAGGTCGAGCGTCGCCGCGGAATCCAAAAAACAGGCCGCGAGCCGACCTAAGCCGCCGTTTCCGAGCGCCGCGTCCTCAATATCCTCAAAAACGGTGATATCAAGGCCGCGTTCTTCGAAAGCATTCTTTACCTCGGTTAAAATATCGAGCACGA
>JBDKTD010000008.1:0-6234 GCA_039680365.1 Clostridiaceae bacterium
CCGCCGAGAGAATACATAACCCGTTCGCCTTTGGCGTTGACCGCGATGAACGCGCCCGCCGTCCTTCCCTGCGGAAGGGAGACCAGATGGGAAGCGTCCACGCGTTCGCTCAAAAACGCCGTGCGGATGGTTTCGCCGTCCGCGTCCGCGCCGACGGTGCCGAGAAACGAAACCTCCGCGCCGAGCCGCGCAAGAGCGACGGCGACATTCGCCGCCGACCCGCCTGGAACGCGGAGCACTTCCTCCGGAAAGACGATATCATCCGTCTTGGGAAACGCTAGAACGCGGACGACGGTATCCACCGCCGCCGCGCCCAATACCAATACGCGCGTCATGTTACATGACTCCAAAGCCGAGCGTTGAAGTATAGATCAAGACTCCGATGAGTACCGCGATGCCGCAGCAGGCAACGATTGCGCCCGCGCTCATCTTGCCGGGGCGGACAAACTTGGACTTCTTGGTTGCGCCAAAGCCGCGCGCTTCCATTGTGAGCGCGATATCCGTGCCGATTTCAATGGAGTTGGAGAGCAGCGGCGTAATGATGCGCATCATCTTTTTAAGCTTGGAGCCGAGGCTGCCTTTTTCCATCTCCATGCCGCGCGTCTTCTGCGCGTTCATGAGGTTGATCGCCTGCCCCTGAATAATGGGGATGAAGCGCCACGCGGTCGAGAAGATGAAGGTGAGCTGCTTGGAGGCAAAGGGCATTTTGCTTAAGCCCTTTATGAACTCCGACGGCGGAACGGTAAAGCCGAGGATGGCGATGGCGAACACCACCATGTAGATTTTGAGGCAGCAGGCGACGCCGTAGAGCACACCGCCGAGCTTGACCGCGCCCTTGTGATCCGGCAGGACGTAGAAGAGCGTGGTCTTTTGAATCCACTCGGTCTTGATCAGGCTGTCGTCCGAAGTAAACGCCTGAATGACGAGAATCAAAAGCGACGCAATCAACGCAAACTGCAGAAACCAGGCAATCTGCTTCCATGGAAAGCGGCAGCTTACGCCGATGAGGTAGAGCGCGAGCGTGAGAATGGCGAGGTCGATGATGTTCGTCCAGACGATGGACGCAACGATGCAGAACAGGACGAAGAGCATCGAGATTTTCGGGTTCATCCGGTGAACCCAGGTATCGAGTTTACGGTAATCGACCAGCATGTGTTACGCCCCCTTCCGGATCGCCGTAAAGCGATCGTAAAATTCCTGCACGGAGATTACGTTGTCTGGCATGTACGGCAGCGCCTGCGCAATCTTCATCACGTCCGTCGGTTCGACATACGCGGTTTTGAGCGTTTCGGTCTGCGTAAACACCTCTCTTGGCGCGCCGTCGAGCAGCACCTTGCCGCCGCGCATCACCACCACGCGGTTGCAGTAGCGGTTTACGATTTCCATGTTGTGGGTAATGATCAAAATCGTCTTGCCGCGTTCGTTCATCTTTTTGAGCAAGTCCATTATCCAGAGCGTCTCCCGCCAGTCCTGACCGGTGGTCGGCTCGTCCACGATGATGATTTCCGGGTCCATCGTGATGATCGCGCCCATGCTGAGACGCTGGCGCTCGCCTTTGCTGAGGTATTTCGGCCAGGTGTTTTTGTAGTGCTCCAAACCGACTTCGGCAAGCACTTCGCTTACCAGCGGCGCGCTCGCTTCGCGCGGTTTACCGAGGTTGTCGGGGCCAAAGTTCAGCTCGTCGAGCACGCTGTCCGTAAAGATCTGCTCGTCCGGGTTCTGGAAAACGTAGCCGACCGTTGCGGAGAGTTCGGCGACCGTTTTGGTCTTGATGTCGATGCCGCAGACGCGGATTTCGCCGGACTGCGGTTTGAGAAGGCCGATGATGCTGCGCATCAGCGTGGTTTTGCCCGCGCCGTTCTGACCGATCACCGCCGCGAAATCGCCTTTGCGGAACGTAATGGAAACGTCGTCAAGCTGCCTGCCGTCGCCAAGATAGCTGAAGACGAGGTTGCTTGCTTCGATGACCGGTTCGCGCTCGCCGGACGTTTTGGTAACGTTGACCGGCGCCGCTGTCTTGGCGGGGGTGGGGAGCGCTTTCAGCTCCGCAATCAGCGCGTCCGCCGAAAGCGGAACGTCGGAAATCACGCCGTCTTTTTTGAGCAGACTGCCCAGCTCGATGCTCTGCGGCACGTTCATGCCGAGCTCCGCGAGCCGCTGCGGCTGGGAGAAGACTTCTTCCGTCGTGCCGCAGAGTACGATCTTTCCGCGATCCATGACACAGACGCGGTCGGCGTACTTTGCGATGTGGTTCATTTCGTGCTCGACGAGGACGATCGTAATGCCGTAGATTTTGTTGATGTCCTTGATGATGGAAAAGACGTTCTGCTTGCCCCAGGGGTCGAGCATGCTGGTTGGTTCGTCGAAGATGATGATCTCCGGCAGCATGGCGTAGACCACGCCGATGGCGACGGACTGCTTCTGCCCGCCGGAAAGCTCCTGCGGCTTGCGCTCGCGGAGCGCTTCGATATTCAGGTCTTTGAGCGCTTTGTTGATGCGGCGCATGCACTCAGTATAATCGTAACCGAGGTTGCTTGGCCCGAACACGATATCCTCTTCTACGGTCATGCCGAAGAGCTGGGCGTCCGCATCCTGAAACACAAGTCCCACGCGCGGCGCCATCTCGTAAACGGGGTGTTCGCGCGTATTCATGCCGACAACGTTGACACTGCCGGTCATTACGCCCTGCGTAAAGTGCGGGATGATGCCGTTGAGGCACTGGCAGAGCGTGCTTTTGCCCGCGCCGGTGGGGCCGGTGATGACGAGGAATTCGCCCTTGTAGACTTCCAGATTGATATCCGCAATCGCCCTGCGGCGGCTGCCTTCATAGACAAAGTTGACGTTTTCAACGTGGATGATGGATTCTGCCATACGCTTACGCCTCCTTTTTCGCTGTCCGCTTCGACTTGGCGGCGTCGACGATCCGGCGGATGATACCCCAGACGAACAGGACGATGCCGAGCAGGCTGACCCAATAGAGTTTGACCATATTCAGGAGATCCGCCGTGGTTGCAAACGCGAACACCGGCGCTTTTTTGGAGTGGTAGAACTTATACGCAATCAACATGGCCTGAATAATGACAAGCGAAACGCCGATCAAGATCATCAGCGCGCCCTTATGGGAACGCTTTTCGCGCGCGGGTTCGGCAATGATGACGCCGGGCTTCGACTTTGCAGCTTCGGCGAGCATGGCATCCACAATGCGCGCTTCCTCCGCGTCCACAGGCTCCTCATAGCGTCTGCGGGTTTGCGCGGCGGTGATGCCGGTGTAGGCCAGCGATGCTAAAAGGCAGTTGGCGTAGGAACCAAGCACCTGCTGGATGATGGTTGCAATCAGCATGGCCCAGCCCATCATGAGCGGCCAAGGTGCGATGCAGAGTGTGTTCACGATGGTGCCTACGATAATGCCCGGCACTGTGCCGAACTTCTTGGTCGCGATGCCGAAGCACGTGACCGCGAGCGCCATATTGATCATGTAATACGGAACCAACGGCGCCCAGCCGGAGAAACCGCTCATGAGGTTCGAAAAGAACGTGCCGAACATGGCGACGATGGCGCCGACCTGCCAGCCGAACATCAGCGTGCCAAAATAGCCCGCCAGCGAGTCGAAACGGATGCTGGTTGCGCCCGGAAGCGTGATGAATCCGCCCGCCGCGGACAGCGCGGTGAGGATGGCGATGCGGGCGATGGTGCGGCTGCTCCAGCCTTCCTCCGCAACGGAAGAGGGCAGGTGCTTATTCCACCAGAGACCGAGAATGACCATGAGGCCGATGTACACGCGCGCCATGAGATAGGCTGCGCCCGCGCCTTTTGCCGTCATGCCGAGAGGCTTGAACTTTTCCAGGACATTCGGCACAACCTGCCAGAATTCAACCATGATTCGGGTTCCTCCTTATTAAGCTGTCTTCTCTCTTTTTAAAAAGAGAGAAGCAGAGAAAAATTCTTTATTGAACGTTTTCTCTCTCTTATCAAAAGAGAGAAACAGAGAAAATGAATTTCTTTTTGCTTACTTTTTCTTTGAAAAAGAAAAAGTAAGAGTTATTCTCTCTCAGCCGCGTCCAAAACGGCCTCGATGAGCTGTTCATAGCCCGTGCAACGGCAGAGATTGCCCGCAATGGCAACTTTGACCTCTTCGCGCGTGGGGTGCGGGTTTTGATCCAACAGCGCTTTTGCGCTCATGATGAAGCCCGGCGTGCAGAAACCGCATTGCAGCGCGTGGTGATCCAGCACCGCCTGCTGGAGGCGGTCGAGCCGGCCGTCCTTTGCTAAGCCTTCGATGGTGGTAACGTTTTTGCCGTTTGCGCGGAGGGCGGGGTAGAGACAGCTGTCCACGGCGGCTCCGTTCACGATCACCGTGCAGGCGCCGCATTCGCCGACGCCGCAGCCTTCCTTGGTGCCGGTAAGTCCCAGCGTATCGCGCAGGACGTCCAGAAGCCGCGCGTTATCGGCAGCTTCGGTTTCGACGGGCTTGCCGTTGAGGATAAAACGCAGCTTTCTCATGCTTCCGCCTCCGTCAGTCCCGCCGCCTCGCAGAGCGCGCGGCGCACAATGGCCGCGAGCGCGGGGTATTTGTATTCCGTTGACCAGCGTACGCCGGTGACGGCGACCATCTCTTCCGAAACGGCTTTGCCGCACGCTTCGAACAGCGACAGGGAAGGCGCCTGGCCGATTAAGAGCGCTTCCGCGCTGGAGACGCGTCTCGGGGAAGCAAACACGCAACCGGGGGAAACGCGCGCCTCCGCGATACGACCGTCTTCGAACCGGAGAGCGACGGCGATGTTCATGCGCGAGATGGCGAGCGCTTTTCTGCGGCCGAGCTTGACAAAACGGCTTTGCCAGCCCGTAAGCGGCGCAAACGAAAGTTTCGCGAGCAGTTCGTCCGGCTGAAGCGCGGTTTTGCCCGCGCCGAGGATAAACGCAGAAAGCGGCAGTTCGCGCGCGCCGGAAACGCTCAAAAGCGTGACCCGCGCGTCGAGCGCCGCGAGTGGAGAAAGCGTATCCGCCGCGACGGCGGCGTTGCAGACGTTGCCGCCGATGGTGCCGATATTTCGAATCTGCTGTGCGCCGACGCTCGCGCTCGCTTCGGCGAGCATGGCGGCGGCGGAGCGAACCACGGGCGAAGTTGCAACGTCGTTATGCGTGGCCATGGCGCCAATGGAGACGAGGCCGTCTTCCAGCGTAATGGAACGGAGCTCCGGCAGAACCGTCAGATCGAGCGCGTAATCCATGCTCTCAAGCTTTTCGTTATCGCCGCGCAGTTCAACCATCAGGTCGGTTCCGCCCGCGAGCGGCTTGATTCTGCCCGCGTGCTCCCGCAACAGCAAAAGCGCTTCGGAAAGCGAGTGCGGGGTGAGGAACGTAAACTTTCGCATCGCTGTCTCGCCTCCCTTACCAGAGCTTTTTGCCGAGCAGGACGTTTTCCAAACTCTCGGGGTTCTGGCGGATCCGCCAGCCGGTGGCGTTATACACCCCGTTGGCAATGGCGGCGGCCACGCACTCGGTTGCGGGTTCGCCGACGCTCTTTGCGCCGTAAGTTCCGGCGGGATCGTCGCATTCAAAGAGGTTGATATGGATTTCCGGCATGTCCATGGCGGTTGGAATCAGGTACTCGTCCAGATTCTGCGTTTTGACGAGGCCATTTTTCGTAACGACCTCCTCCATGGTGCCGTAACCCTGCCCCATGACCACGCCGCCGTACACCTGCCCCTGAATCAGGGCGGGGTTGATGGCGGTGCCCGTGTCGTGACTGCTGGTTACGCGGACGACGTTCACTTCTCCCGTGGAGGTATCGACTTCGACTTCGGCAACGACGCAGGCGTACGAATAGGTGGGGAAGGCCTTGCCCTGCTGGGTCGCGTGATCCTGCAGGCAGGGCGGGGGCGTGAACCACTCGTAGGCGGAGAGGCACATGCCCCGCCAGAGCGCCGTACCCGCCACTTCCGCAAGCGAGACGCGGTAGCCGGGGTAATTCGGGTCGAAAAAGAAGCTGTCCAGAAGGACAATATCGTCCGCCGTGCGGTCGAGCGGTGAGCCGCCCTTGCCCGATGTGAACAAGTCGAGGCCGACAGCGTTTTCCCGCAGGATGCGGTTGAGCTTTTCACCCGCGCGCCGGACGGGCTGCGCGCCCATGACCGTGCCGCGGGAAGCAACCGTCATGCCGCAGTCCGGGATGCAGTGCGTATCCGTGCCGTAAAACTGGATGCTTTCAAACGGAACGCCCAGCGCTTCCGCCGC
>JBDKTD010000040.1:0-14283 GCA_039680365.1 Clostridiaceae bacterium
GTGCGGAATGCCGAGAGATTCGCCCAGCGCGCGCACCTCGTCTTTAAACAGCATGCGAAGCGGCTCCACCAACCCGATGAACCCGATATCCTTCGGGAGCCCGCCAACGTTGTGGTGGCTCTTGATCGTGTCCGCACTGCCGGTGCCGCTCTCGATGACGTCCGGGTAGATCGTACCCTGCAGCAGGTATTCCCCGCCGCCGAGCTTTTTGGACTCCTCCTCGAATACACGGATGAATTCTTCGCCAATGATCTTGCGCTTTCGTTCCGGCTCGGTTACGCCCTTGAGCTTTTCCAAAAACCGTTCCCGCGCGTCCACTTTTATGATGTTGAGCGAAAGCGTGTCATGATAGACGCGCATCACCTCTTCCGCTTCGTTTTCACGCAGCAAGCCGTGATCCACAAAGATGCAGGTGAGCTGCTCGCCAATCGCCTCGTGCACCAGCACGGATGCTACCGAAGAGTCCACCCCGCCGGAAAGCGCACCGATCACGCGGGCGTTCCCCACCTGCGCGCGCACCTGCGCAATCAGCTCCTCGCGGAGGTTTGCCGCGCTGTAATCGCAAGCCAGCCCGCATACGTCCCGCAGGAAGTTTCGAAACAGGAGCTGACCGTTGACCGTGTGCGTCACTTCCGCATGGAACTGAATGCCGTAGAGCTTGCGCAGTTCATCGGCAAATGCCGCAACCGGGCAAGCGTCCGTCCGCGCAATGGCGGCAAACCCCTCCGGCGCGCGGGTAACGGAGTCGTTATGGTTCATCCAGACCACGCCGCCGAGCCCCGAAAAGAGCGAATGCGCGTCCAGTTGGATTTTCGTATGCCCGTATTCGCGGATGTTTGCGGAGGCGATTTTCCCGCCGAATACCTTGGCGATGTATTGCATGCCGTAGCAGATGCCAAGCACCGGAACACCCAACGAAAAGATTGCGTTGTCGCAGGCTTTCGCATCCGGCGCATACACGCTGTCCGGCCCGCCGGTAAGGATGATTGCCGAAAGCGAATCCCCCTTGATGCGCTCCAGCGAAGCGGTATGCGGAATCAGTTCGCTGAAAACGCCCGCTTCCCGCACGCGCCGCGCAATCAGCTGGTTATACTGCCCGCCAAAGTCGAGAACGACGACGCGTTCGCGCATGTTGTTATTCCTCCCTGAAACGAATGCCGGTTTCGTCGGCGCTCTCAATAATAGCAAGCGACTCGAGATGAATCCCCGCCTCGCGAATTCTCTGCCCGCCGGGCTGGAACCCTTTTTCAATCGCTACACCAATGCCGATCAGCTCCGCTTCCGCCTCGTGGACAATTTCAATCAATCCGCGCAGCGCTTCGCCATTGGCAAGAAAGTCGTCGATGATCAGCACCTTATCGTGCGCTTTGAGCCATTGGCTGGCGAGAATCAGCGTAAACTTCTTTTTATAAGTATAGGAGTAGATTTCGCTGTGGTAGAGTCCGCCTTCGATATTGTCCGATTTCGCCTTCTTGGCAAAAATCATCGGCACGCCAAACTCCTCGGCGCAAATGGTTGCCAGCGCAATGCCGGAGGCTTCCACCGTGAGCACCGCCGTCAGCCCGGATAAATCAAAACGGCTCTTGAATTCTTTCGCCATGTCGCGCATCAGCGCAGTATCCACGCGGTGATTCAAAAAGCCGTCTACCTTGATGATATTGCCAGGGAGCACCCGCCCCTCGGCGCGGATTCGATCCTGAAACTGACGCATGCCGCATAATCTCCCGTCAAAGTAAAATAATGCAAACATTATCTCGCAAATCGCGCCAGGAATCAAGCCTTAGCGGAAAGATCGAAAAATCTGTTTGCATCTATGTAATTTAATCTGCTTTCGGGAGATACTAACTTCTTGAGCCAGCACGTCTAGAAAGAACAAGAGAAACGCCGTACGGAAAACCGCACGGCGTAAGAAAACGACTCGTTTTTAGTTGAGCGAATCTTTGAGGGCTTTGCCGGCCTTGAAGGTGGGCAGCTTGGAAGCCGGAATATCGATTTCCTTGCGGGTCTGCGGATTGTGGCCTTTGCGAGCGGGGCGAACCTTCGCCTCGAACGTGCCGAAACCGACGATGGAGACCTTTTCACCGGCCTTCAGGGAATCTTCGATCGCGCTCAGCAGAGCGCCAACGGCTTTTTCCGCATCCTTTTTCGACAGTTCGCTCTTCTCCGCGACAGCCGCGATTAAATCGGTTTTATTCATTGTGTAAACCTCCATAGTTTTTTGGTTGCTGAAACATTGTATCAATGTTCGTGGTATTTATCAAGCCTTAATTTGTGAATTATTCCCTGTTTCCGCGCTTTTTTGCTTCATCCCATAACAAATCCATCTGCTCGAGCGTCATTTCCGGCAGGGCTTTTCCTTCCGAAACGGCGAGCTGCTCCATGATTTGAAAGCGTTTGATAAACTTATCCGTAGCTTCCATCAAGAGAAATTCCGGCTCCAACTTCAATAGCCGCGCAACGTTGACCACCGCAAATAAAAGGTCGCCCATCTCCTCGGCAACGTGCTCGCCGGAGCGCATCGCCTCGTCGAGTTCGGCGGTCTCTTCGCCGATTTTGAAGAACGCCTCCCTCGCGTTTGGCCAGTCGAAACCGACGTCCGACGCTTTTTTCTGCACCTTTCGGCTCCTGAGCAACGCGGGAAAACTTCTGGGGACGCTCTTGAGCACTTCCGCCTGCGTTTCCTGCTTGCGCTGCTGCATTTTAAGCGCGTCCCAGTTTTTGAGCACGTCGCCTGAACCGCTGACGCGCACTTCGCCGAACACATGCGGGTGACGATAGATCAGTTTTTCAACGAGATCGGTTGCCGCGTCCTGCGTGGTGAACGTCCCCTGCTCTTCGGCAATGACGGCGTGCAGCGCAAACTGGAGGAGCACGTCGCCCAGTTCCTCGCAGATATGGTTATCGTCACCTTCGTCGATTGCGTCGATGAGTTCATAACACTCCTCCAGCAGCGCGTTCTTCAGCGAAGCGTGCGTCTGCTCGCGATCCCACGGACAGCCGTTCGGCGCGCGGAGACGGCGCACGAGGCGCATGACGTCCTCCAGGGTATGCCGCTTTCTCTGCTCATACGGAAGCCCGCCGAGATACAGGCAAGTTGAAGCGTCGTAAGCGTCCTGACGGTCGAGTTCGCAGAGCGGAATCGAGCGGGACTCGTAATCGCCGTTCTTACCGATCGAAGAGATTGAAACGGTAAGTTCGTCGTCAAAGAACTCCGTCAGCGCAAGTTTGGCCTCTCCCGCGATCAGGCGCGAATCGATTTCGCACACCACATAACTTTGCTCCGGGTCGAATGCCTTCGGCAGGTCGTGTGCGGAGAGTTCCCTCGCCTGCGGCAGAGCGGCAAACGCCGCGGCGGAAACGGAAACATACGGCAGAACCGTAACGTTGATTCCGTGCTCAATCGCCTTCTGTTTGATCACCGGAAGCTGGCTGGAAAAGATGCTGCCGGTGGCGACGTATACGCAGTCTCCCGCGGAAGCGAGGCGCTCTGCGATCGACTCGTTGAGCCGGTCGAAATCCGCGCAGGTTTCAAACAGATCGTCCATGGAGACGAACGCAGCGTTCAGCGCGCGGACGGTTTCCGCGCTCGGATGAAGCGTCGTCTGCAAAAACAGTCTGTCCGCGCTCTGAATGGCTTTGCTCGCGGCGGTGGTCAGCGTATTGGGCGAGAACAGTGGAATGATGACAATACCCGGCATAGTTATCCTTTCACGGCGGTTTTTGCATCCGCGTGTTTACCGTATTGCAGCCGCGCAAGCAGTCTGCCGCCCGGAATTAGCGAAAAATCATCCTTGGTAAACATTCGCATCCAGAGCGTCAGCAGAAGATACAGTCCAAAGCCAACGGCGATGGCCGCCGCAGTCGCAATGGTGTTGGATGAGAGAAGATCCATTACTAACCCGTAGGTAAAGTACGCCGCTGATCCCATCACGAGCGAAGCGACGATGGGTTTGACAAACGTATCCATCACTTTGAGCCGGAGCTTTGTGTATCGAATAAGATAAATCGCGTCCAGCACGCCCGCAACGATATAGCAGGCCGTGGTCGAGATGGCCGCACCCTGAATCTCGATATTCGGGTTCCTCATGAGCGTTAGCATCAGCACAACCTTTACAACGCCGCCGATAAAGAGGTTGATCACGGGAATATGTTGCTTGCCTACGCCCTGCAGAATGCCGGTAAGCGTCTGCACGAGCGAAAGGAAGATTACGCCTATGGCGGAGGTTCGCATCAAAGCGCTTGCAATGGCCAGGCGCACCGGGTCGATATCGTACAAAAAGTCGATCGCGGGGCTTGCTAGCGCAAACAGCCCGACCGCGCACGGAATACCGATAAACATGGCAAGCTTGATGCCCATGGCGGAGGCTTTGTGAATGCCCTTGGTGTCCTTTGTTGCGCGCGCGGCGGAAACCGTAGGAACCAGGCTCATAGCGAGCGCGATGGTCAGAACAGCTGGCATGTTGATGATATTGGTAACATTGCTGCGCAGCGCTACAAACCGCATGGAAGCCGCCGCTTTGGAAAAGCCGATATCGATGAGCGTGCTGTTAATTAGCGATGCGTCAACAATACCCATGATCGGCATGATGGCAGCGCCAATGGTAACGGGTATCGCGATGGTAAGCAGGTTGCGGAAGATATGCCCCGTGCTTTCCGCGGGCGTCTGCGGTTCCGCCGGCTCCAGCGGAGCCAACTCACGCTTGCGGAACGCGTAAAAGAGAGCGACGACGATCAGCGCGAGCAGTTCCGAAAGCGTAACGCCCGCCACCGCGCCCATCGCGCCGTATTCGAGCCCGCGCGGCATCCAAAGATGCGCCAGGTAAAGCCCGATGGCGAGTTTGCCCGCCTGTTCGGCGAGCTGGCTCATGGCCGTGCCGATCATTTGCTGTAAGCCCTGCAGGTACCCGCGGTAGGCGCACATGATCGAAACGATTAAAAGCGCGGGCGACATCATCCGAAACGACATAGCAGCACCAGCGCCGACGGTGTGTTTTGCCAGAAAATCCGCTCCCACGTACATCAACGCCGTCGTAATGGTGCCAATGCAGACGAGCATGATCAGCGACTTTTGAAACACTTTCTTTGCGCCCGCCATATCACCCAGCGTCGAATGCTCGGCAACCATGCGGGAAATCGCGGTGGGAAGGCCCGCCGAGCTGATGACTAAAAGCGTGGAATAATACGGATAAACCGCCTCATAGTACTGCATGCCGTCGCCGAGCATGTTGTACATTGGAATACGGAAAAACGCGCCGATGACCTTGCAGATCAGTCCGGCTAAGCCGAGGATGAACGCGCCTTTGACAAACGATTTCTTTTCGTTTTTAGCCATAGCGTACCTTTACCCTTTCAACTTGCCGAGCGGTTTACGCCGCACCGGCTCATCAGTTGATGCGCGAACGGAAGATACCCCTTCGCCGCGCATTCGGTATTATACCATCTTTTTTCGCGGCGCGCCATCCGAAAGGGCGAAGAGGAGCGCCTTCCGTCCTCTCGCGCAGTGCAAAGCGAACGTTCGCGCCATACGCTGACGCACGCGTAAAACAGCCCGCCTGTATCGACAAACCAAAGGCGTATTGGTATAATGACGGTATTAAAGAAGGGGGTAACACCGATGGGCTTAATCGCGGCAGTCGGCGGCGCAATCAACGGCGTTCTCGCCGATCAATGGAAAGAGTATTTTTACTGCGAATCTCTTGGCGCGGATATTTTAGTCAGCAAAGGCCAGAAGCGCGTCAACGAACGCCGCAGTTCCAACACAAAGGGCTCCGACAACGTCATTTCCAACGGTTCTATCGTTGCCGTCAACGAAGGGCAGTTTATGATGATTGTCGAGCAGGGCAAAGTCGTTGAGTTCTCCGACCAGCCCGGCGAATTCCTCTATGATACCTCAACCGAACCTTCGCTGTTCTACGGCGGATTCGGCAAAGGCCTTATCGCTTCTCTGCAGCTGATTGGAAAGCGTATCGGCTTTGGCGGCGACACGGCCAAAGATCAGCGCGTGTACTTCTTTAACAAGAAGGAGATCATCGGCAATAAATACGGAACCGCAAACCCCGTCCCGTTCCGCGTTGTCGACCGCAACATCGGTCTGGATATCGACATTGCAATTCGCTGCTTTGGCGAATACTCCTATAAGTTTGTCGATCCGCTCCTGTTCTACGCCAACGTCTGCGGCAACGTTGAGAGCGTTTACCGCCGGGACGAGATCGACTCCCAGCTCAAGAGCGAGCTTATGACCGCGCTTCAGCCCGCGTTCTCCAAGATCAGCGATATGGGCATCCGTTACAGCGCGCTGCCCGGGCATACGCAGGAGATTGCGGACGCACTCAACGAAGTGCTCACCGAAAAGTGGAAAGAACTGCGCGGCATCGCGGTTGCGTCGTTCGGCGTAAGCTCCGTTTCCGCATCGGAAGAGGACGAGGAGCGCATCAAGCAGCTCCAGCAGGCGGCAGCGCTCAAAGACCCCACCATGGCGGCGGCGGTGCTTGCCAGCGCGCAGGCGCAGGCCATGCAGGACGCGGCAAAGAACGAAGGCGCAGGCGCTTTCGTGGCTTTTGCGGGCATGAACGCCGCGGCAAACGCGGGCGGAACCAGCGCGCAGTCGCTCTACGGCCTCGGTCAACAGGCGGGCGCACCGCAGGGCTGGGTCTGCCCCAAATGCGGACATCCCGGCAACACCGGCAAGTTCTGCAGTAACTGCGGCGAACCGCAGCCCGTAGCAGGCGGCTGGACTTGCCCCAAGTGCGGACAGACCGGCAATACCGGCAAGTTCTGCAGCAACTGCGGCGCGGCCAAGCCGGAAGCCTTCAAGTGCCCTAAGTGCGGCTTTGCTCCAGCGGACGGCGCGAAACCCAAGTTCTGTCCGGAGTGCGGCGAAAAGTTCTAAGCGAAACAATCGTCAAACAACGCAAAGAGCCACCCTTGGGAAAGGTTGGCTCTTTTTGCTTCGTACATAATAGTGTTTATGCCAGCGCGATAAATACGTCCATAAATTCCACGCTGTTCTTTACGTAAACGCGTTCAAAGCAGAACGACTGCGTTTGCGATTCTTCCCGCATGGGAATGTTCTTCTCGCGCAGATAGTCCAAAATCGTCTTATAAGCGTTCGGAATCAGCGTAAACGCCGCTTTGAACGGCTCCGTAATCGTGATGGCGGCGTACTTGCCGCCTTCCTGCCAAACCAGTTCCGCGCCGTCGCACTTGGGCGCAAAGTCCGCCGGAATGACGCACGCCGAAACGTAGCCGTGCATGTTGAATACGTTGATCTGCTCCTGTGACAGGCACGGAAAATCCCAACCGATCATATCGAGCGAATAGCCGGATACGTCGAGCAGGCCGCTCTTTTCCGCCCAGGCTTTCATGGAAAGCGTTGCGTCGTCTTCCGGCGATGCGCTGATAACGGCGTGCCGGGCAATGCGGAACCGCTCCAGCTGTTCGATGCGGACGGGCGAATATGCGGAGCCTCCCGTGCCGATCTTGCCGCGCAGCAGCTGATCCATCGTGCAGGAGAAAAAGTCGCTAAGTTCAAACAGCTTCTCCATAGCGGGATATGCCTCGTCGGATTCCCATTTGGAGATTGTTTGCCGAGTAACGTTCAGCTTTTCCGCCAGCGCTTCCTGCGTCATTGACCCATGCAGGCGGCGGAGATACTGCAGGTTCGTTCCGAAACTCAATCGGTTGTTTCCCCCTCGTTGTTCTATGCTATTATTATACGGATTTTCCACGCGCAACTCTACCGCGCGTTGGTGGCGCTTTTATCGATTTTGTCAAACGTTGGTTGCGATAAACGAATCTGCGGATTCCTTTAAAACTAGCAACCTGCTTTTATTCTTTGCACTTATCAGTAATTGATTTCAGGTGTATAATCAAAAATGATTTTTATTCTTTTTTGAGTTTTAGCATGGAAACAAAACTAAAATCTGCTGAGCAGTCAATGGAGAAATAAAAATGAAGCACGTGTTGTGGACCGGAGGATGGGATTCTACATTTCGCGTCTTGTATTTGCTTCTTGAGCTGCACGAAACCGTACAGCCGCATTATATTGTTGATCCATCGCGAAAGTCCAAAGAACGCGAGCTGTTTGCGATGCGGCAAATCCGAACGGAGACAATCTTAAAGCACCCCGAAACGGAAAATCGTTTTCTGCCCTTGATTGTGACGGACCGCGACGCTATCGAGCCGGATGAAGAAATCACCCGGAACTATCATATTTTTGCAAGGAGTACGAAGGCAGGTTCTCAATACGACTGGCTCTGCCGCTATGCAAAGCACTTTGCAAACGGACCACTGGAGCTTTGTCTGGAGCGCAGCGACTACGGCAACATTTTTCTCGCGCTGGAGCGTCGTGGAGACCTGGTTCCCGTGTCTGAACAAGGCGATCATTATTTTGTTTTGAAAGAGCAGCTTTCGCGCCCAGAGTATCGTATTTTCCATTCGATTCGTTTTCCTATCATCGACAAGACAAAACCAGGGATGGCGAAGTTGTCGGAACAATACGGCTTTGCCGACCTTATGGATCTTACCTGGTTTTGTCATAATCCGAATCCGGACGGAACGCCTTGCGGGATTTGTCATCCGTGCCAGCAGACAAGAGAAGACGGTCTCGATTGGCGAGTGCCAAAGTTGACTTTTAAAATGTGGATCGCGATGCTCCGCTCAGAAATTGCCGCCGCGTTGCATAAGATTCGACGCGGGCACTAAGGATCGCCGTCTTTCTCAGGGCGGCTGATAAATCACTCAACAGCATTTGTCCGTATTTTCTCAGTTGTCTTCAGTCCAATTTGAGCAATAACAAAACAAAAGACCACCCGTTGGATGGTCTTTTGTTTTGGCAGGGGCACTAGGACTCTCCGCTTCGCTCTCGGTCTGCTTGCGCTTTTCGCGGCGCAGACTGTCGGCGGCGCTACCCGGCCGCTAAAAACGCTGCACTGCGGCGTTTTTGAACGCGGCTTCGAGTCCTATCTGAATGACAGCAAAACAAATGACCACCCGTTGGATGGTCTTTTGTTTTGGCAGGGGCACTAGGACTCGAACCTAGAAGAACGGTTTTGGAGACCGCTATGTTGCCATTACATCATGCCCCTAGGAAGGCGTGGTCTTTTTAGTCCGCAAATCGTATTTTAACGGATGCACCGATAAAATGCAAGCAGTTTTTCTTCCGTTTTCCACGCAAGTATCGTCCAGTCACCGTATACCGTTTCTTGACGCGTTCGTGCGATTCCTTTACAATTCAGGTATCATGCTGTCTTGGGGGACTTATTGGGATGAGCGTATTGTCTAGTCAACCTTCCGCCGGAAGAAACTACTATATCGATTTCCTTCGCGGGCTTGCCGCGGTCAATATCGTACTCATCCATACCGCGTTCTGGTCCGGCTCCCAGTATGTTCCGGTGTGGTTCCAGAGCCTGACGCTGCTCATAGACGTTCCGCTGTTCTTCTTTATCGCCGGCTGGGCGTTTTCTTACTCGAACTCCTTTGAAAAATCGCTTCTCAACGTTTTTAAAACGCACCTGAAGTACACAGTATTCCTCGTGCTGTATACAATCGCAATCTTCGTGTTCCACCGCGCGGAATTCTCCCCCGCCTCCGCGCTGAATACGTTTTTCTTTGTATTCCCGAAAGACAATCTCCTGCTCCCCGTCGTCGGCAGTTCGTTTTGGTTCCTGCCTGTGTATTACTGCGTCAGCATCGCCGTTTCCGGCGCTATCGTGCTGATTACGCGGCTTTCGCAGAATCAGAACACCGCGTTCCGAGTTCTTCGTTTGCTGGCGGCGCTCGTGTTCTTTCTGTTTGCGTTTCTTTCGCTGCAGCACTCTTCGAACGGCTCGCTGCAGACGATTCTTTTCTACGCGCTCTTTTTCATTCTGGGTTATCTCGCCAAGGACTGGGTCGTCCCGAAACTACACCATCTGTTGATAGCGATTGCCGTCCTGCTGATCGGGTTGTTTGGCTTCATGGTTCTCTCCCACAGAAACGGATTCGATCTGCAAAGCGCGAAGTTCCCGCCGAACCTGCAATATTTCTTTGCGTCGATGATCGGCGTTTCCCTATCGCTTTATATCAAGAAGTTCGTGAGCGTTTCACCGAAAAACGCCTTCGTCTGGGTTGGCAAGAACGCGCTGTACTTCTACCTGGCGCAGGGCGTTTCCTCCAGCCTGCTGTTCTTTGTTATTCCCGCGTTGCAGGGGTTGCCGTGGCCCGCGCTGTTTGCGGTTTGCGCAATACTGAATCTGATCGGCACAATCCTGATTGCGTTGCTTCTGAAACTGATCTCCGACCCGCTGGAGCGATTATTTACCGTACTTTCAAACACTGTATTAAATAGTTAAGTGATAGAATAAATTGTCCATAATGAACAAAATGCTTAGTTCTTACATTGAAAATTTGTTTCTTATTATTCTATATGAGCGGATATCGATTGTAATTGTCCCGGATAATTACTTTTAAGAAATTGAATAACAGTCTTGCATGCTTGAACGAGATTTTCTTTTGATATTGAAGCCTGCCCAGTAACGTTACCGTGAGATAAATCATTACACATACAATATATCCACGGATTTATTGCTAATTCATCATATTCTTGTATGAATTTTTCCAAACTTCTTCGAGGATTCTCGAATTTGTTTACTGTTTCTAAAACATGTCGAATTGAGTTCGCAGTTGTGTGAGATGGTTCTCCCCCATTTGATATGTTAAGTAGATCATAGAGGTGGCACTCATAAGGAAGCATAAATTCTTGTTTGAATCTCGATATATTACCTGGTTTGAAATGATAAAAGCTACAACTTCTACCTAAAACATGGTTTCGTGCTAATAAATTAAAGAAGTCACAATTATGTGTAAAAATCCAAATTCTATAGTATTGTGCTGTAATATCGAACATTTTATCAAGGCTTCTTATAATCTGTGATAATATGAAGACATATTTATAATCCATGCTAGATACGGGGTCATCAATGAGGAAAAATAATCGGTTGTACTCCATTGTATTATCTACCTGTAAGTGTGTTAAGGCAAGATAGTAGCAAAATGCAACAATGCTTTTCTCTCCATCACTTAAAACATGTGCTGCCCCTTTTTCAAGAACGTTACTCCCGAATATGATTTTAAATGTTTCTTCATCAACGAGATATTTTCCCAAAAAGAATAAATCTAAATAATGAACGAGTGTGCTATAAACTGCTTCTTTCTTTTCACGTTTAGTTAACATCTCTTTGGTGCGAATGCCTTCCTTGGTTAATTCAATTTCACTTTTTACTGCATTAACCTCATCAATTGTAGATCTTAGTTTCTCATGACATCTTGCATATTGAGCTAAACATAAGTGTTTCCTTAGGTTCAGCCTCTCGTTTGCGCTGTTTTCCCTTTGTTCATTGGCTCGTTGGACAAGCCTGTTACATTTTTCAATTCTTGTGTTAATAATTTTTATAACATTTCTGCATGCAACCTCAAGTTCGCAAATACCATCATATATATATTCGAGGTCACTGGTTTTGTGGTCTAGCTCCATAACAAGATTTTGAAAAATAACTATCTCTTCTCTTCCAACGTCAAGCTTGTCAAGTTCTATATCACTTATGGATGGGAAGTATTGTTGTAAAATTATTAATTTCGCGTTTGCCAAAGCGGTTAATCTAGGCAAATCTTCAATCGATACAATTACCTTTTGGATTTCTGCAATTATGTTTTTTATTTCTGAATATAATGCTGCTTCTTTTCCCTTTAAAAAATTCTGATACTTTGCAATTAATTCAATCGCATGTGTATCAAGTTCTTGACCGCAAAATGGGCAATGATTCCCTTCACCAAGTATTTTTAGACCACTATCAAAAAATGGCTGACTTCTTTTGATGCTTTCAATAAACTCTGAATCCAAATCTGAAGTAGGGATTTTCGTTTTTAGAATATATTCAACTCTTTCAGAATCTAATGTCCATTCAAGGATGTGAATTGAAGGAATAGCTGGAATATCTTCTGGCATGTTTTTGAGTTTTATTAATTGGAGTAATACATCGCTATACGAGTAAAAATCATCCTTTTTTGTATAATATAATATACTATCTCTAGATAGAAGAGTATATTCTCGCGTAGAACTACTTACCCCAGCGCTTTTTAGCTCACCCTTTGCAATCTCAATTTCATTTTTAATTATTTTATTAAGTTCATCATACTTCTCTGTGAGTTTAGCTAATTTTGCTTTTTCTGATGAAACATCTATATTGCTTTTGCCAAGTATATAGCCTTCAATTTTACCATCAGGCGTAAAATCATTAGTTCTTAAGTTTTCTTCAACAAAGTCACTATTGAAAACATGAAACACATAGTTTGCGTCATTTGTAATTGCAACCGATTCACCCTTTCTAACAGCAACTGTAGATGAAGAAACAGCCCCTTTACTCATCACCGTAAAACTAACATGTCCATATTGCGTTCCCAAAGAGATCAAATCATTCGAAGGATAAGAAATATTTTGTCTTGAAAGATGCCGAAATGTCCTGCTGATAAACGACTTGCCAACTCCATTCTCAGCAAAGAAAACAGCTTTATTAGATTCAACATCATCAGTAAAGTGAATTTCATTACTTCCAGTATGTGGCCCAATATTACTTACATCAAGTTTAATTTTAAAGCCACTTTCCATAAAAACCTCGCAAAATTTCTATATCAGTTAACTTCCTTATATAATATCATATATAGATACATACTAAAATGCTTCAAACAAACTGTACAATATAATCCCGCAGGTTCTGGTACATGATGCGATAGATATCCGCGTCCGAGTAGCCGCGTTTCTGCAGAGCGGCGGTCAGCTTCGGGAAATCCTTGCTCGACCGGAGTTCCGGTGGGTATTTCTGCATGCCGTCAAAGTCCGAACCGATGGCGCAGCACCGTATGCCGCCGATTTCAACCACGCGATCGATATGCCTGAGCACGTCTTCCATATTCGCTTCCGGCTTTTTGGAAAGCTGTTGATAATAGAAGTTGACGCCGACGGTTCCGCCCTGCGCGGAGATTGCGCGAATCTGCTCGTCGGTCAGCGCGCGCGGATGATCCATCACGCTGCGGGCGTTGGAATGCGAGGCAAAGACCGGGCGCGTGGCGCGTTCGAGAATCTGCTCAATGGCTTTGTCGCTGATATGAGATACGTCAATGGCAATGCCGATACGGCACATTTCGTCGATGATCTCCCTGCCGATGGCGGAAAGGCCTTTATTGCCTTTGTCGAGCGCCGCTCCGCAAAGTTCGTTGTTGTCGTTCCATGTCAGCGTCATTGCGCAGACGCCGAGTCTACGCAGCACGCGCAGCACCGCCAAACTGCCTTCCACCGCTTCCCCGCCTTCAACGGTCAAAACGGTCGCGATTTTTCCGCTCTCCGGCGTGTAGTCCTTCGTCAATGGCACAAGTTCGGGGTTCTCTTCGAGCATGCGGTTATAAACGTCGATCATGGCGATGCATTGGTGCAGCGTCGGCGTTTTGAGCGTCATGTCGATCCAGCACGCAAAGAACTGCAAAGCGACTCCGCCGCTGAGCATGTCGGAAATCTTTGTGGATTGCTCGCGTTTGGGGTTTTTGATATCATAGCCGGACTGAATTGCGCCGTATAAATAGTCGCAATGGCCATCCGAAACAGGGAACATGTTGTTGCCTCCAAAATACGCCTTCCGCGTAAAATACGCGGCTTTCGCCGCGCTTGCGTTTGTTTCGTCAAACGGGGCATGGTTACCCCATGCCCCGCGATGCTTCATTTTTACTTTGCGAAATCGACCGTGCGGGTTTCGCGGATAACGCTGACTTTGATCTGGCCCGGATACTCCAGTTCGCCTTCGATGCGCTTTGCAATATCCCGCGCAACGACGACCGCGTCGCTGTCGCTGATCTTGTCCGGCTTGACGATGATGCGGATTTCGCGTCCCGCCTGAATGGCATAGGACGTTTCCACGCCTTCGTAGGAGTTGGCGATTTCTTCGAGCTTTTCAAGACGTTTGATGTAGCTCTCCAGTGTTTCACGCCGTGCGCCGGGACGCGCCGCCGAGATGGCGTCCGCCGCCTGAACGAGAATTGCTTCGATCGTCTGCGGCTCTATATCACCGTGGTGCGCGGCAATCGCGTGGATAATGGCGTTGTTCTCGCGGAACTTTTTGGCGAGATCCGCGCCAATCTGTGTATGCGGCCCTTCGACTTCGTGGTCGATGGACTTGCCGATATCGTGCAGTAACCCCGCGCGCTTGGCGAGAGCGACGTTTGCGCCGAGCTCCGCAGCCATGATGCCCGCAAGGTGAG
>JBDKTD010000156.1:0-37410 GCA_039680365.1 Clostridiaceae bacterium
CCGCGATCTTCGCAAGGGAAGCGGGTTACCCGTTCAGTGAATCGCTTGACAATGCGACCAGAAAGCTGAAACTGTTTTCCACCCGCGAGCAGGAGAGCGCGCTCAAACGCCATCTTGCGGGCTTTGACGTCATCAGCCAGGAGATCGACGCTTCCGTTCAAAAGACGCTCGAAGAGCTGGAACAAGCCGCGGCAAGCGGAACTTCCGTGGAGATTGACTACCGCACCGGCCGCGAAGAACAGCCCCGAACGCGCATCATTGATCCTTACGGAATTCTCTATTGGAATAACAAATGGTACACCGTCGGGTACTGCCACTCCCGCAAGGAAATACGAAGCTTCCGCGCGGAACGGATCCTGCGCATCACGCCCACACAAACGTTCTTCCTGCGGCCAAAGGGTTTTTCCGCAAGAGCGTTCTTTTTGCAGAATCTTCTGCCCGACCCGGATCACTCGGAAGCGATGGTTCCGCTGGTCATACAGGGCAGGCCGGAAGCGCTGGACGATCTGTGCATCCACTGGTTTCTAGGCCATCACCTGAAAGAACGAGCGGGAAATCAAGCCGTCTTTCTGCTGAACGAGCAGGCGCTCCTTGCGTATGTGCCGGGTTTTCTCCTGGCATATGGTACGGCGATTCAAGTAATCGAGCCGCAGAGTTTGAAGGAACGGCTGGTCTCCGTTGCATCGGAACTAATGGAATATTATCGAGTTTGAACGGTTCACTGACAGGTTTTGTCAGTGAATCTTTTTTATAATGAAGGAATACAAAACATGCCGGGGAAACTTAGCCCGGCATGAAATTTTGCGGAGGTTTTCATCATGAACAACAATGTTGTGTACCTTTATGTGTTCGACACGATGGCGGACTGGGAAGTTGGCTGCCTGACGGCGGAACTGAATACCGGCAGGTACTTCAAAAAAGGTCTTGCGCCGGTGAAGATCGTCACGGTTGCGCAGGATGCCTCGCCTGTCGTTACAAAAGGCGGATTGCGGATTTTACCCGATATCACGCTCAGCGCCTGCCGCGCGGAGAGCGCCGTCGCGCTGATTTTGCCCGGCGGAGACACTTGGATGGAAGCCATGCACGACCCGATTCTGTCCCTTGCGGAAGATTTTTTACGGAAGGACGTTCTTGTCGCGGCAATCTGCGACGCAACGGTTGGGCTTGCGAAAAAAGGTCTGCTGGATGCAAGGCGGCACACGAGCAGCGACTTGGAGTATCTCAAAATGGTCTGCCCCGGCTATGCGGGTGCGGCATATTACTCCTACGAGCCTGCCGTGACCGACGGGAACCTGATCACCGCTGCGGGCGTCGCCCCGCTCGAATTCACCGTGCAGGTGCTCAAGGCGCTGGACGTGTTTTCAGCCGAAACGCTGGACGCGTGGTATCATCTTTTCAAAACGCACGAGCCCGAACATTACTTTGCGCTGATGCGCGCCGTTCAATCGTAAGTCTGCCTTTGCTTTTTGATACCCGCCGGGTCACCGGATGCCGTTTGAGCGGCGCTTAAACTTCCCGGCGGAATCGGCTCAAAGCTATTTGAGCTGCTCCAGCATTTTGCGTGCCAAAACGCGGAACTGATTTTCCATCGGGGCGGTTGCAAGGAGCGTCTCAAAGTCCTCCCGCCCCCGCTGCGCGTCGTTTGCGGCGCAGAAAAGCGCACCTCTGAAAAACAGCGTCGTCGGATCGAGGGGGCTGATTTCGAGGGCAAGCGTGTAGTCCTCAATCGCTTTTACCGTGTCTCCCTGCGCTTCATAAACGCGCCCTCTGTGGGTATAGGAGCACGCAAACCCCGTTCGAACCGTAACCGCCTGTGAAAAATCCCGCAGTGCGGCCTGGTATTCACCCGTCCTGTAGTACGCAAGCCCGCGGTTGTTGAATGCACCACCATGAGATGGATCGAGTTGGATTGCGCTGGTGAAATCCTGAATCGCCCGCTCGGTCTGGCCCGCGTTTGCATATGCAAGCCCGCGATTGTAATACGAATCCACGTCGTATTGGTCAAACGCAATCACCGCGGAGAAATCAACGATTGCATCTTCATATCGCTTGAGCGACGAAAACACATCTCCCCTGACCCCCAGCGCAAAGAGATTATCGCCGTCAATCTTCAGGGCAAGGTTCAGCGGTACTAAGGCAAGTTCGTATTCGCCCATTTCGTTAAGCAGCGCGGCTTTCCTGATCAGCGGCTCGGCAGTTTCCGGCTCCTCCTGCGCGGCAAGGCTGTACTCAGTAATCGCTTCTTGATAGCGTTCTTCCGCTTCGAACCGAATTCCCTGTTCCAGATGTGTCGTCATGATAATCCTCGTGCTTTCAAAATAATACCAATGCTCCGCGGTCGGGGAATGCCGCAGCGGTACGCTTTGCATGCGCTGCGCTATACCAGAAATTCCGCCGCGCCGGATAGTTCCATGCCCACCCGGCTGCTGGTTCCTTCAAAAATCGTGCTCCCTTTTCGGTTGCTCAGGGCGACCCCAATTTCCGCCGTGATGCTCTCTTCAATCTCCCGATGCATCATTCCGTTTTTTGGCGCTTTCAAAATTCCTCCCTGCGCGTAGGTCGCGGTAAAATCCAGCGTGTGCGCCGCGTTTCGAATGCGCGCCGTAATCGTGTTCCCCGCAATGCGCAGGCGCTGAATCGTTCCGCCGTTATAGGTCGCGAAACGGTAGAAACCTGAAGGCGTTTTTAAAAACGAAATCAGCCCGGTAAAACTCCTGCCGAGCCATGGAATCCGCGCAACCGAAAACAGAAAGGATGCGTTGCGCGTTTCAAAATGATTGGCCTGCATCCAAATCCAAGACTGCGGGAACGACCTCCCCCAGTCTTTTTCGATATACCCTTCCCCGCCCGTCATGTCGATTTGCGCGCCGTTCAGGCTGAGCCCGCCCGAAATGGTATGGCTGATGTTCACGATTCCATGATAGCACTCCATACCCGGCAGAAACGAAAACGGCCCCATGATTCCGGGGCTGAAAAACGACCAGGGGTACTTTTCAATATGGTCAAACCGCAGGCGGCAGAAAATACGCGTTGTCTCGTTTGCAAGATCAATTTCGATCCCCTGATCGGAAAAGTGGTTCGCGCCAATCGACACATCAAACCGTGTTGGGTTCGCGGAAAAATCCTCAAACGGAAAACGAAAATACTCCGTCTTCCCGGTGACCGCGTTAATCAGTTGTATAAAGGCATGCGCGTCCTGCCCGTGCTTGCCAATCGCAATGCCCGGAATCACGGCCAGCACCGTCTTGCGGGACTGATCGATGAGCTTAAAATACCACCCCTCGAAATAGTCCTGCTTTTGGTGCGCTCCCTGAAAAGTCTCCGGCTTCCAAATTTGCCCGATCGCCAAACGCACGCCTCCCCTCGAATCTTCGCCTGCCAGCTTAAGCAAAAAGCGTATCGCACGCGGACAAAGCAATATCTTCCAGTTCATCGTACCATATTTATATACACATGTAATTAGAAATGTATAGTTTCAGTACGAGCCTCGGTTCCGAGGTTTGCATGCGCGCGCGGGCTTATTTCCAAACAGGTATTTTTACTGTATGATGGTAGTTAAGCTGCGCTGCGTTTGGCCATCCTGATTTCAAGAAAAACGAACGCGCCGGGCAGTAACACTAGAATAAAATGGCTCTGATGACGAGAAAGAATGGAGAGTCAATGATGTTCCGGAAAGCTTCAATTGAAGATTTGGACGCTCTCACACGGCTTGCGCTTCTCCTTTGGCCGAATCACACATTTGAGGAACTGCGTGGCGACATCGCGTCGCTGCTTTCGAATCCGAACGCCGTGTTCTTTCTTTATTTCGATCAGGCGCTTCCCGCCGGGTTTGCGCAGTGCCAGCTCCGGCACGACTATGTGGAGGGAACGGAAAGCAGCCCGGTCGGTTATCTGGAGGGCGTGTTCGTGCTCGAAAGTCACCGCAAGCAAGGCGTTGCCGCCGAACTGCTGCGTCAGTGCGAGCGCTGGGCGGCCGAAAAGGGTTGCGCCGAATTCGCCAGCGACTGCGAACTGGAGAATGCCGAGAGTTATGCGTTTCATCTCAAATGCGGATTTCGGGAAGCCAACCGCGTAATCTGCTTTCACAAAAAGCTAACGCCGTCGAACGATTAAACCGTTCTGTTTCAATTTAAAAAAGGAGCAAGCCATGAAGAATCTCAGAGTTGCGCTGCTGCAGCTCCTGCCGGAAGGCACGCTGCAAGCAAACCTCGAAAAAGGGTTGGAAGCCTGCCGGAACGCAAAAGAACTGGGCGCGGATATCGCGCTGTTTCCGGAACTCTGGAGCATAGGCTACCGGCTTTCCAGCAACGCTGACGAACTGAAGGAACGCGCCATCCCCATTGACGGCGAGTTCGTTCGCGCATTTGCCGCGCTTGCCAAAGAACTGGAGATGGCCATCGGTATAACCTTTCTTGAGGAATATTCGCCCGCGCCGAGGAACACCCTTTGCCTGTTCGACCGGTTCGGCAAAAACATGCTGACCTACGCGAAAGTGCATACCTGCGATTTTGACGACGAACGCCTGCTGACGGCGGGCGACGATTTTCCCGTTGCCGAGTTAGACACAGCTGCGGGAACCGTAAAGGTTGGAGCCATGATCTGCTACGACAGGGAGTTTCCCGAAAGCGCAAGGATTCTGATGCTTAACGGCGCGGAGCTTCTCCTCGTGCCGAACGCCTGCCCCATGGAGATCAACCGTATTTCGCAGCTCCGCGCGAGGGCGTTTGAAAACATGCTCGGCATAGCAACCGTAAACTATCCCAAAGGCCATCCCGACTGCAACGGGAACTCCACCGCGTTTGACGGAATCGCCTACAAGCCATCCCTGCCCGAATCGAGGGATACGCTTTTGATTGAGACGGGTGAAGAGGAAGGAATCTGCTTTGCTGATTTCCCCATGGATGAGATTCGCGACTACCGTCAAAGAGAAGTACACGGCAACGCCTACCGCCATCCGCAAAAATACCACCTGCTCGTTTCGCAAGCGGTTGAAGAGCCGTTTATCCGGCCGGACTGCCGAAGATAACGCAACCGTGCTGGCTAAAAAAGCCGTTGTTGAATATTCAACCATCCGTATGCCATAATTGCGGAGGGAACCATCCGTTCCAACCGTCATCTCAGGGGGAACCATGCAACTGAAAAGCCGTTTTGTCGCCGCCGTTGCTCTGGCAGTTTTTGTTTCAGCGTCCGTTTTTTCGGCAGGGTGCGCCGCCAACGACGGCGCCGCACCAACCGCCACGCCGGAAGCAACCGCCGAAGCGACGCCAGCCAGCGAACCGACCCCAACGCCTTCGCCGGAACCTGCGCCGACGCTCTCCGATGAGCAGAAGAAAATGATGGTTTGGATGGGCGAAGATTACAGCGGCTACGCTCCGACGACTATTATTTTGTTCTACGCCGAAACCAACGGCGAAGGACGTCTGATCTGGGCGATCAAAGAACCAAACGCAACGCAAGGCGTATTTGACTTTTACGAAGCGTTCAACCATCAATTGCTCTTTCAAGTCACAGTTCCGATGGATGATCAGCTCAAAGCGAATCCAAATACCTACACGAAGTATATCTCTCAGCTCGGCAAATCGTTCAGCAATTACACTTTCATCGCTTCGGGAAAGCTATTTGATATTGATCAAGTATATTTAGAAAACAGTCTCTATTTCTATGAAATCAGCGCCCCTTGCATGACTCTTTATTCGTATATTGATGAAGAATCGTACGGTGTGTACCCCTGGACGAAAGAAAAGATGCTGGAAGCATATATCGGCGTCACGCCCACGCAGTATCTGCTGCCGTTTTGGGAGTATGTTCCGGGCGCGGTGAAGCCGGCCAGTTTTGACAATCCTCCTTCTCCCACCCCCACCGCAACGCCAATGCCCTCGCTCTCCCGCGAGCAGACAATCGAGCTGCTGGGAATTGACGATGATTTCGAGGCAGGCTATCTGTTCGGTCAAATCAGCGTTTATTACTATCTGCTGAACGGTTCGAAGCGCATCATCTGGGCGGTTGACTATTACGGCACGCCAAACGGTACGACCGACGTACACAGCCTGTTCAACGGCGAATACCTTTTTTCCTACTATATTGATCAAGAAACGGCCCCTGCCAATCTCCCGTGCATGGATGTTTGGAAATATTACAGCGCTTGCAGCCCGATGCTGGAAGGCGTGCATCTTCTTGGTTCCGGCACACTGGCGGACTTGATCGTCAACTACCGCGACTGGGAGATTCCGTACAACGGAAACGAACTGCTGGACAAAGTGCAAAACGATTCCTGGTACGACTGGGACGCTTATTACGCCGATATGGAAGTCCCGCTCCTCAAGGACGAGCTGATCGACCTCTACCTCGAGCTGACCCCGCCGGAATACATCCCGCCGTTCTGGGAGTATGTGCCGGGCGCCGTAACGCCGGACGCTCTTTTCACGCCTGCGCCATAAAGAGACGGTTTCCCGGTTTTGTTACTGGTAAAACAAAGTAAACTATCCTATAATCGCTTTGAACAGGTATCGTGAGTATTGCTGATTGCCGTATTCGCAGTCCCGCAAAAAAGCGTTTCCTCACTGATTTTATCGAGCGCGGAGGTGTCTCCATGCAGATACAGATCGTCGAAGCGTATGACCGCATCGGGGATGTAAAAACCCTGTTTGGCGAGTACGCCGCATCACTGCCCATCGATCTGAGCTATCAGAACTATTCCGAGGAGCTAGCTTCGCTGCCCGGTAAATACGCGCGTCCGGACGGCAGGCTGTATCTCGTGCTGGCGGATGGCGAACCCGCCGGATGCGCCGCGCTGCGGAGGCTCGACGCCTCCCGTGCCGAGATGAAGCGTCTGTATGTGCGAGAAGCGTTTCGCGGACGGCAAATCGGCAGGCTGCTCGCCGAGCGGTTGATTGCGGATGCAAGGGTGATCGGCTGTCAAGCCCTCGTTCTCGACACGCTTTCAAGCATGACGCGCGCCCAGCAGCTCTACCGTGAGCTGGGGTTTGCAGAGATTCCGCCCTACTACGACTGCCCTGTCCCCGGAACCGTCTTTTTGAGCCTCGCACTTGAGAGTCAGACGGCGGCGGATTCCCCGCTTGATTCCGGCCCGTTTTTCCACGGCACGAAGGCCAAACTGCACCCGGGCGAACTGCTGGAACCCCGGCACGCTTCCAACTACGGCGAACGGAAAACGGCAAACTTCGTCTATTTGACCGCGACGCTCGACGCGGCGGTCTGGGGCGCGGAACTTGCCAGGGGCGAAGGCAAGGGGCGCATCTATCAGGTAGAGCCGACCGGCGCGCTTGAAAACGACCCCAATTTGACGGATAGAAAGTTCCCCGGTAACCCCACCCGCTCCTACCGCAGCCGGTATCCGCTCAGAGTTATCCGCGAGGTGGAAGGCTGGGCGGGTCATCCGCCGGACGTGCTGCAAGCTATGATGGATCATCTTGCGGAGCTGGAGCGAATGGGCATTGAAGCCATCAACGACTGAAAAGCCAAGCGCATCTGCGGAAAGCGCGCGCAAACAAACCATTTTCGCCTGACTTACGGAAACGCGGTACAAATGAAAAGAGGCTGATACCCGATGTTGCGAACTGTATTTGTGGAGCTGCGGAGAATGTTTTTGAAAACACTTCTAGTCGTGTTTTCCGCGCTGTTTCTCGTGATCTTCAGTATGTCCGCTTATGTTAACTATAATCTGAACAAAGCCACGCAAAACAAAATAAGAAGCAACGAGCAGATACTGCTGAATGCGGAGCGCACCATCCTCTCCGCTCGTCTGGGTAAAATCACAGGCGATTTGATCTTTATTCGGGCGAGCCTTCTGCTCAACGAGGAGAGCGAGCTGGGATACGGCGAAATTGCGCAGGAGTGGATCGCCTTTTCCAACAGCCGCCAAATCTACGACCAGATTCGATATCTGGACATAGACGGCAACGAAGTCATCCGCGTTAATTACTCCAAAGACGGCGCGGTTTTGGTCGCCCCGGAGAACCTGCAGAATAAAAAGGACCGCTACTACTTTACCGATACGATTTCGTTGGGCGAGAACCAGATTTATATTTCCAAACTGGATCTGAACATTGAAAACAACCAGCTTGAACAGCCGATTAAACCCGTTCTGAGGATATCGATGCCGTATTATAACGGCGCGCATCAGCTCAGCGGCATAATAATCCTGAATTACCTTGCGGAGGATATGTTCGGTCAAGTTCGGTCGGTTTCCTCCGCCAGCAGCGGAAGCATGTTCATGGTGAACAGCGAAGGCTACTGGATGTATAACAGCTCCAACCCCGAAAAGGAATGGTCGTTTATGTATGACGGCCAAAAAGACGTCAGCTTTTCCGCCGAATTCCCACGCGAATGGGAGGCAATCCAATCCGGCGTCGACGGATATCTAGCCGATGCGGACGGCGTTTTTCTCTACTCGAAAATCCTGACGAGCAAAGAATTCTCGCAGATACACAAAGAATATGAATACGTGCTCGGTTCCGGCGACTGGACGCTCATAACGTATTTACCTTCCAGCTCGCAAAACGGAAAGGTGTTCACGCAGAACTTGTGGCAGTTCCTGACCGGCATTCTGGCGGAAAACTATCCGTATTACCTGCTGCTGCTCCCCGTTTCATTCATCATTGCCGTACTTTTTGCGCTCAATGAGAGCAAGAAGCGGCAGGTCAAGTATTTTTCGGAGTTTGACGCAATGACCGGCGTGTATAACCGCCGCGCCGGACTGGAGAAAATTGAAAAAATGCTCACCTCCGCCAAGGGCGACTGCGTCAACAGCATATGCTTTATCGACATCAACGGCCTCAAGGAGGTCAACGACACGCTTGGCCACGACGCGGGCGACGCGCTGATCAAGAGCGTTGTGGAAGGCATTCAGCGCAGCACGCGCGCGGGCGACTTCATCGCGCGGCTTGGCGGCGACGAGTTCCTGATTATTTTCGAAGGAATCGGCGTCGATCAGGCGGAAGAGATCTGGAGCCGCATAAGGCAGTATTTTGAGCAGATCAACGAAACCGAACATCTGCGTTATCTGGTCAGCGTAAGCCACGGCATTGAATCGTTCGACTGCGGTATGCAGCGCCAGATTGACCGCGTGATCAATATTGCCGATGAAAAGATGTATCGCGAAAAAGTGCAGATGAAAAAGACGCTCCAGGTCATTCGTCCCGCGCCTTCCGTCTGAACCGTTTCACGCGTAAACTTGCCGCTGCGCACCAAACGTTTTACTTCGATTCCAACGAAATCTAAGTACAGGAGATACCGTATGCTTCAGCATTCCAAAGGCAAACTCTTCCCGCTGGGCTGTATTCTTTGCGTTCTGGTTCTACTCGCGGCTGCGCTTGGCATTGCCTGCACTCCCGCCGCGCCGGAAGCCGCGCCGTCCGCCCCCGCCGCCACGGTCAAACCCGCTGTGGAAGCGGCGAATGAACCGAAGGCGGAACCCATCGAACTTTCGCTCGCGCTTCCCTCCGAAGTTCAGGCGGACGACCTTCTGCTGGCGCAAATCTGTTTCAGCGGCTCCGGCGCAGTCTCCATTGAGCCTTCCTCCGGCTGGACGCTGATTCTGCAGTCAAGCCGCGAATCCGGCGTCGGCCTCGCGAGCTTCTGCAAGGTGATTC
Organism: Clostridiaceae bacterium; assembly: GCA_039680365.1. Classification (GTDB taxonomy): domain Bacteria; phylum Bacillota; class Clostridia; order Christensenellales; family CAG-138; genus UBA7703. The sequence goes on from JBDKTD010000156.1 coordinate 9,612, forward strand.
AGAATCCCTCGGCGGAACCCGCGCTCTACCCCTTCCGAATCACAGCCAACGGTACCGAAGGCGCACAAACGCAGATCTCCGGTAAGATACTCGTCATCCGCGGCATCGATCCCGCAAACCCGTTCGGCACCTCTACCAGTGAATCCGGCAGCGGAACCGATCTGATCGCCGCGGGGTTTGACGCGCAGGAACCCGTCATCATTGTCACCTTATTCGGTATTACGGGCAATACCGAGGGGCTCACGGCATCGGGCGATACGGAAGGCCTGCAGACGCTCTTTAACGAGCTGGCGGACGGCGGCTTTGTGCTGTACGCTTCACAGCAGGCGTCCGATTCCGGCGCGGTCGGGAATCAAAAGTCGACCGCGGGTCAATGCGGCGACTGGGCCTCTCAAAGAATCGCGTTCCGTCTCGCCCCGGTCGAGGTTTCTTTCCTTGCAGGCGATCAAGGATCGCTAACGGCGGATCACCTCCCATCGGTCAAGCTTGCGGCGAAGAAACAAATTGCGCCTGAGCAGATTCCGCAGGTTGTCGCCAACTCCGGCTTTACCTTCGCCGGATGGCTGCCAAAGGGCGGCGAAAAAGCCCTGAGTCCCGATGAAGTGAGTAAACTCCCGCTTTCCGGCAGCATGGAATTCACCGCGCAATACCAGAAAACAGCCTATACCATCCAGTTTGTACTGGGCGAACACGGCGCTTCCAAAGATTCGCTCGTCCTTCGCAATTTGAACTACGGCGACACGGTCAATACGCCGAACGTAACCGCAAACGCTGGTTGGACATTCGATGGCTGGGACATAACGCCGACTGTCACGGTAAAAGGAGACGCAACCTACACAGCGCTCTATACAGAAGCAAACTACCGCGTTGAGTTCGTGCTTGGCCAGTACGGCTCTTCCACCGATACGCTCCTGTTTACGGGGCTTGCCGCTGGAGACGTCATTGCGATTCCGAACGTTACTCCCAGCGAAGGCTGGACGTTCGTCGGCTGGGACACGACCCCGGCGACCATGGTTTACGGCGATGCAACCTATACCGCGCAATATTCGCCGGTCACATATACCATTACGTTTAATCTGGACGACAAAGGCATGTCCGAAGACCAGCTGGTGTTCACCGGCTTGGCCATCGGCGACCCGATCAGCATTCCGAGCGTCATGTCAAACAATGGCTGGCGTTTCATAGGCTGGGACAGCGAAATCCCCGATACGGTCGAAGGTGACGCAACCTTTACCGCGCTGTACGACGTCTTCCGGCCGAAATAAGGCGCGTTTCCTTCTTCCGACCGCCAGATGCGAAAAATAGCCAGCGACGCTTCCCGACCATTCGGGGAGCGTTGTTTTTTGCCTGCGCGGGTTCACGGCGGTTGAGACAGCATCCAGTTATGTTTCTGTACAAAAAGAATTGCCGGTGTTGCATATTTGTATTAGTATTAGGTTAACAAGCAGAAACGCCTGCTTTCGGGATTACCGTTAAGGAGAACACCGCCTCGTGGAACTTGCTTTCATCTTCATTGTCGGCGCATCGCTTGCGTTTTTTCTCGTCGTTGTGGTCTACGCACTGAAAAACCACAGCGTCGCCGGTTCGAAGCCGTTTGTTCTTCAGATCATCTTCGTTACGATCTGGTCGCTCGGCTCCCTGTTTGAAATGCTCTCTTCCACCGAGCAGGAAATGCTGTTTTGGCGGAACTTCGAGCAGATAGGCGTATTCCTTCTGCCGGTTGCCTGCGTCTATTTTGCGGTGGATTACGCGCGTTACGATCGCCTTAAGCGATATCTGCCGCTGTTGTTGATCATCCCGGTTGCGGCCATTCTCCTCATCTTTACGGATTCGACAACCCATATCATGCGCACCGGTTATACAATCAGCCACAGCCCGCTGTTCGGCAAGGCGCTTTCCGTTCGGCAGACAAACATTGGCGTTGCGTTTGTTGCGTATAATTACCTTCTGGCGTTCCTTTCGCTGGTGATCCTGTTCGTCTTTTCCCGTCAGGTGGCAAAGAAACTGCGGCGCCAGGTCCTGCTTGTGCTGTTTGCAACAGGGCTGGTCTTTGTTCTCGGATTTTTCAAAACCGCGTTTCTGGAAGGAACCAGCGTCAACTTTCCCATCGTCACAATCTACCTGCCGGGAGCCTTGATCCTCTTCTACAATCTCTATAAAAACGCGTTTTTCCGCGTCTCCCCCATTGCGCGGGACAAGGTGTTCGACGTCATCGAAATGGGTATTATCGTAACGGACGATTCCGGCGTCATTGCGGATATCAATCCGTATGCCGTGCAGATTTGCGCAAACAGCTTCGGTGTAAGCGGAACGCTGCCCGGCAAAAAACTGGAGGACGTGTTTGGCGGCTACGGCGGCTGGACGGAGTTAATCCGCACCAAAACCGCTGGCGAGCAGGAACTGCATTTGAATTTTTTGGAAGACAAGTACATCGCCGTTCGCGTATATCCTCTGCAGGCGCAGAATAAATCGACCATCGGCAGCGTGACGATTCTAAGGGACATCACCGTTTTGCGCATGCAGGAGTTTGCGTTAAAGGCGAAAGCCGAAACGGACAGCCTGACGGGACTGATGAACCGGGAATGCCTGATGGAAGTGTTTGCGCGGGTTCTGCGGGAATCCGCAAAGTTGAGCGGCATGGTGTCCGTGCTGATGATGGACCTGGATAAGTTCAAGATGGTCAACGATACCTATGGTCACGACGCGGGCGACCGGGTGATACAGGCGTTTGCCGAGTTGCTCAAGGATGTGCTCCGCGCCGAGGACGCGGTTGCGCGCATCGGCGGGGACGAGTTTGCCGCCGTTCTGCCGGGCGTGAGCCGCCGGGAAGCCGCGGCGATTGCCAGCCGCATTCTTTCTGCGGCGGGAAGCCGGTTTGTGACCATCAATGCGGAAGAGAGCATTTCGCTGAGCCTCAGCATTGGCATTTGCGACAGCGCTTCCGCTGCCGGCGAAGAAGAGATGCTCAAGTTTGCGGATCGCGCGATGTATCTGGCAAAAAACGATCTCGGCAACCGTTGCGCGGTTTGGGAATAAGTTTTCGCGTTTCCGGGAGGCACTTTTATGGAGCAAAATAATGCATTTTGGTCGGCGCTCGACACGCTGATTCAGCAGTCGTCAATCGCGATTGACCGCCCCAAAGGAACGGTGCACCCAAGATACCCCGATTTTGTGTACCCTGTCGATTACGGGTATCTGGAAAACACCTCCTCCATGGACGGCGGCGGCATCGACGTCTGGCTGGGCAGCGAAAAGGGGCGGCAGCTCGACGCGGTGATGTGCATTGTGGATTTAACAAAGCGCGATTCGGAGATCAAGCTCCTAATCGGCTGCACGGAACAAGAGAAAGAGCTTGTTTTTCAGGTTCATAACCAAACACAGTATATGAAAGGTATCCTGATTCGCAGAAAATAGACTATGATAACAGAACGAATTTCTATAAAAGGTATTCCCGCCGTCGTCTGCGGCGAGCCTTCCGATCGCGTCTTTCTTTTTGTACACGGTCAGAGCGGCTGCAAAGAGGAAGCAATCGACTTTGCAGGGCGCGTTTGCCCTAAAGGCTGGCAGGTCGTCGGCTTTGATCTGCCGGAGCACGGTGAACGCAAGCACGAAACCGGGCGTTTCTATCCCTGGGTCGCCGTGCCGGAACTGCGGTCGGTTTGGGCGTTTCTGCAGCAGTCCGGCTGGAACGATATTGCGCTCAGAGCAAACAGCATAGGCGCATGGTTTTGCATGCTCGCGCTGCGTGATCAGCCGGTTCGGCAGAGCCTGTTTGTCTCCCCGGTACTGAACATGGCGTATTTAATTGAAAAGATGATGGGCTGGGCGGGCGTAACGAAGGAAGAACTTGAAGCAAGCCGGACAATCGAGACCGATTTTGGTCAGCCGCTCAGCTGGGAGTATTACCTCTACGCCAGGCAGCATCCCATCAATACATGGAACAGCCCCACCAGCCTTTTGTACGGCGGCAATGAAAACCTGACCGACCGCGCGGATATCGACGCGTTTGCCGAGCGCTTCCGCTGCGATCTTTCCATTATGGAAAACGGCGAGCACTGGTTCCATACGGAAGAACAGCTGGCCGTACTGAACGACTGGATTGAGCGGCGCGTTTAGCGGACAAAAATACTCGCCCACCCTCCATAAGTTGCAGGAGCGCGGGCGAATAGGAGGGCGCCATGTGGTTCGTGCTGATACCGGCGAGCTTTCTTGCCGCGCTGGTCTCCGGGGCTGCGGGCTTTGGCGGCGCGCTGCTGCTTCTGCCGGTCATTACGTACTATATCGGCGCGGAAGCGGCGGTTCCCGTTATAACACTGGCACAGCTCATCGGCAACATCTCCCGCATGGCGTCGGGGTTTCGTCAGATCAAATGGAGCGCGGTCGGTTGGTTCAGCCTGACCGCTCTGCCGCTGAGCGCGCTCGGCGCGTTCGGCTTTACCGTGCTGCCAAAGGATATCGTCACCCGCTGCATCGGCGGCGCTCTGGTGCTGCTTGTTGTTTTCAAAGCGTTTAAGCTCTTTGCGCTCAAAGGCAATCGCGCAACGCTGCTCGTTGGCGGCGCGGTCACGGGCGGGCTCTCCGGGCTCGCTGGCAGCGGCGGGCCGATCGGCGCTGCGGTGTTCCTTTCACTGGGGCTTTCACCCGTCGCCTATATTGCAAGCGAAGCCGCAACCGCGACCGCCATGCATCTGCTCAAGACGGTCATCTATTCCAAGCTTTCGTTTCTCACAACGGAAACACTCCTGTTAGGGCTTTCCATGGGTGCCGCCATGGTTGCAGGGACGTTTGCTGCGAACCATTTCATCCGCCGTATGGAAAAAGGTAAGTTTCAGACCTTTGTCGCGGTTCTGCTCTGCGTGGTCGGCCTTTACATGCTGATCTTCGGGGGCTGAACAATCAACGCCGCTTCCGAGCAAAATGATAAATCCCGCCGTTTCCGGCGGGATTTCTGCAATTGCGTTTCCATTATTGCGCGGTTCTATCGAAAAACGCCAGCACAGCGCGGTTTGCCTGCTCCGGCTGTTCCAGCGGCAGCATATGCCCCGCGTTCGGATAGGTCGAGAGCGACGCTTCGCTTCCGCCATGCCGCGCCAGCGCAACCGCGCGCTCCATCTCGCTCTGCTTGACGAGCACGCTGTTTTCGCCCCTGAGCCAAAGCGTCGGGCACTGGATTTGCGGAATGATATCGAGCAGGTTCCATTTGAGGCGGAACGCGCCGATTCCGCTGAGCTGCCAGTCGTCCATGTCGTTTTCGCCGGACTCGAACTTGCCGCGAATCTCGTCCTGCAGAATCGTAATCAACCGTTCCGGGTCGGTCGGCGTGGAAGTGCCCGTGTAGAGCGAGCGAAGCGTCTTTTCGAGTTGCGGACGGCTCTGCTTGACATAACGCTTGCTCAGCAGGTGCAGCATCCCCGGCGTATGAATATAACAGTAGGTAAACAGCTGCCCCGTCACGGTTTCGCCCAGTCCGCCCGGCTCGAACAGCGCCATTGAGACAACCTGTTCGGGGCGCCGCGCTGCGTACTCAATCGCCAGTCCGCCGCCCATGGAAAGGCCGACAATGCTGAACTTTGCAAGCTCCAGTTGACGGAATGTTTCCTCCAGAATTTCGAGCAGTTTCGCGCGGTCGAGCATGCCGCTCCAGGGACGCGATCGCCCGTGCCGCGGCGTATCGATTGCAAGCACATGATAACGCCCCGCCAGCGCGGGAAACAGCTGGTCCCAGCTGAAGCGCGCCTCGTCGTACATCGCTCCGTGCAGCAGCACGACGGCGGGGTTCTGTTTGCTCCCCGCTTCATACACCGAGACCGGCCCGCCGCAGACGCTGAGCACCCGGTGCGTCATCCCTTCGGTTCCCTCCACTCCGCTGTGGTACAGTGCGTTTTCTTGTCCGCTCATTTGTTTTTCCTCCTTCCGGCTGTCACTCCGGCTGATCGGAGCGCAGCAGGCGTTCCAGTATGTCGATCCAGTGAAAATATTCCTGCCGAAGCGCGTTCGGCTCCGTTTCGCCCAGCTGAAGCTTTTCTTCCAAAAATCCCTGGGACGCCCAAAGAATCAGCTTCCTCGCGGCTTCCGGCGAAATATCCTTTCGCAGTGTGCGGTATTCCGGCAGGGCGTCCGCGCCGCGCTGCTTTTGCCTTTCGTCGAACGACGCATAGGATTTTTTCAGCTCGCTCTGCACCAGCTCCTGCACGAACGGGTCGGGATCGAACGCGGCGGCGTAGGAAAAGCGAAACACCCAGGGGTATTGTTCAAACAATTCAAGCCGCTCTTTAACCGAGCACCGCATCCGCTCAAACACATCCGCATCCGGTGCGGAGGCCTTGCGCGCGTTTTCATCCGCCGCGAGGATACCGTCCGTCGCCAGCCGGAAGATACGGATATACAGGTTTTCCTTGGTTTCAAAGTACTTGAACAGCACGCTTTTTGAAACACCCGCGGTTTGCGCAATGTCCTTCATGGATGCCTTGCGGTAGCCGTGCTTGGCGAATACCTCGCAGGCCGCGTTGAGAATTCCAAACTGCTTTGCTGACTCCAGCGCATCAAAACTCATATGATCCCTCGTTTTTCTGACCGTGACCGTTTCGGTCACGCTCAATATATCACTTTGCTTCACGGCTGTAAAGAGGCTCCGGTAAAAACCGTGATCGTGTTTTGAGCGTGCCGATGATATAATACAAAAAATGGTTCCCCCGCGCGTACCGAACCCTGAAAGCCGGAAAGGAGTTTGCCATGCCGCTCGAAATCAAGCCCCTTACCCCCGAATTGGCGGAAGCATTTGCCGAATTTCTTGGTGGAGTAGATTTTTCTGCAACACCGCACTGGAGTTCCTGCTACTGCCGTTCGTATTATCTGGACTGCCCACTGGAAGAATGGATGGCGCGTTCGGCCGAGCAGAACCGCGCCGAATCCATTCAGGCGATCCAGTCCGGCAAAATGACCGGGTATCTTGCGTTTGAAAACGGCAACTGCGTCGGCTGGTGCAGCGCAAACGACGCAAAGGAGTTCCGCCGCATCTACGGTGATCTAAAACCCTTCTGCGGCGATAAGAAGGTTGGCTGCACGATCTGCTATGTCATCCACCCGGACATGCGTCAAAAAGGCGTTGCCCGCGCGCTTTTACAGTACGCGGTGGACGATTTTACCGCCAAGGGGTACGACGCTATGATCGCCCTGCCGTTTGAGAGCAAGGAAACTCCGCAGAAGCGCTACCGCGGCACACTGAATATGTATCTGGACGCGGGATATCGCGAAATCGCTTCGGAAGGCGCGGTTCACGTCCTCTGGCTGGATTTGCGTTAGGAAGTACCCGTCAGTATTGCTGACCCGTTGGGCAGAAAGAGAACAAAGAATGACCCGCTATGTCCATACCAACCTGATTGCGGAAGACCCGCAAAAGCTGATTGCGTTCTATAAAACCGTCTTTGGCTGCAAAAGCATTGGCGAAACGCGCGACCTTCGCGGCGAGTGGCTCGATCAAATGACCGGGATAACGAACGCGCACCTCGTTGGCGAACACCTGCTTTTGCCCGGCTACGGCGCGGATCACCCGACGCTGGAGATTTTCTCCTACGATCAAGTACTGCCGCAGGAGCCGCACCCCGTCAATACAAAGGGAATCACGCATTTGGCGTTCGAGGTGGAAGATGTTTCCGAAACGCTGGAGCGCGTTCTTGTCGGCGGCGGAAGCGTTGTGGGCGAGCTTGTGCACGCCAACTATGAAGACGGACGCAAGGCGACGTTTGTCTACGCGCGCGACCCCGAAGGCAACATTCTGGAACTGCAAAGCTGGGCTTAAGATGATGGAACAGGAAGTTTTTTTGCTGCAAACGCCCCGGCTGACCCTCCGCCTGCTGCGCCTCTCGGATGCGAAAGCGTTTTTTGCGTATCGCTCTCTTCCGGACGTCGCCCTTTATCAGGGATGGGAGCCGCAGAACTTGGAAGAAGCAACAGACTTTTTAGTCAAGAACGCGTCCGCAGTTCCGTTTGCACCCGACGCATGGATGCAGCTGGGCGTCTATCTTGTTTTCGGTGAGCTGATTGGGGACGTAGGCGTCCATTTTTACTTCGACGGAAAGCAGATTGAACTCGGCTATACTCTCTCCCCCGCCTTTCAGGGTTTTGGCTACGCGCGGGAAGCGGTCAAGGGCTTGCTGGACCGCTTTCTCGTGTCTCGAAAAATGCACCGCGCCTTTGCATCCGTCGATCCGGAAAACACGCGCTCTATCCGTTTACTCGAATCGCTCGGCTTCCGCAAGGAAGCGCACCACCGGCAGAGCTATCTTGCCCGCGACGGCTGGCATGACGACGCGATGTACGCCATTTTAGCCGACGAGTGGCGGGCGCGTTCTTAGCTCACCGCTCTCCATTTCAGCCAAGCTGAATTTTGCGCATAGTTGCAACCACGTAACAGAACAGTTAAAATAAAAGTCAGAATACATCGGCTTATGCCGGAACAGGATGCGCTATGGATACGGAGAACCTTGAACTCGTCCATATCAACGCCATTCGCAAGGAGTATCAGCGGATTGAGCGTAACTGGCTGACGCTGCACTTCAAAATCTGCCTTGCGCTGGCATTCTTTGGCTTGCTCGCGGAATGCCTGCTGGGTCTGCTCGTGATGCGCACGGATATCCTGACGACCACGGTTGGCCGCTATGTTCTCAAGTTCATCCTCGCCCCCAGTGCGGTGAACTTCTCTCTGATCGCCGTCGGCGCGTTCGTTATTCGTTCCGAAAAAACCAAACAGAACGTGAAAATCTACGCTGTTTCCGTCCTCTTTGTGCTGCTTTGCTTCTCCCTTTTTACGGCGCACAGCGCGTTTGTTTCGATGTATTACCTCTTCGCCGTCGCCATCCTGCTGACAACAATTTACGCAAATTACGTGTTGACCGGCGTGACAACGGCGCTTTCGCTGATCGGTCTGCTCGTATCCGAACTCTTTTTAAAATGGGATCTCGATAAAATCAGCATTTTTCAAAGTTCGCAGCGCATGTTCGATTTTTTAATCGCGCTGGTCGTTCTGTTTGGATGCGGCGCCGTCTGCATTGTGATTATCCACTACGAAAAGAAGAAAAACGAAGCGGGTATTCAAAAGGAGATCGAACGGGAGACGCTCAAGCATAAAGTAATGATCGACGAGCTTACCGGCGTGTTCAGCCGAAAGGCGCTGCACGACGCGCTGCGCGATATAACAACGGGGCTCGATCCGTCCGGTTATGTGTTTGCGATTGCGGATATCGACCACTTTAAGGACGTGAACGACCGTCACGGCCACCATGTAGGCGACTTGTGCCTGATTGCGTTTGCCGAGGTGCTCAACGCGCGCTTTCGAAAGGAATCTGTCTTCCGCTATGGCGGAGACGAATTCTGCATCCTCACGCGCGGCGTGTCGAAAGCCGCGTTCACTTCGCGCTGCGAACAGGTGCAGTCGGATTTAAAGGAACTGCACTTCGAAGAAGCTCCTTCGCTTCGGTTTACGGCGTGCTTCGGCATTTCGCTCTACGACCCGGATTCGGATAACGCGGCAACGCTCTTTATCCATGCGGACAAAGCGCTGTACGAAGCAAAGCGCGTTCGAAACGCCATTCATTTGTTTGCGCCGGAAACGGAGTCCATGAACTTACTATAGAATTAATCAATCCCGGAGGACGCTGTTTTGAGCGGTTTGTTTACGCAGTTCCCATCGATTTCTTCAGACGCTGTTCTGCTCCGCCGAATTACGGAGAGCGATTTGGACGCGCTGTACGAGCTCTACAGAAACCCCTATGTATTTACGTTTATTCCCGGCAGCGCTAAAAAGAGCAAGGAGACCGTTCGAAATATGATCGGCCACTTCGAGCGCGATTTTCGCAAGAAGAAGATGATTTTTCTGGGCGTATGCCGGGCGGAACAACCGGATGAGCTCGTTGGAACGGCGGAAATCTTTCACTACGATCCCAAGGTGAATAAGGTTGTCATCGGCTACCGTTTTCGCGAGTCCTGCTGGGGGCAGAGCCTTGCAACCGAAACCGTCCGCGCGCTGACGAAATACTTATTCGAAACAGTCGGGCTCAACCGCTTGGAAGCGTACGTCATGCCGCAGAACCCCGCCTCCCAACGCGTGCTCGAAAAGAACGGTTTCGTGCGGGAAGGGTTGCTCCGTCAGGCGAACTTCTGGGCGGATAAAGGCATTGTCGACTTAATCATCTACTCCCTGCTCCGCTCAGATTCGCGTTCATAACAGCCCGTTCGGAACCCGATAGAGAAGCACATCAAAAAAGGCAAGGTATATGAAAGAGTTCATCGTTCCCGGTCGAACCGACCGAATCCGCTACCACGATCTGCCGGGCGAAGATATACCGATCATTTTCATCCACGGCCTCGGCTGCGCCAGTTCCATGGACTATCCGAATGTCGCCGCCAAGCCGCCGCTCTCCGGTCACCGCAGAATCCTCGTGGATTTGCTCGGCGCTGGATTCAGCGACAAGCCGGACGATTTCGGGTATGCCGCGGAAGATCACGCGGCGTATCTTCTCGCGTTTGTCGAATCGCTGGGGTTGGACACATTCGTGCTCTTTGGCCATAGCCTTGGCGGCGCGGTCGCCATTTCGCTTGCAAAGCTTTGCCCGGAGCGCATTTTTCATCTGTTGCTCACCGAGTCCAACCTCGACCCCAGTCCGGTTCATGCCGTCAGCAACCAAATTGCATCTCAGTCGATGGAAACGTTTCTTCATGCGGGGTTCAATTCAATGGTTCAGCGCGCCGTTCACGCGGGCAACACGCTCTGGGCGGCTTCGCTTTCGCTCTGGTCGCCCGTTGCGGCGTACCGTTTTTCGCAGTCCGGCAAAAACGGCGGGCGCACGAGCTGGCGGCAAACGCTCTACGATCTGCCCTGCGCAAAGACGTTCCTCTTTGGCGAGCGCACCCTGCCGGACGAGGACGAAGCCGAGCTGCCAAAGCACGGCGTAAGGGTTGAGGTTGTTCCCAGCGCGGGCCACGGCATGGCCTGGGAGAATCCCTCCGGGCTGGCGGAAGCCGTCGAACGCGCCATCCGGACTGGTAAGTAAACGCGAAAGGAATCGTATGCAAACATATCTTGCGCTGCTGCGGGGCGTGAACGTTGGCGCGGCTAACCGCATAAAAATGGAAGAACTTCGCCGCGTTTTGGAGGCGGACGGCTTTTCGAACCCGGAAACCTATATTCAGAGCGGAAACGTTCTCTTTGAGTCCGGCGAAAACGAGCCTGCGCTGACAAAGCGTTTGGAAGCGCTGTTAGAAGCTTCGTTCGGATATCGCGGCGCGGTCGTGCTCCGCACAGACAGCGAACTCGACAGCCTGATGCAGGCTCTTCCGTTTTCAAGCGCGGAGATTGCCGAGGCCGAAGCCGCAAACACGGACGCGGAAAGCCTGTATGTCTGCCTGTACCCCGCTCTGCCGGGCGATTTGGCAACAAAGCTGAAAAAAATAGAACCTTCGGGTGATTCGTGTTTACTCATCGAGCGGGAAGCGTATCTTCTCCTCCGGCAAAGTATTCGCCTTTCCAAGCTCGCCGGCTTACTGCAAAAGCCGAACGACCGCGGCACCGTCCGCAACTGGAACACAATGCTGGCGCTCCACAAGTTGGCACAGCAACGCGGGTAAGAGCCCCGAAACAATCTTTTCAGCAAAGGAGAACACTCATGGCTTCGCTTCAGCAGTCTTTTTGCCGCTACACCGCATCCCTTTCGGATGGCGAACTCCAGCGCGCGTACAAAGGAATTCTCACTTACATGTCGTCACTGCAAACGCAGCTTTCGGAGCGGTTCCCCGCCTGCGCTGGCGGCGCGCTGTATCAGGGCTATCTGGACATGACCTATTTTGCGCTGACGCCGCCGGAACTGCGCGAAAAAAAGCTTAAAATTGCGCTCGTTTACCTGCATTCCGAGGCTCGCTTCGAGCTTTGGCTTGCCGCAAACAACCGCGCGCTGCAGGCGGAGGCGGCGAAGCGACTCTCCGCGCTTCCGCTGGGTAACTATCATGTGACCGCGCCCGCGCCTGGCGTTGACGCGATTATAGAAACAATCGCTCTGGATTCGCCGAACTTTGATTTTCAGGATCAAATGACCGAAACGCTTTCAAGCGCGTTTGCTTCGTTCTCGGCGGACATGCTCAAACTTGCCGCCAAGCTCGGCTGAAAGAACCGGAACAAGGAGGGCGCAATGGAGATTCGGGAATGTACCCCCGAGGAGCGGCCGCGCGCGCTTGCGCTGGCGCAGGATGTGTTTACGCAATACGTCGCGCCGGATTACTCCAGCGAAGGCGTGGAGACCTTCCGCGCGTTCGTCGGCGGTACGGAGGCGGCGGAGTCCCTCGCCATATACGGCGCGTTTGAGGGCGAAACGCTGGCGGGCATGATCGCCACCCGCAACAACGGCGGGCATATCACGCTCTTTTTCGTAGACAGCCGCTATCATCGCCGTGGCGTCGGGCGCGCGCTCGTTGAAAAGGTTGCTGCGCTCTGCCCGGACGACGTGCTCACCGTGCACTCGTCCCCCTACGCCGTGCCCGTCTACGAAAAGTTGGGTTTTTGCGCAATTTGCGAAGAGCGGCTCAACGACGGCATCCGCTATACGCCCATGAAGTTCGTCCGCAAGGCGGATTAACAATGTACTTTTTCGCCCTTCTTTGGGCGAACGATCATAAGGAGTAAACTCAGTCATGTCATACTCACTGAATCAACTCATGAGCCTGCCAAAGGACACTCTCGCGGAAACGGCAAAGACACTCTCGGCGGAGGATATTGCAGCACTGGTTCCGCTGCTTGCTTTGAAGGAAGATGATATTCGATATCAAGCGTTTCTGCTGCTCAAGGAACGCTCGGGTATTGAAGCCGATGTGTTCCCCTATTGGCTAACGTTTCTGGATAAACTCAACAGCGGCAACTCCTACCAGCGCAGCATCGGGTTGATGATGATTTCGGAAAACGCGCGCTGGGATAACGAAGGCAAAACCGCCGCCGCGCTGGAAGCGTACTGCAACGGCCTTTCCGACGAAAAGCCGATTACCGTGCGCCAGTGCGTACAAGGGCTCAAGCCCATCGTAAATGCGCACCCTGAACTATGTGGCGGGGTCAGCGCGCACCTGCTTGCGCTCGATTTGACCGCCATTAAAGAAACCATGCGCAAACTCGTCCTGCTGGATATTCTTGACGTTTTACTGCTCATCCGTTCTCAGAGCGCGACAAAAGACGAAGCTGTGGAAACATATCTTCTGAATGCGCTCTCCGGCGGCCTGCTCGACGCAAAGGCGAAAAAGCTCCTGCAGACAAAACTGCTGTAGCAACGGTAAGCTGTAAAAAAGGCCGCCCGGTCACGGGCGGTCTTTTTTACGAAAAAGCGCTATTTTTTCTTTGTCGTTTTTTTCTTTGCCGTCGTTTTCCTGGCGGCGGAAGGTTTCTTCGCCGATGAAGAACTCTTTTTCTTCGTGCCGGAGGAGGATTTTTTCTTTGCCCCGCCGGATTTCTGCGAGTCGTCGCCAAACAGCGAACCGAGCAGGCTGCCCGCGAGACCGGAGTCCGGTCCTCCGCCGCCGAGCAGGCTGCCGAGCAGGCTGCCGCCGCCGGAGCTTGAACCGCCGTCGTCGTCATCGTCCGTCAGCAGCGCCGAGAGCAGGCTTCCGCCGAGGCTCCCGCCGGAGGAGGAAGACGAACCGGAGCTTTCCGTGCCCAAAAGCGCGGAAAGAAGCGTGCCGCCGAGCCCGCCGCCGGAGGAGGAAGAACCGCCGCCCAGAAGCGAACCCACCAGCGAACCCGCCGCGTCGCTCGTTTCGTTACCGAGAAGAGCGCTCAAAATAGACCCGCCTACGCCGGAACCGGAGTTGCCGCCAAGCAGCGAACCCAGTATGGAACCGATCCCGCCGGAAGAGTTCTGGTTCTGCTGACCGAGCAGCGCTAAAAGCAGCGGCGCGAGCTTGAGCAGGATGGACGCCGTTTGCGATTTTGTGGTGCCCGCTTTTTTCGAAAGCGCGGAAACGGTTTTGTTGGCGTCGTCGCCAAAAAGGTGGCCGAGTATCTTTGCGCTGTCCTCGTCGTCCGTTCCCGAAAGAATGGACGCCGCATCCACTCCGCCCGAACCGGCGTGGTCGCTGAGCGCTTGCGTCAGCGCCGCTTCGCCTTTCTTGGTGGAGGCGTTCTTCTGCATGCTTTCGAGCATGAGCGGAAGAGCCGCGCCAATCAGGGATTCCACCTGGGATTGTTTTGCGCCGCTGGCCTTGCTCAGTGTGCCAACCGTATCGCCGCCAAGCAGTGTGCCAATCAGTTCCTGCGTGTAGTTCATGGCTGCCTCCTCGATTCACATTCTTGAAACATTTCTTACATCATAACATAACGAAGCGGTTTTTTCTCCGCCCAGTTTCAGCGGTTATTGATGCGCCGGGTTTTCAAACAGAATCAGCATGATCATCTCCAGCTCTTCCGGCCCGGGGTTTTTGAGCGCGTGGCTTTGCCCGCTCGGACAAAGATGCGTATCCCCCGCTTTCAGGCGGATCATCGTGCCGTTATCGTCAATTTCCGCCTCGCCGGAAAGCACGTAATATACCTCGTATTCTCCTTCGTGCACATGCGCGCCGATCGACGCGCCCGCGGGTAAAACGGAGCGCGAAAACAGCCGCCCCGCGCCGTAGGAATCGTCCTTACTTAAAAATTCGTGGAATGTTACGATTCCTTCGCCGCCGCGCAGTTTTTCCGCAACGCGCACAATCTGCTGTCCTGCCGTTTTTAACATGTCCTGTTCTCCTTTGATTCGTTTTTGGCCGTTGTTTATTTCGTTCTCCGGCAAAACCGGAAATGAAACGCTTTACTATAGTCTCTCAGCAGTTGCCACGGTACACGTTCGGCACATACTGCCGGGCAATCTCCGTGAGTTTGTCAATGGCGCCGAGCGGCGTCGGCGCGCCTTCGCGCTGGCGGTACATGGGGAAATAGCGCGAAATATGCAGCGCCACCCCGCCCGGAAGCGCTTTGAGCCACTTGGCTTCCGCGCGCATTTCGCTTTCGTCATCGTTGAGCCCCGGAACGATCAGGGACGTCACTTCCACATGGATGCGCTCCGCCGCGAGCGCGATGGCGGTTTTGACCGTTTCCAAATCGCCTCCAAGGGAGCGGTACCCTTCCTCCGTAAACGCTTTGAGGTCGATATTCGCCGCGTCGATGACGGGTAGAAGCTCCAGCCACGGTTCGGGCAGAATGAATCCGTTCGTCACCAGCACCGTTTTCAGCCCGCGCTCTTTTGCAAGGCGCGCGCAGTCAAAAACATACTCGTAGCCAATCAGCGGCTCGTTATAAGTAAACGCAATTCCAATGTTGCCCGCCCCTTTGAGCTGCTCCGCCTGATCGACTAAATCGTTCGGCGTAACGATCCGCCAATCGACCGTTTTTTCGTTTGCCATGGAGATATCGCTGTTCTGGCAGAACGGGCAGCTGAGATTGCAGCCGTAGCTGCCGACCGAGAGGATTCTTGTTCCCGGATAAAACCGCTTGAGCGGCTTTTTTTCAATGGGGTCGAGCGAGAGCGCGGTCACGCGCGCGTAGTTTCCGCAAACCACCTTGCCGCCGCGGTTTTCCCTTGCGCGGCAAAAGCCGGTTTGCCCCTCCTCCAGAACGCATCTTCGCGGACAGATCGTACACGTTTGCTTCATAAGCGCCGTACCACCTTACTGCAAAATTACTGTTCCGACGATTGGCTTATGTATGCCGGACGACTTCGAACCGCTCCATACGGCAGCGTTCGCTTTCCGGTATTCCCGCTTTCTGCTTTGCGATTTTGAGCTGCTCCTCTACGGTGTCCACGCCTTCGAGGTTGGGCAGTAAAAGTCCCTTGTGGTAGCCGGAGGTCACGATTACGCCGTAGCGCTTGGCGTCGAGCTGGCTTACGCTCTCGACGCGCTCGGCTTTACCAAGCACGTCTACGCTGTAGTGAATCCGCTCCAGCTCGTCCGCCGTTACGGGCTCAAAGCGCGGGTCCTGGCTGCAGGCGGAAACCGCGTTTCGCTGAATCTCTTCGGCAACGCTGTCCGTCACCGCACCGATGGTTCCGATGCACCCGCGGAGCTTACTCTGAATCTTGAGCGAAACGAAAACGCCAGCGCGCTCTTGTTTCATCTCTTCCGGCAGACCGTCCGGCAGAGGCGGCGTCTGCCCCGTTTTAACGAACGCTTCCACCGTCCGGCGCGCAAGACGCGTATACGCGTCTTCCTGCTCGCGGATAGCGCCAATCCTCTCCCGCTCCGCCTGCTGACAGCGGACGTCAAACGCGCGCGCTTCGTCCACTTCTCCGGGTTCGAACGCGGCAATCGCGTAGCCAACGCCGAACGGGCCTTCGTAGGAGAGCAGTTCGCTATTGACGCGCACGCGGTCGAACGCTCCCGCCATGATTTCAAACGAGCCAAGCCCGCACTCCGCGGCGGCGTCGCAAAGATGGGGATCGAACGTCATCATGGTGAAAAAGTCGCCATCCGCCATGGCCTTTATAATGGCTTTATCGAACATGGGGCCTTCTTCGGCATAGCCGTACGGGCCGCTTTCCAGCAGTTTATGCGAAAGGTCGCCGCTGGCGATAATCACGATATCCCGGTTAAGATCGTCGGATACTTTTTTGATGCACTTGCCGAGCCGGTAGTGCGCCACCGCGTCCATGCCGGAAAGCCCGATGCGCACGATCGCGCAGGGCAGTTCCTTTTCGGCCAGAAACGTCAGCGGAATCATCGTGCCGTGGTCGAGCGTCTTTTCGCGCTCGCCCTGCGTGCCCGCCGGAATCCCCGCGCGCTTTGCAGCAACTTCCAGCGCTTTACTGAACTCCTCGTCGTAATAGGCGGTGACTTCCACCTGCTTTGCGCCAAAGCGGGAAAAATCGCCGCGCGCTTTCGTGCCGGGCGAAATATGAAAATAATCCGCGTAACTGGTCGCGTGCGGAGAAAGGACGACGATGGTTTCGGGTTTCTTTTCGCGGACGCGTTTGGCAATCTCTTTATACGCTGCGGTCGTGCTGCGAATTTCCCACTCCTGCCCTTTTCCAATTTCAGGCAGTATAATCGGCGGGTGCGGCACAATCGCAGCCATCAGTACGGGCATAAAAATCCCTCGCTAACATGTTTATAATATTTTTTCTGTAACGAACGTCCTTCTGTATAAACCGCGCAGAACCGCGCGGCTGAAAAGCTTTTTGTGGTATTTATTGTACCATTTAGCGCTTTCCGTGTCAAAACAGCAGGCTCACCCGGCAGCGCCAAACAGCCTTTTTCGAGCTTACGCGTGATTCGTTCACAGATATTCTACCTACGCTTTTCAAAAAACACGGCGGTTCTGTGCTAAAATAGAGTTAGATTTTTCTTTGCGGCTCGTCCGGTTCCGCACTTCGGCCATTTCACCTCATGCCGCAGGAACCCGCGAACGCTCTGGAGCCAAACAAACGCGATGACGGAATTTACGAAAAAGAGAAAACGAAAACCCGATATGCGCACGGCGGCCATCCTTGGCCTGGGGAGCGTATGCGTGCTCTGCGCGCTGTTTCTCGCCATTGTCCTGCCGCTGCGAAAACGCGTTCTCAACACACCCGCGCCCACGGCGGCGATTACCCCCGCGCCAACGGCGGTGCCTACCCCTTCCCCCGTTCCGCCGCCCGCCTCCGTTCTGACCTATGACGAAAGCACGGACGACCCCATGCCGCAGATTACCGACCGGCTCAAGTTGGGGCATTCCTATAAACTGCGCGGAACGGTGCAGTCCAACTACCCGCTGCTCTCGGTCACGGTCTCCATCGACTGCGCGTTCAGCGAGGATTTGTTTTACCCGTACACCCAAACAGTCACGTTCGATCCGAATAAGGGCGTGTATTCCTATGCGCTGGACGACGCGCTGACGCTGGAGGGCGTTTCGCTCGACTCGTTGATTCAGTTCTCTGCGCTGCATACGGGCATCCATACGCTCGTCATCTCCGCAAGCAGCACGGCGCAAACCGAGACAATTGAGCTCTATAAGACAAAGTTTTACGTGCTTTCCGACCAGTGGAAGCAGGTTAAGAAATCCGATTTCAGCAACAACAGCTACGAAACCGCCCTGCGCTTCTTTGAGGACAAGGAAGCTTTCCTCTACCGCTACCAGTGGGTGGACGCGCGGTATACCGTTGCCGACCCCGACTGGGAGAACGAATACATTGTGAGCTTCGACTGCGTGCCGAACACCGAGCCCTGGCGCATCCACCGCTACGCGCTGCCCTACTACGAGCAGGCAAAGTTCTACCTTAACAACGTGCATGTCCGCGTTTCCGGCACAAACGGGGACAGCGGGATAGTGCTGCTGCGCGACCTGATTGAAACCTACAACGGAAGCTACTGCTCGCGCTTTACCTCCAGCGAGCAGCACATCAGCCACCACGCGTTCGGCACGGCGACGGATATCAACGGCGGCATGAACGCCAACGACAACACGAAAGAAAACATCTCCGTCATCAACGACGAGGTGCGAAACAAACTCGTTTACAACGGAACCAAGCAGGAAAACAATGTTTCGTACTACGACTACACCTACTCCGGCGACGCGCTGCTCTGGGCGTATCAGAGCGTTCCGGACACGGTGATCAACTACATCATCTACGAACTGGCGTTTTACCGCGCAGGGTTCCAGTGGGGGCACTACTACGTTTCCACCAGCGACGGCATGCACTTTACGCTGACGGACAATATCCGCATTTCGCACGACGGCAACGACGGCCTAAGAAAAGTGTTTGAATATTCGGAGACGTATACGCCAGAAGCAACGCCCGCGCCCGCAAACTGATAAACAAACACAAAAGGAGTTACCATCATGCTCGTTGCGCTCATCGGCGAAAGCTGCGTCGGAAAATCCACCATAGCCGCGGAACTGCAAAAGTCTCTCGGCGGAGAAGTCTACAGCGGAAAAGACTACCTTCGTTTAGCCAAGTCGGAGTCGGAAGCGAAAGCGGCGTTTACCGCGCGTCTTCGTGAACGCGCCGCAAGCAAAAGCGACCACGCAGTTTACGTCATTTCCGAGCAGGATCAGCTCGCGCTGCTGCCGGAAGCGTGCTTCCGCGTCGTCGTCACCGCCGGGCTGGAAACGATCAAGAACCGCTTTGCTTCTCGAATGGGCGGCAAGCTTCCGCCGCCGGTGGAAGCGATGCTGGTCAAAAAGCATGGCATGTTCGATTCCGCCTCCCGCGACCTGTTCGTTGACTCCGATGAAACGGTGCCCTCAACATCCGCAGAACAGATTCTGTTACTGTTGAATAAATAAGATTAAGCACAATAAAAAGTTCGCCCCTCGCGGGGCGAACTTTTTATTGTCTATGATCCTATTTCTTTTCGTTGATCTTGGCCTGTGCCGCGGCAAGGCGGGCGATCGGTACGCGGAACGGCGAGCAGGAAACGTAGTTCAAGCCAACGCGATGGCAGAACTCGATGCTCGACGGGTCGCCGCCGTGTTCACCGCAGATACCCAGCTTGATATGCGGGCGGGTCTGGCGGCCCAGTTCAACGGCCATCTTGACGAGCTTACCGACGCCTTCCTGATCGAGACGCGCGAACGGGTCGGACTCGAAGATCTTCTTCTTGTAGTAATCATCGAGGAACTTGCCCGCGTCGTCACGGCTGAAGCCGAAGGTCATCTGGCTGAGGTCGTTGGTGCCGAAGCTGAAGAACTCCGCGCTCTCGGCAATCTTGTCCGCTGTGAGCGCCGCGCGGGGCACTTCGATCATCGTGCCGACCATGTACGGAATCTCGACTCCGCGCTCTGCCATGACTTCCTTGGCGGTCTGATCGACAACGGCTTTGACGTATTCGAGTTCCTTGACTTCGCCAACCAGCGGAATCATGATCTCGGGCACGACTTCGATGCCGCACTCCTGACGGGTTTCGATGGCCGCTTCGATGACCGCGCGGGTCTGCATTTCCGCAATCTCCGGATAGGTGACCGCAAGGCGGCAGCCGCGATGGCCCAGCATCGGGTTGAACTCGTGGAGGTTTTCAATCGTACGCTTGAGCGCATCGTAGGTCAGATTCATTTCCTTTGCGAGGGCGCGGATATCCGCTTCCTCGGTGGGCAGGAACTCGTGGAGCGGCGGATCCAGGAAGCGGATGGTCACGGGGCGTCCGCCCATGGCTTTGTAGATGCCCTTAAAGTCGCCGCGCTGCATCGGCAGCAGTTTGGCCAACGCACGGCGGCGGCTGTCCACATCGTTGCTGACGATCATCTCGCGCATGGCGGGAATGCGCGCTTCGTCGAAGAACATATGCTCCGTGCGGCAGAGGCCAATGCCTTCCGCGCCGAACTTGACGGCGACTTCCGCATCGTGCGGCGTATCGGCGTTGGTGCGCACCTTCAGGGTGCGGACTTCGTCGGCCCACTGCATGATGGTCTGGAAGTTTCCGGAAACCTGCGCTTCAATGGTCGGCAGCGCCTCGCCGTAGACCTTGCCGGTGGAACCGTCAAGGGACATCCAGTCGCCTTCGTGGAACGCGCGGCCGGACTTGTCGGTCAGGGTATGCGTCTTTTCGGAAATGCTCACTTCCGAGCAGCCCGCTACGCAGCAGGTGCCCATGCCGCGCGCAACGACCGCCGCGTGGGAGGTCATGCCGCCGCGGGCGGTCAGGATGCCCTGGGAAGCGTACATGCCTTCGATATCCTCCGGAGAGGTCTCGAGACGGACGAGAACGACCTTCTCGCCGCGCTTGGCCGCTTCGGTGGCGTCGAGGGCGGTAAAGTAAATGCGTCCGCAGGCCGCGCCCGGAGAGGCGGGCAGGCCGGATGCGATCGGTTTTGCGTTTTTGAGCGCTTTGGGTTCAAAGGTGGGATGCAGCAACGCGTCGAGCGACTTGGGGTCGATCTTGGCGAGCGCTTGTTCTTTTGTGAGCATGCCTTCGCTGACGAGGTCGACGGCAATCTGCAGCGCGGCGGCGGCGGTGCGCTTGCCGTTTCTGGTCTGGAGCATGAAGAGGCGGCCGCGTTCAATGGTGAATTCCATATCCTGCATGTCGCGGTAGTGGCGTTCCAGTGTTTCGGCAATGGTGACGAACTGCTGGTAGACTTCCGGCTGAGTATTCTTGAGCTCGTCGATGGGACTCGGCGTGCGAATGCCGGCAACGACGTCCTCGCCCTGCGCGTTCATGAGGAACTCGCCGTAGAGCTTCTTTTCGCCGGTGGAAGGATTGCGGGTAAAGGCAACACCCGTGCCGCAGTCGTTGCCCATATTGCCGAACACCATGCTCTGCACATTGACGGCGGTGCCCCAGTCCGAGGGGATATCGTTCATGCGGCGGTATATGATAGCGCGTTCGTTATCCCAGCTGCGAAACACCGCCTTGACGGCTTCCATGAGCTGTACGCGCGGATCCTGCGGGAACTCCGTGCCTTTTTCTGCAAGATAGAGTTTTTTATAACGAACAACGATTTCTTTGAGATTTTCGGCGGTGAGTTCGGTATCCAGTGTGCAGCCGTTTTTGTGCTTAACGTCGTCGAAGATCTCGTCGAACTTCGACTTCTTCACTTCCATCACGACGTCCGAGAACATCTGGATAAAGCGGCGGTAGCTGTCGAACGCGAAGCGCTCATTGCTCGTGAGCTTGGCAAGACCAACAACCGTTTCGTCGTTCAGGCCGAGGTTGAGGATGGTGTCCATCATGCCCGGCATGGAAGCGCGCGCACCGCTGCGAACGGAAACAAGAAAAGGATTGGACGGATCGCCGAACTTTTTGCCGGCTTCTTTTTCAGCAATTGCCAGCGCGGCTTCGATCTGGTCGACGATTTCCTGCGCAATCGTCTTGCCATCCGCGTAATAGCGCGTGCAGGCTTCCGTGGATACGGTAAAGCCGTACGGAACCGGCAGACCAAGGTTGGACATCTCGGCGAGGTTCGCGCCTTTGCCGCCCAGAAGCGCGCGCATTTCGGCGCTGCCTTCCTTGAAAAGATAAACGTACTTATGAGACACTTTGTCTTCCTCCTTCATCATTCTAACAAAATAATATTATACCTTTCGAGCCTAATGTATGCAAGAAAAATCGCAAACAAGGCGTGTCCACTCCGGATTATGCAGATCAAATTGTTCTCTTGTTCATCTATTATAGAAAAAACGCCCGAAAACACGCTGAAATGACGGTTAAGGCGTATTCGTTATGCAAAGTATTAAAACGCAGGATTTCCTGCACGAATGCAATAATTGCGCGCTGAAATGCACGCAAACTTTTCGTCTTTTCGAGCGAACAGCCGCCGGACGGCCTTGTTCAGCGGAAAAGAAACGTCTTTTGCCGACGGATCGGCAGTTTTTGAACGCTGAAAATGCAAAACCGAAAAAAGCGAGGCCGGATGAACCGGCCCCGCCAATCAATGCGCAGGGAGTTTTTTACAGCACGGAGACAAAGATCGAAATGACCGTGCCGAGCAGCATCATCGCCGCAATCACCAGGCAGAGGATTCTAACGCCTTTGCTCATTGCTCATGCCCTCCCGTTTCAGCGGCCGACCGACGCGTAGTTATCCGGATACCGGATCACCAGCGTCTCGTCCGCAACCCAGCCGTCCAGAATATTCTGATAATACTGGGACTGATAGGCCAACTGGAAATATGTGTTCGCGGCTTCCTTAACGTCCTCGTAAGGAATCTCGTGCGCGGCTTCCGTGGAAACGCGCTTGATGATATGCCAGCCGTAGTCGGACTGCACGGGTGCGGAAACGTCCCCGTCCTTTTCCAGCGCAAGAGAAGCGTTGAGGAAGGACTCCACAAAGTTCGCGCCCTTGCCAACGAGGTAGCCTGCGGCATACGCTTCGTTGCTCATGCCCGGGTCGGTATTGTACTGCTTGAGCAGTGTTTCAAAATCTTCACCGGCGTCAAGCTTCTCTTTGATTAAGAGCGCGGTCGCTTCGTCCGCAACCAGGATCTGGCGCACGCGGAAGAATCCATCCGGCACGTAGAGCGGCGGCGCGTAATAGCCGTAGGAAGAATACGACTCGTAGGTGAAGTACTGCGTCGGGTCGGAGTCGAAGAGCGTTTTCTGTGCGGTGAGCTCGTCGGTATACTTCTGCTGCAGCTCTTCGTCCGTGAGCGCGACGCCTTCGAGCAGAGCCGTCTTGTGCTTGTCCACAAGCGCGCCGTTCTTCGCATCCTCAAGCATGGAAGCTTTCAGCTTGTTAACCGTCGTTCCGTTTTTGATCAGCGCGTTGGTAAAGAGCGTCTTTGCGTACGCGTTCACGTTGGACGAACCCGCCTTGGTCGCCTGATCGACAAAGGACTGCCATGTATCGTCATAATTCTTCTGCGCGGATTCCTTTGCCGCTGCAATTTCCTCGTCCGTCAGCGTGATGCCCGAGAGCTTCGCCTGATAGATCTTCATGTTGCTGGCAATCAGGTTGTCGAGCAGGTAGTCCACATACTTTGCAATGCCTTCTTCCGTATCCAGCGAGTAGCCGGAATAGGAAGCGTAGGCGGAGCTGTTGGTATAGGAGTTTTGGAGCTGGGTCAGCGTGATTTCGCGGTCGCCAACCTTTGCCGCGAGCGTCTCCTGCTTTGCGCAGCCCGCAAAGCCCATGGTGAGCAGCAGCGCGCAGACAAGAAGGATCGAAATGATCTTTTTCTTCATGAGAACGAGTCTCCCTTGCTTTGGTGTTATCCATTTCACCGGCCGAAACAACAGCCGGAAACGAGTGAATTATACTCTGGGGGCGCGGTGCTTGTCAATCAAGTGAAATGCGCGCGTCGGGTTCGCCCGTAGAAACGCAAACCGCCCGTACCCGGTTACTCCAGAATTCTCAGGTACGCCGCCATACCGCCGGTATCGCCCCTGTCGCGCCGGTGGGAATATAGGAGCGGCGTTTCCATGGTGCATACGTCAAACAGTGAAAAATGATCTGCCTGAACGCCCGCGTCGCAGAACTGTTTAGCCGCGACCATCCAGAGATCGACATGCGCCTTTTCGCCCGCACGCGAAACCAAGCAGGGGATATCGCCAAACTCGCGTTCAAACGATTCCGCAACGTTTTTGCCCACCTCAAAGCAGGTTGGGCAGATGGAAGGCCCTACGGAGACAAACACATCCGCGGGGTCGGTGCCGAAATGCTCCGTCATCTGCCGGATGACGTTGGCGCCAATTCTGCCCAGTGCGCCGCGCCAGCCTGCGTGCGCAAGACCGATCGCCTTCTTTGCCGGATCGACGCAGTAAAACGCCATGCAGTCCGCATGCCCGGTAATCAGCGTAATGGTGGGGTCGTTGGTCACGAGCCCGTCGCAGCTCGGAAGCGGCTCGCGAAGGTATCCGCGCCCCGCGTCCTCGGAAGAGACGCAGAGCACCGCCGTTTCATGGGCGTAGTTATCCATCACCATCCGCTCGAAGGGGATGCCCATCGCGCGGCAGAACAGGCGGTAGTTTTCCATGACGTTTTCCGGCTCTTCCGGACGCGTGAAACTTAAGTTAAGAGACGAAAAAAAGCCCTTGCTCACGCCGCCGGTTCGAGCCGAAAAGCCGTGGTCGAACCCTTCCAGAGCGCCGAGCGCGGTGCTTGTATAGCTGCCGATTTCTCCCGCGAAGCGAAGGTTTGCCCCCCGCACCGCCGTTTGATAAAACGATTCGAATTCCAGTTTCTGTGCCATCTTCCCCGCGGCTTATGCCGCTTTCCTTATATCTCTATTCTTTTCGTCCAGCAAGTGCTGTAATACTTTTTGTTATTCTTACGTCCGGCTTACTTTTCGTCCAGCAAGCGCTGTAATTCTTTCATAAACGTCTGCGTGTCCTTAAACTCGCGGTAAACGGAGGCGAAGCGCACGTAGGCGACTTCGTCCACGTCCTTGAGCTTGCGCATGACGATTTCGCCGATGTCCCGCGTGGTCACTTCGGAAGCGAGGGTGTTGAACACTTCCCTTGTAACATCCTCAACCACTTTGTCCTGCACGTCCGCCGCAATGGGGCGCTTCTCGCAGGCCTTGCGGATGCCGTTGCGAATCTTTTCGGAATCGAACGGCTCGCGCCGGCCGTCGCGTTTGACCACCATGACCGGGATATCTTCTATTTTTTCGTACGTGGTAAAGCGTTTCCCGCAGTTGATGCATTCGCGCCTGCGGCGGATGGCGCTGCCATCCTCGGTTGGCCGCGAATCGATAACCTTGCTTTCGATGCTGGCGCAATATCTGCATTTCATAATGAGACGCTCCTTATATGGTGCTGTCGTTTGTACTATACTACCATATATATAGTACGAATTCCACAAGATTCTCATTTTCCGGCTCCGCGCGGCACGATATTGAGACATTCACGGCAAGTGGCGATATATACAAAGGACGAACCGTTTTGCGGTTCGTCCTTGCAATCATTATAGTAACGATTAATATTTGCGTTTCCGAGCAGCCTCGGCCTTCTTCTTACGCTTCACACTGGGCTTTTCATAGTGCTCGCGACGACGGACCTCTGCCAGGACGCCGCTGCGCGCGCATTTGCGTTTGAATCGTTTCAGAGCGCTCTCCAGGGACTCGTTTTCACCTACGCGAATTTCCATTTTTCTCCCCTCCCCTCTTATACGACTCTTCCTTCAAGATCTTCTCTCTAGAAGACGCTAGATGACATTATACGCGAGGGCATGGGTGAAGTCAACCTTTTTTGCATGTGCTTTTGGTGGAAAATAAACGCCATTCTTCTGTTCTATTTCAGGCGCAGCGCGGTCGGCAAGCAGCGTCTGATTCCAACGCAAGCTTTTCGGGCGCGGCTGCTTTTACGGTTGAGCCGACGCAAACATTTGCGCTGCGCATTTTTTCCGTTACTGCTGCATTGATCCGTTTATTCATAAAAATTTATGAGCGTCACCCATTAAAAAATCACAGTTTATTTTTTCAAATTTCAAAAAAGCTCCCGAAAAAAGCCGAATTTTCTATATATTATATACCATGAGTCCAAAAAAATATTCTTTTTGACTGACCGTATTTCATTGTATCACTTTTGGAGATGTGGTATACTCTTAGCAGACTATGCGTCGTAAAAAACGCAAATACACGAGGAGGAAAACACATGAAAAAAGTCTTAGCTATCCTCTTGGCGCTGGCCATGGTTCTTTCGTTTGCAGCTTGCCAAACGACGACCGAACCCGCCGCCGAAGCGACGGAAGCGGTCGAAGCGACGGAAGCCCCTGCAGTCGAAGCAACCGAAGAACCCGCTGCGGAAGGCACCTATGAAATCGCGCTGGTTACGGACGTCGGCAACATCGACGACCAGTCCTTCAACCAGAGCACCTGGGAAGGCGTTAAAATGTATGCGGAAGCGAACGGTAAGACCTACAACTATTACCGTCCGACCGAAGACTCCGACGCTGCCCGCGTTGAAGCCATGAAGACCGCAGTAGAAAAGGGCGCGAAAGTCATCGTTTGCCCCGGCTACATGTTCGGGCCCTCCATCACCGAAGCTCAGGCGCTCTATCCCGACGTCATGTTCCTCGGCATCGACCTGACCACCGGCGACATGACCCCGACCGCCAACACCACGATCTGCTCCTATCAGGAAGAGGTTGCCGGTTTCCTGGCTGGCTACGCGGTTGTCATGGAAGGCTATACGAAGCTCGGCTTCTGCGGCGGCATGGCTGTTCCGGCCGTTGTCCGCTATGGCTACGGTTTCGTACAGGGCGCCAACGCTGCCGCTGTCGAACTTGGCAAGGCCGCGGACGTCTCCGTGAAGTTCTGGTATGCCAACTCGTTTGCCCCCAGCGATGAAATCAAGATCAAGATGGACGGCTGGTATTCCGATGGCACCGAAGTCGTGTTCGCCTGCGGCGGCGGCCTGTTCGCTTCTGTTGTTGCGGCTGCGGACGAAGCCAACCCCAAGGGCTGGGTCGTCGGTGTTGACGTTGACCAGGGCTACATCTCCGATCGCATCATCACCTCCGCTCTCAAGGATCTCAATAACACCACCGCCGATTATCTGACCAAGCTCTATGCAAACGGCGGAACTTGGCCCGCGGATCTGGCCGGTCAGTACACCCTCCTCGGCGCAGCCACGAAGGCTGTTGGCCTCCCGACCGATGGCTGGCTCTTCACCACCTTCACGGTCGAACAGTACGAAGCTCAGTTTGCCAAGATTCTGGATGGCACGCTCGTCATCTCCAACGACATCACGGTCGCTCCCACTGTTGAAATCGCAGTCGAGTACCTGAGCTAGTAGCTTCATCACCACGAAAACGGGGCCGGGTTCTTTGCTCGGCCCCGTTGTCACATCGTAGCTCCATCTCCAATTCTGTTCAGATCGTTTGGGAGGAATAGGCTCTATGGATGATTTCGTCATCGAAATGCTGAATATTACCAAGGATTTCCCAGGGATCCGTGCGAACGACGATATCACGCTTCGCCTCAAACGCGGCGAGATTCACGCTTTGCTCGGTGAAAACGGCGCGGGTAAATCAACATTGATGAGCGTGCTGTTTGGTTTATACCAACCCGAATCGGGCGTCATCAAAAAGGACGGTCAGATCGTTCGAATTAAAGACCCGAACGACGCCAATGCGCTCAACATCGGCATGGTGCATCAGCACTTCAAGCTGGTTGAAATTTTTACCGTCCTGGACAATATCATTCTCGGCGTCGAGCCGAGCAAGTTCGGTTTTATAGAAAAGAAAGAAGCGCGCAAAAAGGTTGTCGCACTCAGCGAACGTTACGGGCTAAAGATCGACCCGGACGCCCTGATTGAAGACATCTCGGTTGGCATGCAGCAGCGCGTTGAAATATTAAAAATGCTCTACCGCGACAACGACATCCTGATCTTCGACGAGCCGACGGCCGTTTTAACGCCGCAGGAGATCGACGAATTGATGG
>JBDKTD010000176.1:0-3361 GCA_039680365.1 Clostridiaceae bacterium
AGCCTTGGCAAGGCTGCGCTCTACCAAATGAGCTACTCCCGCAGGGAACTGGTGCCTCAGAGTGGAGTCGAACCACCGACACAGGGATTTTCAGTCCCTTGCTCTACCAACTGAGCTACCGAGGCAAAAGAATGGCGACCCGGAGGGGGCTCGAACCCCTGACCTCCAGCGTGACAGGCTGGCGTACTAACCAACTGTACTACCGGGCCATTGAAATGGTGGGAACAACAGGGCTCGAACCTGTGACCCCTTGCTTGTAAGGCAAGTGCTCTCCCAGCTGAGCTATGCTCCCCCGCACATCACAAATGCAAAAATAAGTATAGCGTATGACAATTTTAATGTCAACGGAAAACTGACGCTTTCAAACAAGAAAATCGATCTGTTTTTGATATGGCTTTGATTCTTAAGCATTCCTGCCGCGAAGTGAAAAAACGGAGTAAAATGGGAGCGTATCCTCGCTTCTCATTTTATAAATAAACCTGATTTGGGATGGTTGTTTCCATTGCGGAAGGGGGCGAAATGATATATAATGTTGAAACTTAATAGCAACAAGAAGGAGGCAGTTGAGATGGAAACTACGATGAAACGGAAAACTGACACAAAAAACTTAGTGCGGGCTGGCATCCTGTGCGCGCTCATCATCGTGATGACCTTCGTGCCGTACACCGGGTACATCTACTACGGCCTCATTGAGATTACGACGCTGCATATCGTGGTCGCGGTGGGCGCGGTGCTGCTGGGCTGGCAGTACGGCGCGGTGCTGGGCTTTGTATGGGGCGTTACCTGCATTCTGCGCGCGCTGACTAACCCGCTCTGGGCGCCGTTTCTTAACCCGATGATCTCGCTTGTTCCGCGCGTGCTGGTTGGCATGGTTGCGGGTCTCGTTGCGGGTGGACTGAAGAAGCTCAAGCTCAGGACGGGGCTTGTTGCGAGTATTTCGGCGGCGGCGGCGACGCTGACCAACACCGTTCTGGTGCTCTCGGCGCTTAAGCTGTTTTCCACGCTGCTCACCGGCGCGCCGCTGCTGGGCACCATATACGCAACTCTGATCGGCGTCAACGGCGTCATCGAGCTGATCGCGGCGATTATCATCGTGCCTGCGGTCGTGGCGGCGGTCAAACCGCGCGAGCTGGTGCTGGGTATCGACATTGGCGCTTCGACAACCAAGTTCGCGCTCGTCAAGAACGGCAAGTGCATCAAGGAATACCGCAAGCCCGACGAGCAGGCGTTTGAGGACGCACTGGAATCGTTTGGTTATTCGGGCGTCAAGCGCATCGCCATCACGGGCGTCGGCTCGTCGTTTGTCAAGGGCAATATCCACGGCATCCCGACCAAGCGGAAGGACGAATTCTCCTCCGTCTCGCGGGGCGCGCTGAATCTTTCCAAAAAGCACAACTGTCTCGTCGTCAGCGTCGGCACGGGCACTTCGTTTACCCGCGTCACGCCCTTTCGAACGTGGCACGTCGGCGGCACCGGGCTCGGCGGCGGACCTCTGATGGGGCTGAGCGGAAAGATCTGCGGAACGGACGACATGGAAGAGCTCCAGCGCCTTGCGGCGCTCGGCGACCTGCATGACATCGATTTGCAGCTCATGGACGTTTGCGAGGGGACGATTTCGAACCTCAAGCCTAACACGACCGTCGCCAACATGAGCAAGTTGGGCGCCAATTCCCGTCCGGAGGATCTCGCGGCGGGCTTGTGCAACCTGATTTTCCAGGCCGTCGGCGTAATGGCATCGCTGGCCATCAAGCGGCATTTTACCAGAACGATCGTGCTCGTTGGCACCATATCCGACTGGCCGATCGCCAAGCGCAGTCTCGACGAGGTGGCGGCGCTGCACAAAGTTAAATTTATCATTCCGGAGCACGCGGCGTTCGCAACGGCGATTGGCGCGGCGCTTTCGGAATAGAACGATTTATCATTCCGGAGCGTGCGGCGCTTTCGGAGTAGAGGGTAACATACAGGAGGAAACGTGAAACACTACCAGGCAGCCCTGTTGGGCTTTGGAACGGTCGGCAGCGGCGTTTACCGTGTGCTGACGGAAAACGGCAACCAGATTACGCACCGCGAGGGCATCGAGATTTCGGTCAAGAAGATCCTCGTAAAGGACTTTGAGCACGAGCCGAACCTCGCGCTCGCCCCGCGGGATGTCTTTACAACTTCGTTTGACGAGATCGTAAACGATCCGTCCATCGATATCGTCGTCGAGTGCATGGGCGGCATCGAGCCCGCGCGCTCGTTTATCCTCAAGGCGCTCAAGGCCGGAAAGACGGTCGTCACTTCAAATAAGGAAGTCATGAGCAAGCACTGGCCCGCGTTTGAGCAGGCGGCAAAGTCCACCGGCGCGGGGCTGTATCTCGAAGCGACGGTCGGCGGCGGCATTCCGATTCTTAGAACGATTCTCGACTCTATGCAGGCCAACAACATCACGCGCGTGATGGGCATTATCAACGGCACGACCAACTATATCCTCACTCAGATGACCGAGGCGGGGCAGAGCTTTGAGGACGCGCTGGCAGACGCTCAGAAGCTCGGATACGCGGAGGCGAACCCCACGGCGGACGTGGAGGGCTTTGACGCGATGTACAAGCTCTCGATTCTTTCTTCGATGGCGTTCCACGCGCATATGCCCATCGAAGTGATCTACCGCGAGGGGATTACAAAGCTTACGAAAGCCGACTTCGAGACCGCGCAGCTGCTTGGCTACAAGATCAAGCTGCTCGCCATCGGCAAAAAGAACGGCAACCGCATCGAGGTGCGCGTGCATCCCACCATGCTGCCCGCCACGCACCCGCTGGCGAGCGTACGCGGCGTGTTCAACGCAATCTTCCTCACCGGTCACGCGGTGGACGATATCATGCTCTACGGGCGCGGAGCGGGCTGTATGCCGACCGCCAGCGCGGTGGTGAGCGATATCGTATACGCCTGCCATGCCGAGAATCGGCACCAGTACATGACCTTCCAGAACGACGAGAGCATGAGCAGCGAAATCGAGCTGGTCAAGGACTTTTCGTGCATCTACAGCGTGCGCCTGCGCGTGGCCGATCAGCCCGGCACGATGGCCGCCATCGCGGGGTCGTTCGCCGAGCACGGGGTGTCGCTCAAGAGCGTCATCCAGCTGGGGGAGACGGAAGGCACGAGCTCGCGCATTACGTTTATTACGCATATGGCGAGCGAGTACAGCGTCCGCGAGGCGCTCAAGCAGATTGAAGCGCTCGCGTGCGTGGAAGAAATTGAGAGCATGATCCGCGTGGAAGAATGACAGAATAAACTGATAAAAAATTCTTGCAATGACCGTCCGGCTTCGCTATAATGGTCGTTGCGAGCGCTGGTGTAGCTCAGTAGGTAGAGCGCGTCATTG
>JBDKTD010000044.1:0-6813 GCA_039680365.1 Clostridiaceae bacterium
CTCGAACACCCGAACGGGCATAAGTCGCACGAACTGCTGCACACCCACTATGTGCGTCGCGGCAAGTTCAACGAGTTTACCGGCGAGCGGTTCGATTTGGGAACCCGACCCACACAGAAGAAACGGGACGTTGCCGCGCAGGAGATTCGCGCGGCGCAGGCGGCGGCGCAGGAGAGCAAACACGCGCGCGAGGATCTTGAGTCCGTGCGGGTGCTGGCGCTGGAGGCGGAGAACTCGCGCCTGAAAGCGGAGCTTGCGGACGTGACGGAGACGGTCGGCTTCTTTAAGAATGTGATTGCCGACTACGCCAGCCGCGAAAAGTAACCGGCTTAGCATACCGGACAAAGTTAACCAACGGGGGCCGCGTGCTCGCGGCCCCCTCGCTTTGTGTAAAAAGGCAGGCATACCGGCGATTCCTGCCGGAATGTATTGTAACCTGGATGGAATCGTTATAAAATCAAAGAAATGCAGGGTTTCGCAATTGGCGCAGATCAATCGACCGTTGTGCCGCCACTTCGATAAAAACGCGCCGCGGCGCGCAAGCCTCTCTTAATTCGAACCAGATTTCCGCTGTTTACCCGCTGTTTTCGGCTCTGAGCGCAAGCCTTTCCAGAGACGAAGCCGTCCCTTTCTCGTACCGGCCACGGAGGTGCATTCCATGGGTGAAATCCGGCTTCTGATTGTGGACCCCAGCAGCTCCGTTCGCGGAGAAATCAAACGGTGTGCCAGCGCCGCGGGATACGCCTTTGACGAGGCGGCCGACGGCATTGCCGCGCTCAAGTTTTTTCGGCGCAACGATTACAACACTATCATAATCGAAGCGGACTTGCCGGAACTCGACGGAAGGAACGTCTGCAGACAGATTCGAAAGAGCTCCGACGTCCCGATTTTGATGACGAGCGAAAAAAACGGCGAGCAGGAGAAGCTCTGCGCGTTTGAACTGGGCGTGGACGACTATATTGTCAAGCCGTTCTACCCCAAGGAACTGCTTGCGCGCGTCAAAGTTTTTTTATACCGATCCGGAAGCCAGGTTAAGAGCGCGCCGGAGAAAATTGCGTTCAGCGGGCTGTTTATCAACACGGTTTCCCGCGAGGTGACGGTGGACGACCGCCCGGTTCAGCTCACGCCCAAAGAATACGACCTCCTGTTCTTCCTCTCCCAGAATCCGAATAAAGCGTATTCAAGAGAAGCGCTGCTCAACGAGGTATGGGGGTACTGCTTTACCGGTTCGGATCGCACCATCGACACGCATATCCGAACGCTCAGGGACAATATCCGCCCGTACGACACGTATATCGTTACCGTATGGGGGTTTGGCTACAAGTTCGTGATTTAGTCGGCCCGAAGCAAGTACGCCGTTTTCAACTTTTCTCGATAGAACAATGCCCCGACAGGGGCTTTTTTTAGTGCGCTTTTAAATCGTTTGCAAACCCGGTAGATTGTGAGCAGCAAAACGCTTTTACAGGCGCGGATTTAAAAAAGCATGGACGCCGGACAATTAAAGCCTAATCAACGGAGTAATGGGAAATTGTGCTAGAATTTCAGCAAAGTTTTACGCTGCATAGTGTATAATACATATATTGCAATTTCCGCTTTTTTACAGGCAACTCTTCCGGCAGGAAACGCCTGCCGCACCCTGATTGCGAAAGAGAGTGAAGATGATATGCAAATCGCGCTGAATCTATTGCTCAACACATCGCTTCTTCTATCGATCAGCATTATTTTCAACTTGTTCTATCAAAAAATACTGCGTCAGAAAATGGTGTATAAACTAGCTGGCGGAGTCATTATCGGGCTGACGGGCATCGTAATCATGACCATTTCGTTTAAGTTACCCAACAGCGTCATTTTCGATACAAGATCGATACTGCTCAGCGTTGCGGGGCTCTTCTATGGAGCAATACCCACTTCTATTGCCGCATTGATCGTCGTAGTATACCGAATTTTTCTCGGAGGACCGGGGGTTTACGCGGGGATAGCCGTCAGCGTCACTTCGGCTGCCATAGGCATTCTCTGGCGAACTCTTCGAAAAAAACCCGAGAAGCTCTCGAAATTAGAATACTATGCTTTGGGGCTCATCAATCACATCATCATGCTTGCGTGCATGTTCTTGCTGCCGAAAGAAATTATTGGGGAAACGCTGAAATCCATTGGTTTGCCTGTGCTTGCCATCTATCCGCTTGGCAGTTTCATTATGTGCATGATCATCACGTATGAAAGTGAAAGCCTGCAGATGGAACGAAGGCTGACCGAGAGCGAAATCCGTTTTCAGGCGGTCTGCGAACAAGCGCCTGTTGGAATTACCGTTGAAACGCCGCAGCAGATATTTTACGCGAACTCCGAATATGCAAGTATTGTAGGCCTGCCGGTAACGGGAATCAGAACCGCGGACTGGCAATCCCTGACGCATCCGGAAGATCTCAAAAAGGAGATGGCGCTTCGCCAACGAATGCTGTCCGGCGAAATTGACAAGTACGATTTGATAAAACGATATGTCCGTAAGAACAAAGAACTGACTTGGATCCATCTGTTTGCCGCTATTCTTCATCGGGACGCGGATGCCGATAAAAGCGAGTATATCTGCATTGTTCAGGATATTACAAATGAAGTTGAGCGGGAGAACAGCCTCGTTGAAAGCGAGCGCAGACAAAGGGAAATGGCCGCGTTTCTTACAACCTTGCTGGACGCCATCCCCGACCACATCTTCTACAAGAACACAAGCGGCGTCTATTTGGGCTGCAACAAAGCCTTTGAAGCGGCGTCCGGCATCAAAAGAGAGGAGTTGGTGGGGAAAAGGGATCGCGAGGTTTACGATGAACGAACGGCACGGTTTTTTATGGATGCGGATAGAAAGGTCTTCGACGGCAGGGAGCATGTGCGCACGGAAGAAGCGGTAACATACCCGAACGGGGACGAGATTATAACGGAAACGCTGAAAACCCGGTATCTCGACGCCGAGGGGCATATCGCCGGGCTGATCGGAATCAGCCGGGATATTACCGACAGAAAGAAGAAGGAAGAGCGAATCGAGTACTTGAGCGTACACGATATCATGACCGGGCTTTACAGCAGAATGTACTTTGACACCGAGCTGTACCGTCAGGATACGATTCAGGAACTGCCGTATTCCGTCATCATGGGCGATATCAACGCGCTGAAACTGACGAACGATCTGTTTGGGCATAACGAGGGCGACCGGCTCATCATTCAAACGGCGGAACTGCTGAAGAGCTGCTGCGCAAACGGAATTGTAGCCCGCATCGGCGGCGACGAGTTTTCCGTTTTGCTGCCGGGAATCGACGAGGAAGAGCTGAAAGAGATTGTAAATCGAATCTACAGAAAGCTGGAAGAGCAGAAAAACAGGAATAAAGAGGGCAGCGTGTTTTTGAGCATATCGCTGGGGTACTCCACGAAAACGCATGCCGGGCAATCCATGACGGAGACGCTGAAAACCGCCGAGGAACAAATGTACCGAAGAAAGCTCCTCGACCATCAGAGCATTCGCGGCACGCTGCTCACAACGATTAAGGAACTGCTGTTTTCCAAGAGCAACGAGACGATGGAACACGCGGAACGCATGACGGTTCTTGCAAAACGGATGGGGGAGAAGATTGGTTTGAGCGAAGCGGACATGGACGCGCTTGAGCTGATGGCGACGCTGCACGACGTTGGAAAAATCGGCATCAGCAATCATATTCTGTCCAAGCCAGGCGCGCTGGATGAGCTGGAGTGGACGGAAATCAGGAAACATCCCGAGGTTGGGTACCGTATCGCGCTGACCATACCGGAACTGCAGAATATAGCCGGTTATATTCTCTGCCACCATGAACGCTGGGATGGCAAGGGCTACCCGCAGGGGCTGACAGGGGAGGAGATTCCCTATATTTCGCGCCTGATCTCCGTGATTGACGCTTTTGACGCAATGACGGAGGATCGTCCCTATAAAAAGGCCATTTCGTTGGAAGATGCGAAAAACGAAATCCTGCAAAACGCCGGAACCCAGTTCGATCCGGCCGTAGCCAGGGTGTTTACAGAATGCGTTTTATCGCCCGAATGCACATAAGAAAGGGTAAGAGAGACTTTCGATTAAGCAATTCTGGACTGCTTGCTGTCGAAAATGATCACACAATTGGCAGGAAACATGCTGAATGTTCAGCGATTGCGAGCCGAAGAAAGCAAAAGACTATAGGCAATGGCGATACTCCGGACATGCGCATTGCTTACCGTTTTTTGGACGTTTTGTGTTTGAGACTGCCCACTAAGTTCGTTCGCGCTTATAAAACTGCTGAAAAACTCTCATATCGATACTGAGATAGTACGGAGAATCTGCAATTTACGCGTAAGCGTTTTCCGGGTCGTTTTCCCGCGCTTAACAGACCGGCCGCCCTTTGCCGTGAAGCGCTCCAGAGGCGCAGCCGACGCCGTCTTCATTCATACCTTGTATTGCCATGCCGACGTATCCCTGCAAAGCCGAGTCCGGCAGACCATGCCTGCCGAACGGGCCGAATTCGCCAGCGAGGAAGCCAATGCTGCGCTTTTTTGCCATCGCTTTTTAGCACTGAAAATCACATTGAAAGCATATATAGAAAGAAGTATAGTTATAATTACAAGAAATAAATATCGTTGAGCAGGAAGGGTTTCGTATGGATATTGATATCAGAACAATAACCCTTTTCTATTTTATTGCGAACGCAATGAACAACGGACTTTTGTTTATTATTTGGCGCATGTATCGCAAACACTATCGAGGATTGACGCTTCTGTTTGCGGATATGTGTTTCCAGACGCTGGGCTCACTCTTCCTGCTGCTGCGCGGCGCTCTGCCCGATCTTGTGTCGATTGTCCTAACGAATTTCTTTTCGGTGTCTGGTTTGATTTGTCTGCTGATTGGTTTGGAACTGTTCTTCGATCAATATAGAAAACGGATTTTTAATTACATCATATTTGCCGCCTACATGGCCATGATCGTTACCTACACTGCGTTTCAGGATAACTTGCTGGTGAGAAATGTACTTCTCTCCAGCAGTATTATTTTTTTCAACGGGCAGAGCAGTTACTTCCTGCTCCGAGAACTTAAGAAGGAGTCCCGCCGAGTTGCTCGATTTACCGCGAGCATACTGCTTGCTTATTGCATTTTCAGCACCGGCAGAATCATTGCGCTTGTTCTTTTGCCGCAGCCGAGCAACGACTTCTTCGCTTCCGGAATCGTAAACTCGGTTGCGATGCTTGTTTACAGCACGCTGAATATCATGATTACCGCGGGGCTGATCATGATGGTCAGCCAACGCGTGCTGAATGAAGTGAACACCGAAAAAGACAAGTATAACAAGGCGTTCAACTCCTCGCCATATGCGCTGCTGCTTACAAAAACGCAGGACGGAAAGATTTTTGAAGTAAACGATGGCTTTGTCCGCATGACGGGCTATCAACCGGAAGAGGTTATTGGAAGAACGACGCTGGAAGTCGGGCTGTGGATTGACCCCGAGGACAGAAGAGAGTTTGTCCGCGATTTGATGATTGGAGATGTGCGCGAAAAAGAAGCGCGGTTCCGGGTAAAGGGCGGCGTTTTTATAACCTGCCTGATATCGGCAACAACAATTGCAATGCTCGGAGAAGCGTGCATTCTAACCAGCGTCAATGATATTTCGGAGATGAACCAGATTCGAAAGAAGCTCGAAATTATGGCGCTGCACGATACGCTGACCGGACTGCCGAACAGGCAGCTGTTCTATGACCGCGCTGCCGTCGCCTTTGCGCACGCGAGACGGGAGAAAACGATTGTTTCGGTTGTGTCTCTCGATGTTGATCGGTTGAAATCGATTAATGATCAATGGGGGCATGCGGCCGGTGATTTTGCGTTGGTCTCCGTAGGCGGCCGGCTCCAAAAGCTGCTCCGCAAAGGGGACACGGTTTCCAGATTTGGCGGGGATGAGTTTTTAATCCTGTTAAACGGGATTCTTCATAAGCAAGACGTTGCTTGCGTCGTAACGAAAATGATTGAAAGCGTTGCGGAACCGATCATTTTCGAAGGGAACTCGATGACCATTTCGGCAAGCGTTGGAATCGCCGTATACCCGAACGACGATTTGGAGATTGAAGAGCTGATTCGAAAATCGGACGAAGCGATGTATTACGTCAAAGAACATGGCCGCAACGGATACAGGTTTTACGGCGACACAGCGCAGCAATCATTCACCGGGTCAGAGCGCTGACCTTCCGGCCTTATGGTGAATGATTGCGTAAATTCTGGGAAACCAACCGCATGATCGCGGCTCAAATCTCGCTTTTGTTTTAACGCTTTACAGATCACACTTATATCGCAGAGAATCCATTCAGCCTCTATGCGCCGCATTTTAGGAAGCACGCGCGGCGGTTACTCTAAAACTTGAGCATCGATTACGTTTTTGGCGAACTGAGAAGTTTCAGCGGCTCGCTTCGCAGGTTGCCGTGGATTTGCACAAGCGATATTACGAGCGCAAGGAGCGCCACGCCAGCAAAACAGACCAAGGGAACGAGCGGGCTGACAGTGCCGGTAACAAGCCTCGTTTGCTCAACATCGGAGGCGGCCTGCGCCCAGTTGCTGAATTCCGTGCTGAAAGAAACCGACTTGGACAGGGCGGAGAGTAGGCTCATGACCGCGCCGGAGAGGGCGTACCCCGCTGCGCTGCCGAGCAAACTGCCGAGCAACACGATTGCAAGCACGCCGGACACGAGCGAGATGGTGCAGGCGCGCTTGTCCATTCCCAGTGAGCGCTCGATTGCTGTGCGCCTTTTTTGTTTGCCGATGAACAGGTTGCAGAAGAACAGGAGGAT
>JBDKTD010000267.1:0-4147 GCA_039680365.1 Clostridiaceae bacterium
AATGGCAACAAGGAAGTCGCACTTTTCCGAAACGAGCTTGCTCAGGCCTTCGCCTTCGCCGCCGATCACCAGCGCGAGCGGGCCGTTGAGACCCTGCTTTTCCATGGGGTTGCCCTTCATGTCCGCACCCGCAATCCAGAGCTTTGCGCGCTTGAGTTCGTCGATGGCGGCGCCGATGTTGACCACACGCGCAATCTTGATGTGCTCCGTTGCGCCCGCGCTCGCCTTGACGGTTGCGGAGGTGACGGAAGCGCTCCTGCGCTTGCCAATGATGACGCCGTGCGCGCCAACGCACTCCGCGCTGCGGATGCTGGAGCCGAGGTTATGCGGGTCGAGGATGCCGTCGAGCACGATGACAAACGGGTCTTCGCCGCGCTCTCTGGCAACGGCGAGGATTTCCGCAACGGTGCAGTATTCCACGCCCGCAGCGTAGGCAACGATGCCCTGATGGTTGCCGGGCTTGTCGCCATGGCCGAACGGCATGCAGATTTCGTCGAGGTGGCGCTTGTCCGTATCCCGAATCACCAGCGCGCGCTCTTTGGCCAGCGCGATAATCTCGCGCAGCGAGCCGTCCGGATCGCTCAGAACTTCGATGCGGTCGATGCTCCGCCCGCTCTTGATGGCTTCCTTAACGGCGTTGCGGCCAAGGATGAGGAACGGCAGTTCGTCCTCTTCCCGCTTGTCATCCGGGAAGGTGTCGTTATGGTCGGCTGCGCGGACGTCTTCCGGACGGGTGTCGTACGCTTTGCGGTAAACGCCCTTCGGCTTGTCGCCATAGGTGCGCTCACCCTGCGGCTTATCGCCGTAAGGCTTCTTTTCGTAACCGCCCTGCGGTCTGTCGCCGTAAGGCTTTTTACCCTGATAGCCACTGCCCTGCGGACGGTCTCCGTACGGACGCGTACCCTGATAGCCGCCAGCGGGCTTGTCGCCATAGGTGCGTTCGCCCTGCGGGTTGTCGCCGTAAGGCTTATTACCCTGATAGCCGCTGCCCTGCGGACGATCGCCGTATGGCTTTTTGCCCTGATATCCACTGCCTTGCGGACGGTCACCGTAGGAACGTGTGCCCTGATATCCGCCTGCGGGCTTGTCGCCATAGGTGCGCTCGCCCTGCGGCTTATCGCCATACGGTTTATTGCCCTGATAGCCGCTGCCCTGCGGACGGTCGCCATAAGGCTTATTACCTTGATAGCCACTGCCCTGCGGGCGGTCGCCGTAAGGCTTTTTACCCTGATAGCCACTCCCTTGCGGACGGTCACCGTAAGAGCGCGTGCCCTGATAGCCACCTGCGGGCTTGTCGCCATAGGTGCGCTCACCCTGCGGCTTATCGCCGTAAGGTTTGTTGCCCTGATAGCCGCTGCCCTGCGGCCGGTCGCCGTATGGCTTTTTACCCTGATAGCCGCCGCCAGCGGGTTTGTCACCGTAGGTTTTCTTGCCCTGGTAGCCGCCAGCGGGCTTGTCGCCGTAGGTCTTTTTGCCCTGATAGCCGCCAGCGGGTTTGTCGCCGTAGGTCTTCTTGCCTTGGTAGCCGCCCTTCCTCTCGCCGGAAGAACTATTTCCACCCCGGTACTGGCCGCCGGTGGAGTTTCCGCCGCGGTCGGGACTGTACTGTTGTTGTGCCATGGGGTTTTTCCTCGTTTCAAATCAAATTAGGGAATCCTGCCGCATCGTTCACCCATGCGGAAAAAGCTGCGAAGCGCTTATTTTGCGTCTTTCGCCAGAAAGTACTGCATGAGTTCATTGAGCCGCGCGTCCGAACCCGTCAGGAACAGCCAGCCGATCAGCGCCTCCAGCCCGGTCGCGGTGTGGTAGTCCGCCGCGGAGGCATTCTTGGGCATGGTTCCGCTGTGGGCGTTGCGTCCGCGCTTGAAAACCGCCGCCTCTTCCGGGGTCAGCGCCTGTTCCATCCGCCGGTAAGCCGCCGCCTGACCCGCCGCGCAAACCATACGGGAAGCCGCAAAGTGCAGCTCCCTCGGCGAGCGCGCGAACTCGTCCGTCAGGCACACGCGCGCGTAGAGATCGCAAACCGTATCCCCGATGAGCGCGAGCGTCAGCGGCGAGAGCTGCTTTGCGTCCGAAGTCGCCGGAAAGGCCGACGCGGTGCGGATTTCTTCAATCATGGTCATACGCAGTTATTATATCTGTTCGCCGGAAACAAAGCAAACGATTCCTCATTTGCGGCGCAAAACGGGCAAAAACAACGCGCCGGAATCATTCCGGCGCGCTGTTTGTTCGCCAAAGCGGGTTTCCAAAGGGCGTGCCCTTTGACAGGTGCTCGAGGGCGGAGCCCTCGAAGCCCCCTTACACCATCAGTTCGCAGATGCTGTTGGAGAATGCCACCGGGTCTTCGATGGGCAGGCCTTCGATGAGCAGCGCCTGATCGTAGAGCAGGTTGGCGTACTTGCCGATGCGCGGATCGTCCGCGCCGAGCGTGGAGAGCGCGCTGAACACGGGATGCGAAGGATTGATCTCCAGCACGCGCTCGGCCTTGATCGAACCGTCCGAAACCGGCATGGCGGCGAGCACCTTCTCCATTTCGATGGAGAGCGGGCCGTCGCTGGTGAGGCACACGGGCGAGCTCTTGAGCTTATCGCTCAGGCGCACATCCTTAACCTTGTCGCCCAGAGCGGCTTTGAGCGCGCTCAGCAGGTCCTGATGCGTCTATTGCGCTTCCTCGGCGGCCTTCTTTTCCTCTTCGGAAACGAGGTCGAGCCCCGCGTCTGAAACCGACTGGAACGGCTTTTCCAGAAACGTTCCGAGCATGCGGACGGCAAACTCGTCCACGTCGTCCGTCATGCAGAGGATGTCGTAGCCCTGTTCGCGCACGCGTTCGGTCTGCGGCAGCTTCATGGCGCGCTGGACGGTTTCGGCCGACACGTAGTAGATGTTCTTTTGCCCTTCCCGCATGTGCTCGACATATTCTTTCAGGGTGACGAGCTTATCCTCGGCGGCGGAGTGGAAGAGGATCAGATCGGAGAGGAACTCCTTGTTCGCGCCGTAGTCGGCATACAGGCCGTACTTCAGCGGCAGGCGGAAGCTGTTGTAGAACGTTTCGTACTTCTCGCGGTCGCTTTCGAGCAGTTTGAGAAGCTCGCTCTTGATGCGCTTTTTCAGCGTCAGGGCGATTGTCTTGAGCTGGCGGTCGTGCTGCAGCAGTTCGCGGGAGATATTGAGCGAAAGATCGCTGGAATCGACCAGTCCCGTTACGAACCCGAAGTAGTCCGGCAGGAGGTCGGCGCATTTTTCCATGATGAGCACGCCGCTGGAGTACAACTGCAGGCCGCGCTGATATTCCTTTGCGTAAAAGTCGTACGGAGGGTTCTTCGGGATGTAGAGCAGCGCGTCGTAGCTGACAACGCCTTCGCCGCTGAAGTGGATGGTCAGAAGCGGGTCTTCGTAGTCGCGGAATTTTTCCTTATAGAAGGCGCTGTACTCTTCCGGCTTGATTTCGGCTTTGGACTTTTTCCAGAGCGGAATCTGGCTATTGAGGGTTTCGTCTTCGACGACGGTTTCGTATTCGCCTTCCTTGCCGTCTTTTGCGTGCGTATGTTCCATCTGCATGCGGATAGGGTAGCGGATATAGTCCGAGTACTGCTTGACCAGAGAAGCGATGGTGTGCTGCTGGAAGAAGCGGTCAAAGTTTTCGTCGTCGGTCTTTGGCTTGACGGTGAGGGTAACGATCGTTCCGCACTCCGCTTTTTCCGCGGGGGAGAGCGTGTAGCCGTCGCGCCCGTCGGACGCCCAGAGCCAGGCCTCCTCGCTGCCGTAGGCGCGGGAAAGCACGGTCACGTGATCGGCAACCATAAACGAGGAATAGAACCCGACGCCGAACTGGCCGATGATATCCACCGCGTCGCCGGTGTCGTGTTCCTTTTTAAACGCGAGCGTGCCGCTCTTGGCGATGGTACCGAGGTTTTCGTCCAACTCTGCCTTGGTCATGCCGATGCCGTTGTCGGTAATGGAGATTGTCCGCGCCTTAGCGTCGAGCGCAATGCGGATTTCGAAGTCCGCTCGGGCTTTGCCGACCTTGTCGTCCGTGAGCGAGAGGAAGTATAGCTTGTCAATCGCGTCGCTCGCGTTGCTGATCAGCTCGCGCAGAAAAATTTCCTTATGCGTATAAATGGAGTCGATCATCAGGTCGAGAATACGC
>JBDKTD010000026.1:0-2280 GCA_039680365.1 Clostridiaceae bacterium
GCCGTACA
Organism: Clostridiaceae bacterium; assembly: GCA_039680365.1. Lineage (GTDB taxonomy): Bacteria > Bacillota > Clostridia > Christensenellales > CAG-138 > UBA7703. Next base: position 9 of record JBDKTD010000026.1, read on the forward strand.
CCCTCAACCCCAGTTCGATCGATCCGAAAATTCGTGATTTTGCGTTCCGCTGTTTTTCGGAGGATTTGGAACGGATGGAGTATTTCCCGAACCAAATCTACAACTTCCATCCGGGAAGCCATGTGGGTCATGGCATTGAGGCGGGCATTTTGCAGACGGCGGAGCTGCTCAACGAAGTGCTGCTGCCAAGTCAAACAACAACGGTGCTCATCGAGACCATGTCCGGCCACGGCTCGGAGATCGGCGGCGCGTTCGAGCAGGTTGCGGAGCTGATGAATCGCGTGCGCATAACGGAACAGCTCGGCGTTTGTCTGGATACCTGCCACCTCTTTGCCGCAGGCTACGACGTAAGGAACGACCTGGACGGCGTGCTCGCGGCGTTCGACCGCGTGATTGGTTTGCGTTGGCTCAAAGCCCTGCACCTCAACGACAGTATGTTCGACCTAGGAAGCGGCAAGGACCGCCACGCGCGCATCGGCGAAGGGTTTATCGGGCTTGACGCGCTGAGAAGAATTGTGCGACACGAAGCATTTCGCGGCATGCCAATGATCCTCGAAACGCCCAACGAGCCGGAAGGCCACGCGGAGGAGTTTAAGCTCCTGCGCGCGAAGTAAGGCGAAACGCGCGTTTGGCCGGTATGCGTATGTAAATTTTTATACAGCTTAAGAATCGCGTTTCCCTTTTTTGTTACGCTGTACTATAATAAAAAAAGCACTTGTTCTGCATTTCAAACGCGAAAATAGAAGTCCTATCGGAACCGGCATCGAAAGGAGCATATCGGAAATGGAAGCTGTCAAAAAAAACGGCGTAAAGGAACCATTTAACCTTTCAAAGCGGATTCAGTGGCTCCGCGAGTATTATTTCAAGGGCGACAAGCGCGCCTGGAACAACGAGTTTTCCACGTTTACAACGGGTACGCCCTGGGACGAAGTGTTCGACGAAACGAGCTTTTTAATCGTCCCCGAAGTGTATTCGTTTTTCCCGACGTTCCGTAAGTCGTTTATCATGGCCGCGCGGACGATCGAGCCGCCAAAAGGCTTTTTCGGTTTGAGCATTCCCGAGCGCCGCGCATGGCTCATGAAGGAAGCAATCGTCAACCGCGTCCCGCAGGAAATTCTGCCGGGCGACCTCATCGCTGGCGGACGCTTTAACGTGATGGCCTCGCGCTGCTGGTCGAAAGCGGAAGCAAAGGCGCGCAACGAAATTCTGCTCGGTAAAGGCGGCATCCGCGAGGATACGTTCCGCTTTCAGGACAAGGGCTACGGCAACTGCGGCGCAACCAGCGGGCATTTGATACCGGACTATCCGAGCGTGCTCAAAAAAGGTTTTTCCGGCATCAAGGCGGATCTTCAAAAGAAGTACGACGCGCTCAGTAAAGCAGATCAGTCGGGCGCAAAAGGCGCGCAGCTCAGAGCCATGATCGCCAGCTGCGATATGCCGGTCGAACTGGCAAAGAAATACGCCGGCCTCTGCGGCGAACTTGCCGCAAAGGAAGCCGACCCCGCGCGCAAAGCCGAGCTGCTCGCCATGCAGAAAAACCTCGTCCGCGTGCCGAATGAACCGGCAACCGATTTTTACGAAGCGCTCCAGTCGCTGTGGCTGACGCACATGCTGGTACTCACGGACGAAAACTACCCCGGCGCGGGCGTGTCGTTCGGCCGCATCGACCAGTACCTGCTGCCCTACTGGCAGGAGTCGATGAAGCGCGGCATGGACAAAGAATTCGGCAAGGAGATTCTCAAGCGCTTCTGGATGCACTGCAACTTTGCTTACGACGCCATGATTCAAACCGGCAACCAGGGCATCACGGCGGGTTACGGCCAACTGTTCAACATCTCCGGCCTTGGCAAGGATGGCGCGGATATGACCAACGAGCTCACCTGGGTGTTCCTCGAAGTCATCGACGAAATGAGCCCCATCCTCGAACCCAAGCCGAACGTCCGCCTGCACGAGCATACGCCGGAAGAGCTGCTCGACAAAGTGGTCGATATGATCGCAACCAGTCAGGGCGCGCCGTTTTTGCTCAACTTTGACGAACGCTCCATCGCGGGCATGCTGGAAGAAGCCAAGCGCGCGGGCGCGGAAGCCTACATCAACGAGGACACCGTGTTCGACTACGCTTCCGTCGGCTGCCTCGAAAACACGATGTGCGGCAACGACCGCTCGGCAACCGTGGACTGCAACCCGAACCTCGTGAAAGCCGTAGAGCTTGCGCTGGGCGGCGGATGCGATTTAATTACGTATACGGACGCGCTCTGGGGCAAGCCTTACG
>JBDKTD010000101.1:0-16999 GCA_039680365.1 Clostridiaceae bacterium
GACGCTCAACGCCCCTTATCGGGATCTGACCCCACAGACGCTTGCCGGGGAACGGGATTTCCACCCTGCTGTAGCGGATTGCAGGTACAGGGCACCGCTAGTTCCCCGCTTAGCGCGGCAAACTGAATTACAGAAGTATTGTAACATGCTTTATAGAACATGCAAAAGGATTTCTCGCGTGTTTGACAAAAGTTTGCTTTTCGCAGTCAGCGCATTTTGCTGCAAAGTGCATCTTATCGAAGCCGCTTGACGGCGTAAGCCGCGGCGACGCGGACGCCCTCGCGACGGTCTTCCAACAGCGTTTCAAGGAGCGGCAACAAGTCAACTCTCCCCTTCTTTGCCGCCATCACGCAGGCATGTTGGATCAATCGCCCGTTTTTGTTGAGATTGGTGCCTACAAGCTCCAGCGCGGGCTTGACGTCGCCAGCTAAAATCCGTTCCAGCGCGAACGCTTCCGGCACTTCTTGTATCGGCTCGATTTCCCGGTTATACGGGCAGATCGACTGGCAGAGCTCGCAGCCGAGAATGCTGGTCATGGCGTCCATGACCCAGTCTTCCATCGGCTCGCCGCCCATGTAGGCGCGCGCGCACTTCGTGTAATCGTAGCCGCTGTCCGAAATCGCCCCGCTGGGACAAACCTTTTCGCAGGCATGGCATTTTGCGCAAAACGGTTCATCCTGCGCTTTTACCGGCGTAAACGTCGCTTGCGGAAGATCGGCCAGCAGCGTCTGCACGCTGTAACGCGTCCCGTAGCCGGGAAGATACGTCAGCCCGTTTTTAAGCGGCACGCCTGCGCCGCTGCGAACCAGCAGTTCCCGAATGGGTACATACGCGCGTTTCGCGCGAATGCCCTGTTCGTTCAGCACGCGCAACAGCTTATTGGCGGCGTGGTAAGCCGCATTACTGGAAGGATAGTTGCCAGAAACGGGTACGGAATCCGGGTAAGGACGATACGGCAGAATCAGCGCGAGAATGGCGTTTGCCCAAGGTTCTTGTTCGCGAACGTCCGCCGTTAAGTCCGTTCCTGCATGATGCAAAGCGCCGTCGGCTAAACGGCGCTCATAATGCTGAAACGGTTCGGTTGGAAACACAAAAGCTTCGGAAAATCCGAATTCCTTTGCGGTTTCGATCGGGTTCATCTGCCCTGTTCCTGCAGCATCTCCTTGGTTTTCATCAACCGCGTGAGGTTGCCGCGCTCGTTTTCTTCCAGCTTCATCTGGATGCGGCGGATCGTCTCCGTAAACTGCGGAATCATAACGTACTCCAGCGCGTTGACTCTGCGGCGTGTCTTCTCAATTTCGTCGGCGAGCCTGCCGCAGGCCTTTTCGATTTCCGCAAGCTGAACAAGCAGCGGCAGAACCTCCGCGAGCAGCTGAACGGACATATCGAGATCCGCGCTGGTGGTTGCAAACCCGTACGGGTAGGTAAACCCTTCCTGCGCGGAGATCGCGAGTTTCGGCACTTGAATGGAGAGGACGTGCTCGACGCCCGCTTGTACTTCCAACGCGCGCGCGGGATAGATCAGCGCTTCCTCAATCTCCGCTCCGCTCATGGAGGCGCGGGCAAGCACAAAGCTCTTCATGGCGCGGGAAAGCTTTTCTTCCACCTCCGCGCGGAGTCGCTTGTTTTCGCGGGCGTATTCGATGAAGCGGCGGACGAGTTCGTCCCGCTTGTCCTTCATCATTTTATGTCCGCGAACGGCAACCTTTTTGCGTTTTTTGAGGTTGCTTAGCTCCATGCGGGTCGGTTTTACTTGGATGGCGGCCATTGGCTACGCCTCCTTGGGATAGTATTTCTCGATGTAAGCGTCGCGAATACGCTTGAGTTCGCTCTTGGGCAGAATACCCAGCAGTTTCCAACCGAGATCCAGCGTTTCCTCGATGGTGCGGTTGGTGTAATACCCCTGGGATACATACTGCTCTTCAAACGCGTCGGCAAACTTTGCGTAGAGCTTGTCCGTTTCGGAAAGCGCCGCGTCGCCAAGAATGACGGCGAGTTCCTTTGCGTCCTTGCCGCGCGAATAGGCCGAGAAGAGCTGGTTCATGGTGTCCGCGTGGTCTTCGCGCGTTTTGCCCTTGCCAATGCCCTTGTCCTTCAGACGTGAAAGCGACGGAAGCACGTTGATGGGCGGTGTCAGGCCTTTGCGGTAGAGTTCGCGCGAGAGGATGATCTGCCCTTCCGTGATGTACCCGGTCAAGTCGGGAATCGGGTGGGTCACGTCGTCTTCCGGCATGGAGAGAATCGGAATCATCGTAATGGAACCCGCGTTGCCGCGAATTCTGCCCGCGCGTTCGTACATGGTCGCAAGGTCGGGATAGAGGTAGCCGGGGTAGCCGCGGCGGCCGGGGACTTCCTTGCGCGCTGCGGAAACTTCGCGCAGCGCTTCGGCATAGTTCGTAATATCCGTAATGATGACCAGCACATGCATGCCCAGCTCATAGGCCAGATACTCCGCGGCGGTAATCGCCATACGCGGGGTTGCGATGCGCTCGATAGCCGGGTCGTTGGCGAGGTTGATGAACGTAACCGTCTTTTCAATCGCGCCGGTTTTACGGAAGTCGCTGATAAAGAAGTCCGCTTCCTCAAACGTAATGCCGACGGCGGCGACCACAACCGCGAACTTTTCATCCGAACCCAGCACCTTTGCTTGACGCGCTATCTGCGCCGCGAGGTTGGCGTGCGGAAGGCCGCTTCCGGAGAACACCGGCAGCTTCTGGCCGCGAACCAGCGTGTTGAGGCCGTCGATTGCGGAGATGCCCGTTTGAATGAACTCGCTCGGGTAGTCGCGCGCGGTCGGGTTCATGGGCGTGCCGTTGATATCGAGGTGCTTTTCGGGAATCAGCGCGGGCCCCTTGTCGATGGGTTTACCCATGCCGTCGAAGATGCGCCCCAGCATATCGGGTGCTACGTCCAGCTCGATGGATTTACCGAGGAAACGCGCTTTCGAGGTGCTGATCTGCAAACCCTGCGAGCCTTCGAACAACTGCAGCAGCGCTTTATCCTGATCGATTTCCAGCACGCGGCCTCTGCGAATGCTTCCGTTTGCCTGCTCAATTTCAACCAGCTCGTCGAATTTGACGCCCGAAACCTGCTCCACGAGCATCCGCGGGCCTACGACTGCCTGAATGGTACGGTATTCTTTACGCATGCTGCTCGCCTCCTTCCGTCAGAGCGCGAATCTGCTCGTTGGTCTCTTTGACGATGACGTTATACTGCGCTTCGGTCTCGTCCTCCGGCACGTACTTGAGCCTTCCGATCTTTTCGCGAACCGGCAGCTTGACAAGCTTGCTGAATGGCGCGTCTTCCTGCAGAGCAGCCAGACTCTTTTCGTGGAACGAAAGAATCGCCTTGAGCATGAGGTATTGCTTGCGCGGCGAGGTGTAGGTATCCACCTCGTGGTAAGCGTTCTGATGCAGGTAGTCCTCGCGGATGGAGCGCGTGCATTCGAGCGTCAGCCTGTCCTTAAACGACAGCGCGTCGATGCCGACGAGGCGGACGATTTCGTCCAGTTCGCTCTCTTCCTGCAAGAGCGCCATGGTCTGCTGCACCAGCGCCGACCATTCGGAAGAAACGTTGCTGTTGAACCAGCCTTCGAGCCGGTCGAGATACAGCGAATAGCTCTGCAGCCAATCGATGGCCGGGAAATGCCGCGCGTACGCCAGCTTGCTGGAAAGCCCCCAGAACACCTTGACGATGCGCAGCGTCGCTTGCGAAACCGGTTCGGAAATATCGCCGCCCGGAGGGGAAACCGCGCCGATGGCGGAAACCGCGCCTTCGCGGCCTTCACTGCCCAGGGTCTTGACGGAACCCGCGCGCTCGTAGAACTCCGCAAGGCGGCTCGAAAGATACGCAGGGTACCCTTCCTCGCCCGGCATTTCTTCCAAGCGGCCGCTCATTTCGCGGAGCGCTTCCGCCCAGCGGGAGGTGGAGTCCGCCATGATGGCGACTTTATAGCCCATATCGCGGAAGTACTCCGCAATCGTAATGCCCGTGTAAATAGAAGCTTCGCGCGCGGCCACCGGCATGTCGGAGGTGTTTGCAATCAGCACCGTGCGCTTCATCAGCGAAAGACCCGTGCGAGGATCCTTCAGTTCCGGGAACTCCATCAGAACGTCCGTCATCTCGTTGCCGCGTTCGCCGCAACCGACGTAGACGATGATGTCCGCGTCCGCCCATTTGGCGAGCTGATGCTGAACAACCGTCTTGCCGCTGCCGAACGGGCCGGGAACCGCCGCCGTTCCACCTTTTGCAACGGGAAACAGCGTATCGATGACGCGCTGGCCGGTGATCATTGGCTCTTTCGGCGAAACTTTTTCGGCGTAGGGACGGCCTTTGCGAACCGGCCATTTCTGCAGCATCGGCAGTTCGATAACCGTTCCGTCGCTCTGCTCAATCTTTGCGATGGGCTGAACGATGTTCGCCTCGCCTTCGAAAATCCAGACGAGTTTGCCGGAGACATTCGGCTGAACCATGACGCGGTGCTCCACCGCTTCCGTTTCAGCCACGACGCCGAGGATATCGCCGCCGGTGAGATCGCTCCCCACCTTCGCAGCCGGAACAAACTTCCATAATTTTTCGTGATCCAGCGCGTCCACCATGATGCCGCGCGTAATACGGTCACCCGCGCGCTCGCGGATGACATTCAGCGGACGCTGGATGCCGTCGTAAATCGACTCGATCAGCCCCGGAGCGAGTTCCACCGAAAGCGGCGCGCCGGTCGTTTCTACCGGCTCGCCGGGCCCGATTCCGCCCGTCTCCTCATAAACTTGGATGGAGGCCTTGTCGCCGCGCAGCTCGATGACTTCTCCGATCAAATGCTTTTCGGATACGCGCACAACGTCGTACATCTGCACGTCGGCCATGCCGCCTGCAACGATGAGCGGCCCCGAGACCTTGATGATCGTTCCTTGCATGTTGGTTTCCCTTTCGTATACTATCTGTCGCGGCGGGTTAGCACCCGTTCCGCATATTATCCTTAGTTAAGTCGGCAGGCTCACCCCGCTAAGAATTGGCGAGGATGTCCATGCCGACGGCTTTTTCGACATTCTTTCTGAGCGCTTCCGCGCCGACCCCGCGCGAACCCTGGTTATCCGGGATCGGGATGATCGCGGGATACGCGCTGCCCTGATATTCCATAATCGTTTCCGCACAAGCCGGATACAGCTTTTCGGTCACGAACACGGCGGCGTACCCTTCCCGCGCGAGTCGGTGCAGCGTGCGGTTTGCGCGCTCGCCGTCGTCCTCAAAAAACACATCAAGGCCGACCGCCTGAAACAGCAGTACGGAATCCTTGTCCCCAATAACGCCGATTTTAGCCATACAGTTCCCTCAGTCTTTCCGCAATCACGCCGTCGTCCAGGCCGTTGCGCTTGACGGTGAGAATCAGGCGCACCGCCTTTGCCTCGCGATCCCGCGCAAGCAGGTAACCCACGATCGGAAAGATCGTCATCACCTCGTGGCGGTGGCTGTTGACGAGTGAAAGCAGATAATCGTCACGCGCTTTTTCCAGCGTTGAAATATTGCCCGAGGCGAGCATCCGGTTCAAGCCTTCCTGCAGCGCGCCTTTGGCAACGCTGCCGGAGAGCGCCTTGTTCAGCGTCTCGGCGGAGAGCTCGTAAGCATCGATCAATGCTTGCGCGGACACTCCCGCGGAAGGCAGGAGCATTTCCTTCAGGTCTTCCTTCTGTGTACCCATTGCGCGCATGCGAAAGAACGTAATCACATTGTCAAAATCGCACAGCGCGGCAAAATATTGCCTCACAAACGCGTCTTTCAGACCGGAGGAAACCGTCAGGCAGTGCTTGAGGTAGCCGTAATCGACCATCACGCTGACCAGCTGCGGTTCCGCCTGAATCTTGAGCTTTTTCTCCAGTTGGCTGAGCGCTTCCGCCATGGCCGGCGGCAGTTCGCCGTATTCCTGCGTTTCCGTCATGGCGCTGAGCCGTTCGCGCGAAAATAGCCCGCCTTCCACAAAAGGCGGTTCGGACGAGCTGAGAAGCCGCGCCTTGATGAGAATCTTCAGGTTCAGCGCGTCCGTTTCCAGCAGAAAGAGATCGGTAACGGCAGGATCGGGCGATAGCTCCAGCACTGTTTGAGCCGTCTGGCGGCGGACGTTTTCGATCATGCGTTCGCAGTCCTCGCTCGTTGCGTCCGGCAGGTTGCCATACCGCGCGTCGAGGAGCGCGCGCATCGCGTCCTCCAGCGAACCCTCCGCCATGCGCCGGATGGTCTGGCTATTCAACAGTCCCTTTTCGAGCGCGCTGATGCGCGCGCACGCGTAGGGGTAACTTGGCTGTGGCATAGAACCTCCCCTCCGGTCAGTCGAACAGCATCTTTGCGACGCTGGTTTCTTCGTTCTGGCGCGTTTCGTTCATCAGCGATCGGAACGAACAGTCTTTTTCGTAGCTCTTGCTTAACAGCAGAAATCCGCCTTCAATGGGCGCGTCCTGGCTGGAAAGAGTCAGGCTCTTATCCTTCATGCCAGCAAGAACGCGTTCAATCCCCTTACGGTCGACTTTGGCCGGAACGACCGTTTCGCCGCCCTCCGCTTCCGCGCGCAGAAGCTGTTCGCAGATAAGAGTGCGCTTGGTTTCATCCAGCCGAAGCAACGCCTGATACGCGCTTTGAAACGCCTCGTCGATGATGGCGCGCTTCTTGGACAGAGCGCTTTTTCTGCCGTCCAGCGCGGCGCGGGTGAGAAACCCGGCCGTCCGGCTCTTGACTGCGGACTCGCGTTTGAGCGCATAGGAAGCGCGCAGCGTTTTGACGGCGCGCTCGTTTTCCGCGCGAATCTGCTCCGCGGCGGCGTTTGCTTCCGTAAGCGTTTTCTGCGCTTCCGCCTCGGCGTCGCTGATGATGCGCTCGGCGAGCTTGTTCGTTCCGGATATGGATAAGGTAGACATCTCTTGCTCCTTCATCGGTACGAATTTGGTATTCTTGGTTCTCAATTAACCAATCTTGACGCCGTTGACGAGCAGGAAGGAGATGAGCAGCGACAGAACCGCGTAGGTTTCAACCATGACGGTCATGAGCATCGCTTTGCCCTGTTCTTCGGGTTTTTTCGCAATCATGTTGATGCCGGCAACCGCAACTTTTCCCTGCGCAATGGCAGAGAGCAGGCCACCGAACGCAATCGGGATTGCGGCGAGGAGAAGATTCAAGCCGTTCGTCATGGTAACCGCGCTGGATCCGCCGGAGAGCAGGCCCGCTTTGGTTGCGATAACGAACGCGATCAGCAGACCGTAAATACCCTGCGTACCGGGAAGCAGCTGCAGAAGGAGACACGAACCGAAACGGTCCGGATCTTCCGAAACAACGCCCGCCGCCGCCTGACCGGCCAAACCGACGCCAATTGCGCTGCCTACACCCGCCATAACTGCTGCCATAGCGGCACCCGCCGCTGCAAAGATGATACCCCACTGAATATCCATAGTGAAAAAATCCTCCTTTGTTATTCGCTCAAGGATGGCCGAAGCTCATCCTTCACTCGAACATGTTTTGTTTGATATCCCAAGGGACGGAAGGCCCTGCCGCCCGTCTCATAGAATTTTCCGTAGAATTCAACGTACTGAAGCCTTGCGCAGTGCACAAACGCACCCAGCGTATTGATAGCGATGTTAAACCCGTGCAGCGCAACGAGAAGCCCGCAGGCTACGATGATGCCAAGAATTTTGAGCACCAGAATCGGCGACTGCATGAGCATTTTGCACAGTTCGTTGAATACCGACGCAATGACGCCGGTTGCAATGCCGAGCGCGAACAAGCGCGCATACGATAAAATATCCGAAAGATATCCGGTAACCTGATAGAGTTCGCCGAGACCGGAGATCGTTCTTGTAATCGGGTTCTTCTTTTCGCGGCCTTTGAACAGCAGTATCATCACTGCGCCCAGGCCAGCCGCCGCAAGACCAGCCGTGCCAACCGCCTTGGGGATGCCCGGAACTGCCGAAGGAACGGCGTATACAATCAGGCCGCATACAATCAGAATCCAGGACAGGTTGTCAAAGATTGCGGTCTGCCAGTCTCCTCTGGAAAACGAAAGCTTCATCTTGAGCGCAACGCCGAAGATGATATGCAGAACGCCCAGCCCAAAGCAGAGTATCAGCATGCCGATCGGGTTTGACATGGGGTCTACCAGCAGCGGGAATATATTGCCCGTTCCCAGCACCGCGTCAAAGTCCATACCAAAGAATGTACCAACCAGTACGCCCCATACTGCCGTCGATATGCCGCCCCAAAACACCACACGCGAAAAGCCGCCGGACATACCGCCCGGCTTTTTGAACCTTAGATAGATCGCCGCAAGAATAGAAAGAACAATGCCATACCCCGTGTCGCTCAGCATGAGCCCAAACAGGAGCACGTAAAACGGCGCCATATACGGAGTCGCGTCAATGCCGTTCGGATCCGGCCGGGAGTACAGATTCGTCACTTGCTCAAAAGGCGTAACAAACTTATTGTTTTCAACGTAGGACGGCGGAACTTCACCTTCCTCGGCGTCCCGCACGGAAAAATAGTACGCTTCCGTCACCGAGCGCACCGCCTGCTCGACCGCTTCCGTTTTGTCCGCGGGAACCCAGCCTTCCAGCTGGAACGTAGCGCTTGAGCGCGCAAGCTCCGAAGCAGCCGCCGTACGGTCGCGCACGATAATTGCGGCGTCGAGCGCTCTTTCAATCGTTTGAGAAGCGCCCTTTGCTTCTTCCGAAAGCGCGTTTTCCAATTCGAACTTACGCGCAGCAAGAACGCGGTTGCGTTCATTCAGCTCCATCATCGCTTCCGCCGGGGTGCCGCTCATCTTGGGGAACGCGTAATCCGTCCAAGCAAGCGACTTTAAAAAGTTCGCAATGGACTTTGCTTCCTCCTGCGCGCAGGCAACAACGCAGGTGCGCATGCTGCCTTCGTTGAAGAGCTGATACTCCGCGGCTTCGTCAATGGCGCTGAGCTTTTCAACGTCCGAAGAGGCGATAACGCCCGTAAAGTACTTTACGCCGCGCACATTCTGAAACGTCTGCATGTCCGCGGGAAAATGCTCCCAGGGGCGCAGCGCGATGATGAGCGTTTCGTTTTTATCGATATCCGCACGAACGGTCGAGAGCTCTCTGGAGATCGTTTCCAAATTTTTACTGATGGCGAGGCCGCCCGGCAGCGACTGCCCGATTTCCGCAGCGCTCGCTTCCGCAGGTGCGCAGAAGAACCCGCGCTTTTCGGCAAACGGGCACAGGGTTACGAGCGCCTGATTCAGGCTCTGCACTTGTTCTTCCGCTCGTTCCAGCGCGGCAAGGTCGGGCGATTCCGTTTTTTCGCCTATCACTTCGACCGACTGCGTCGCCTGCAGTGCGCTCAGCAGACTTGCTTCATCCGCCTTGTGCGCAACGAGCGTAACGCGTTTCATCTGAACAATCATGCTCTGTTTTGCACCTTATCGACTAAATAACTGACCGCGACGTCCAGTTTGGACTTCGCTTTGCCGCAGAGGTCGTCCGCTTCCTGTTCCATCCGCGCGAGCGTTTCCGTCGCTTGCGCTTCTCCGAGCGCGCCCGCCTGGCGCAGCGCTTCTTCCGTTAAGCTCTTCTCCTCGGCATCCGCCTGAACGAGCGCCTGTTCGGCCTGTTCGCGGGTTTGCACGATAAGATCGCGGCTTTGTACCGCCGCGGTTTTCACTATTTCTTCCGCGCGTCGTTCCGCATCGGCGATTTCTTCGATGATCGACCGCATGAGTAACCTCCGTATCCTGCAGTTCGGGACCGCTCGATTTCCAACAAAAATAGAAACGGTTCCTACTTGGCTCTGTTTTGGCCGGAACTTAAAACGTTTGGTAACGGCGTTTTAAGAAATCCTCATATATATTAACATAGAAAACAGAAAAATAAATACAAAATAACGGTCGAAATCAGAAGTAATTTTTCAATATTTCTGCAGTCGACCGTTATTGATCCTGCTAACTTTTATAAAAAAACTACTTGGTTCCGAACAGTCTGTCGCCGGCATCGCCCAAACCGGGCACGATGTAGCCGTGACTGTTGAGCTTTTCGTCGATGTGGGCAACGTAGATGTCCACGTCCGGATTCGCCTTCTGCATGGCTTCCAGCCCTTCCGGAGCGGCGATGAGGCTCACAAAACGGATGCTCTGGGTGCCAGCGTTCTTGATGATGCGGATGGCTTCGTTGCCGGAGTTGCCGGTTGCCAGCATCGGATCGACAATGATGGTTTCGCGCTCGGAAATGTCCTGCGGGAGCTTGCTGTAGTAGCCCGTCGGCATCAGCGTGTCGGGGTTGCGGTAGAGGCCGATATGTCCCATCTTAGCGTTCGGAATCAGGCTCATAATGCCGTCCGCCATGCCGAGGCCGGCGCGGAGAATCGGAACAACCGCGATTTTTTCGTTTGCGAGCGTCTGAACCTTAGTTTTGCAGATGGGGGTTTCAATTTCGATTTCCTTGAGCTCCAAATCCCGGGTCACTTCGTACGCCATGAGCATGGCAAGTTCATAAACCAGTTCGCGGAACGCCTTGCAGCCTGTTTCCTTGTCGCGCAGCAGCGAGAGCTTGTGCTGTACGAGCGGGTGATCGATGGTAATTACTTTGGACATATCGAGCCTCCTTAGTGCATATTATTCAAATTGGCGCGTGCCATTGGTTCGCCTGGTGAACGCTTCCTTCCGGCGGCGGTTGCGCCGTTTTCGCCTTTGTGTTTACTCGTGCGCCTTTTCGTAAGCCGCTATCTTCTCAATCCGGCGCATATGCCGTTCGCCCTGCGAAAAATCGGTGTGCAGCCAGATATCGAGCATGTTCATGGCGCGGACGGGCGTTGTAACGTTGGAGCCGAACGCGATAACGTTGGTGTCGTTGTGATCGCGCGTCATCTTTGCCGAATACTCGTCCGAGCAGAGCGCACAGCGAATGCCCTTGACCTTGTTGGCGCAGATGCTGGCGCCGATGCCGGTTGTGCAGATGACGACCCCGCGCTCGAACTCGCCTCTGGCGACCGCTTCCGCCGCTGGAAAGATGAAGTCCGGATAATCGATGCTGTTTGCGTCGTAGCAGCCAAAGTCCTTCACGTCGTGTCCCGCGGTCTGCAGGAATTGCAGCAACTCTTCCTTAAGATGATATCCGCCGTGGTCGCATGCGATTGCTATTTTCATACTGTTCATCCTTTCATATCGTGATCCGCTATGATCTTGAACCGTTTATTACTCCGCTTCGATTACCTTAAAACCCGCGCTTCTGAGCAGACGGTTCATATAGGCAAGGCCTTCGTTTTCCGCGGGAACGCCCTCGGCAAAAATCTTGTCCGCGCATTGATCCATCTCGCGCAGAGCGGAAAAGAGGTTTGCGCAGAGCGTTTCCGGCGATTTTCTATCGCCGAGTATAACATATTTCTTGCCGCGGTAGAAGTTCTTCGTCTGCTCCGTGGCAGCGATCATACAGTCAACGCCATCCGCTTCCGCCTGCCGGTAGAGTGCGTTGATCGTTTTTGCGGCGCGTTCCGGTTCTCCGGTTACGACGACGACTTCCGCGTTCGGCGCATAGTGCTTGTATTTCATGCCCGGAGACGCGGCGATTTCGCCCTGCTTCATGGGCTGCAGGATACTTTTTGCTACCTGCACGCTCCCGATGACCGCCTCGAGCATTTCTTTTGTTACCGCGCCGGGGCGAAGAATGGTGGGTTCGCCTTCCAGCAGAAGCACCGTGGACTCCACGCCGTACTTACAGGGACCTCCGTCGAGAATCAGCGGAATCCTGCCGTCCAAATCCTCCAGCACGTGCTGCGCCGTAGTCGGGCTCGGCCTGCCGGAGCGGTTGGCGCTGGGCGCCGCGATGGGTACGCCGGACTTACTGATGAGCGAGCGCGCGGTTTTGTTGAGCGGCATCCGCACCGCGACCGTATGCAGCCCCGCCGTTACTTCGTCCGGCACGCGGTCGCTCTTTTGCGCAACAAGCGTCAGCGGGCCCGGCCAGAACGCGTCCATGAGCGCGTCCGCAAGTTTGGGAATCCGTATCCAGAGCTCGCGCACGTCGCTTCGCTTGGCAACGTGTTCGATTAAAGGGTTGTCCGCGGGTCTTCCCTTCGCTTCAAAAATCTTTCGTACCGCTTCGCCATTCAAGCCGTCCGCGCCGAGGCCGTACACCGTTTCCGTTGGGAAAGCGACCAGCTCCCCCGCCTGAATCAGCTTGGCCGCCTGCACCGATCCCGCTTCCGGCTGGCGTTCAACGTTGACGACCTGCGTACAATACCGTGGCTGTTCCTGTTCGTCGCGCATACGCAATCAGTCCGTTCCGCCGGAGAGCTTTGCGCTGCGCTCGGCCAGAATCAACGCGTCGATCAGCTCGTCCATATCTCCGTCGAGGAACGACTCCAACCGGTACAGTGTCACTCCGATGCGGTGATCGGTCACGCGCCCCTGCGGGAAGTTGTAGGTGCGGATGCGTTCGCTGCGATCGCCCGAGCCGATCTGGCTCTTGCGCGCGCCCGCGCGCTCCGCGTCCTGCTGCCCCTGATAGAAATCGAACAGCCTGCTCTTGAGCACGCGCATGGCCTGCTCTTTGTTCTTGAGCTGTGATTTTTCATCCTGACAGGAAACCACCATGCCGGTCGGCAGGTGCGTAATGCGGATTGCGGATTCGGTCTTGTTGACGTGCTGGCCGCCCGCGCCGCTGGAACGGTAGGTGTCGATGCGCAGATCGCTCTCCTTGATCTCGATTTGGATGTCGTCCACTTCCGGCAATACGGCGACCGTCGCCGCGCTGGTGTGAATTCTCCCCTGCGACTCCGTTTCCGGCACGCGCTGGACGCGGTGAACGCCGCTTTCATATTTAAGCCTGCTGTAAGCGCCGCGTTTGCCGCTGATGGAGAGCACGACTTCCTTAACGCCGCCCATATCGGTCATGTTGCTCGAAAGGTATTCCACTTTATAGGAATTTCGCTCGGCGTAGCGAAGATACATTCTCAGCAGATCCGCGCCAAAGAGCGAAGCTTCGTCCCCGCCCGTTCCCGCGCGGATTTCCAAGATGACGTCCTTATCGTCGTTCGGATCCTTGGGCAGCAAAAGAACGCGAAGACGTTCTTCCAAAGAAACAGTCTTCTCTTCCAGTTCCGCAATCTCCGCGTGCACGAGTTCTTTCATCTCCGCGTCGAGGTGATCGTTCAGCATGACGCGGCAGTTGTCGAGCGACGACTGCGCCGACTGATATTCTTCAAACGCAAGCACGATCTCTTCCAGCGAAGCGCGCTCCTTGACCATCGCGCGCCAGGCGTCCTTATCCGCCATGGCGTCGGGTTCGGCAAGCTTCGTAGAAAGCAGGTCGGAGCGTTCTTTAATTCCAATGAGTTTCTCCAGCATAGTTCCTCTTACACGCTTTGTTTAAATAGAAAGCAGGTCGTAGCGTTCTCTAATTCCAATGAGTTTTTCCAGCATAGTTCCTCTTACTCGCTTTGTTCAGCTAAAATCAAACGCGGGTTTCCGCAGAGATCTTTGAATACGATTACTTTGTGGTCAAACAGCGCCGCAACGCTTTCCGCCTGCGCGCTTCCTATCTCCAGCAAAAGCGTCCCGCCCGGGGTCAGGTGCGCTTTATACTGCTCTGCAATCCTGCGGTAAAAATTCAAACCGTCCTCGCCGCCAAAGAGCGCAAGGCGCGGCTCGAACGAAACTTCCCGCTGCAGGTGATCCATATCCCCCTGCGTCAGGTACGGCGGGTTCGTAACGATTACATCAAACATTCCCGGTATCCGCTCAAACAAGTCGCTCTCGAGCCACTGTATACTAGCGTCCACGCCGTTGAGCGCCGCGTTTTCCTTTGCCAGCGCAAGAGCTTCCGCACTGACGTCCGAAGCGGTGACCGCAAGATCCAGTTCCGCCAGTTTGGCAATCGAAACCGCTAGGCATCCGCTGCCCGTGCAGAGGTCGAGCACGCTCTTGCAGCGTTTGGCTCGAAGAATCTCCAGCGCTTTTTCGCAGAGCAGTTCGGTATCCTGCCGCGGAATCAGAGCGCGTTCGTCCACATAGAACGGCAGCCCCATGAACTCCCATTCACCAAGGACGTACTGCAGCGGCTCGCCTTTCAGGCGGCGTTCCAGAAGCTCCCCAAGCAGTACAAGCTGCTCTTCGGTCACGTCCATCCAGGTATGCACCATCAGCGCGTCGGCTTTCGCTCCGATGATCGCCGCAACCAGCAGTTTTGCCTGCTGCAGGCTTTCTTCACCGGCCACGGGTTCCAGCCTCAGTTTTGCCAGCCGAACGGTTTCGGCAACCGTCATGGTCAAGTGTTGTCAGGCTCCTTTTTTTCGTTTTGCGCGGGTTCCGCTTTTTCTTCGGTCTCCGGCATTGCATGATCGGCCTTGCCTTTGTTCATGGCGAGATAAAACGCCGCAATGGCGACTTCGATCATTTCCGGCTCCGGTTCGCGCGTTGTTAAATACTGCAGTCCCAGCCCCGGCGCGCGGATGATTCTCGCCCAGAGTTTGTCGGAAGCGGCGGCGAGCTTGAGCACTTCGTAGGCAAGCCCTGCAACCAGCGGCAGAAAAACGAGCCGCGTTAAAAACCGCAGAAAGAAGTTTTCCGTATACGGCAGCGCCGCGAAAAACAGAATGGAGACCGCCATAACGAGGAACATATAGTTCGTTCCGCAGCGGGGATGCAGGCGCGAATACTTGACCGCGTTTTCCGGCGTCAGCTCCGCTTCGTGCTCGTAGCAGGCGATGGTTTTGTGCTCCGCGCCGTGGTACATATAGACGCGGCGGATGTCCTTCATTAACGCAATGGCGGTGATGTACGCAAGGAAGATGACCAACCGCACGAAGCCTTCCGTGAGGCTCTTCCAGATGCGCGGGGTCGCGTCCTTCCAGGGGATCAGCTGCGTGGTCAGCGAGGGCAGAAACACAAACAGACCGACCGCGAGCGCAACCGCCAGAACCACCGCGACGACGATTGCAATATCCATGGCGGACTTGCCCGTTTTTGCCGCGAGCCATTTTTCAAAGCGGCTCGGTTCTTCCTCAATGCCTTCGCCATAGAGCTCCGCCGAGCGGGTCGTCATCTTCATGCCGACGGAGAGAGAATCAACAAACGCCACAACGCCGCGCACCACCGGCCATTTGAAAGCGGGATGATTGCTCCTCGGCTTCTTCTCCGTGTATTCGGTAACGATCGTACCATCCGATTTTCGAACCGCAAGCGCCACGTCGCCATCGGGCGTACGCATCATGACGCCCTCCATGACCGCCTGGCCGCCGACCGAGCATCTCTTCATGTATTGTTCCTCTTGTTTCCGACGCATCTATGAAAAAGCGATAGCAGACACATCTTGATATTCTGTTAGTTTACCATATTTAGGGGGTGCGCACAAGGTTGAACCATACCGTTGGTTGTGACAAAGATTGGTGTATTTCCATCGGGGCAAGAAAAAACCTCCCCTGCAATGGGAAGGTTTTTACGTTTCTTACAGACCGTAACGCTTTTTAAAGCGATCCACACGGCCGCCGCTGTCGACAAGCTTTTGTTTGCCCGTGAAAAACGGGTGGCACTTGCTGCAGATTTCAACGGTCAGCTCGTCTTTGGTTGAGCCGGTCGTAAAGGTTTCGCCGCAAGCGCAGCGAACCGTAGCTTCGCCGTACTTCGGATGGGTCTCCTTTTTCATGCTCGTTCACTCCCTTTAACAGACTACCATCGGGTATTATAACCATTGGAGCCCGAAATTGCAACTGATTTTTCACGATTTTCACAAAATATCGCGACAAAACCGCAGCAAAATCGCGCTTTCATGCTCTTGCGCTCTTATTTTCCGAAACGGCTGGTGGACATGGTCGTGTAGCCGTCCTTTTCGTAAATATTCACCCAGTCTTTCAGCCGCTGGAGGAACTCGTCGTTGGTGGACGTCTTTTCCAGCATGCTGATGAGGTGTTCCGTCACTTCCGCGGGATTCCCGCCGGAGAGGACGCGGCGGATGGTGCGCACCGCTTCCAGTTCCTCGTTCGAAAGCAGCAGGTCTTCACGGCGCGTGCCCGACTTATAGATATCGATCGCGGGGAAAATCCGGCGTTCGCTGAGCTTGCGGTCGAGGTGGATTTCCATGTTGCCCGTGCCCTTGAACTCTTCAAACACCATATCGTCCATACGGCTGCCCGTCTCGGTCAGCGCGGTGGCGATCACGGTCAGGCTGCCGCCATTTTCAATTTTACGCGCGGCGCCGAAGAAGCGTTTGGGCTTATGCAGCGCGCCCGGATCCATACCGCCGGAGAGCGTCCGCCCCGTCGGCGGAATCGTCAGGTTGTACGCGCGAGAAAGCCTTGTGAGGCTGTCCAGCAAAATGACAACGTCCTTGCCCATTTCCACAAGGCGCATAGCGCGCTCCTGCACCATTTCCGCAACTCGCGTATGGTGCTCGGGCAGCTCGTCAAAGGTGGAATACAGCACTTCGCCCTTGATAGAGCGCTGCATGTCCGTCACTTCTTCCGGCCGCTCGTCGATAAGCAGCACGATCAGGTGCGCTTCGGGATAGTTCGTTGCAATGCCGTTGGCAATGCTCTTGAGCAGCGTCGTTTTGCCCGCTTTCGGCTGGGAAACGATCATTGCGCGCTGGCCTTTGCCAATAGGCGCGATCAGGTCGATCAGCCGGATGGCGAGGCTGTTCGAGCCGGGCAGTTCGAGCGTATACCGTTCAAACGGGAATACTGGAACCAGCTCTTCAAAGGGCTTGCGCTCGGCAACCGCGTCCGGCGATTCGCCGTTGACGGCGGTAATGTACAGCAGCGCCAGAAAACGCTCGCCTTCCTTGGAAGGACGGGTTTTGCCGGTCACCATGTCGCCGGTACGCAGGCCGAATCTGCGAATCTGCGCAATGGAAACATAAACGTCGTGCTGGCCGGAAAGATAGTTTTCGCTTCTTAAAAAGCCATAGCCGTCCGGCAAAACTTCCAGCACGCCTTCCGCGTCCCCGCATTCGCCGGTCTGCAGAATCTCCGGCACGGCGGGATTGCTCGTTCCGTAATCTTTGTTGTAGTAGCC
>JBDKTD010000236.1:0-15862 GCA_039680365.1 Clostridiaceae bacterium
GAATTTTCGGATCGATCGAACTGGGGTTGAGGGTGTACGGCGCGTGCGCAACCAGCTTGCCGAACGCGTGCTCGCGGCAGAGCGCGTTAAGCGCTCCCGCATCGTCGGGGTCGATTGCCTTCATCGCGCCGCCGCGCGGGTTGCGGTTGAAAAACTGAAACGTGTTTGCGCCAATGGAGAGGGCGACTTCACCCATGGCGCGGTATCCGTTTGCCGCCGAAAGATGGCAGCCGATATAGTAGCTCGCTTCCTGCATGGTTTTTCTCCTTTGGCGGCGGTTCGAGTACGCGCGCATTGCGCATAAACCGGTTATTTGGTAGAATGAGCGCATGAAACATACGGTTTTGATTACGGGTTCCTCGCGCGGCATCGGCGCGGGCATTGCGCGCGCGTTTGCAGAGGACGGCCACCGCGTTGCGCTCCATTATCACAAAAACGAATCCGCCGCGCGAACCCTGCTGGAGGAGCTCCGCGCCAAAGGCTGTTCGGTTGCGCTTGTTCAGGGCGACGTTTCAAACGAAGCCGAGGCGGGGGAGATCGTTCGTCTGGCGGAGCGCGCGTTCGGCTTTGTGGATGTGCTGGTCAATAACGCGGGTATCGCTCTGCCAACGCAGCTGATTACCGATACGAGCGGTGCGGACTGGTCGCGCGTGTTCGGCGTCAATATGGACGGCATGTTCTTTGTTACCCGCGCGGTTTTGCCGGGGATGGTGAGCAATCAGCGCGGGAGCATCGTCAACATTTCGTCCATGTGGGGCGTTACCGGCGGCTCCTGCGAAGTGGCGTATTCCGCTTCCAAAGCGGCGGTGATCGGCTTTACCAAGACGCTGGCAAAGGAAGTTGCGCCCAGCGGAATCCGGGTCAACTGCGTGGCTCCCGGCTTTGTAAAAACGGAGATGAACGCGGCTCTCGACGCCGAGACGGTGGAAGCCATCCGCGAGGAAACGCCGCTGTTAAAGCTCGGTAGGCCGGAAGATATCGCCGCCGCCGTGCTGTTTTTTGCGCTGGAAAGCGCTTCGTTCATCACGGGGCAGACGCTCAGCGTGGACGGCGGGCGCTGTATTTAACGATTTTGCGCAACGTAAGAATATTGTAGCATATTCGCGCGCGGTTTCGAAAACGGACGAAAAAAACGTCACAATCGCCACCGTGGAATCGCTCGAAAAGTCTTGACATTCCAACGCCTTGCGGCTAGAATAAATGAGCACGCAAAAAGTGCTTTGCGCTTGTAGCTCAGTGGATAGAGTGCCCGGCTACGAACCGGTAGGTCGCAGGTTCAAATCCTGCCAGGCGCGCCAAAAACTCCATGTATCGGATTTCGATCTGTGCATGGAGTTTTGTTTTATTTTGACGGATTTTATGCTACAACTAGTTCAGAAGATAGTTGAAGGGTTCAAACGATTTTGATAACGATTTACGACTGGTTCGGCTATGAACTCCCGATTGCGGAGCGCTACCGCCTCATCAAAGCGGCGGGATTCGACGGCGTTTTATTGTGGTGGAGCGAATATCTCGGCCGGGGCGACTATCGCGGCGGGCCTGAACTTGCGCGAAAAGCCGGGCTGTATGTCGAAAACATCCACGCGCCGTTTCAGGTGCAGGACGGGCTCTGGCTGGACACGCTGGAAGGCGAAACGACGATGAACTGCTACCTCAAGTGCATAGCGGACTGCGCCGAGTTTGAGATTCCAACCGTGGTGGTGCATCTGCCAGACGACGACAAGCCGCATACCGCTCTGGGGCTGAATCGGATTCGAACCTTGGCGGAACTTGCGGAGCGGCTCAACGTCAACATCGCGCTGGAAAACCTGAGTAATTTTAACAACCTGTCGTTCGTAATGCAAACGGTGGATTCGCCGCGCATCGGATTCTGCTGCGACGTCGGCCATCACTTCCGCTGCTATCCAAAGCTGGATTTGCCTGCCTTGTTCGGCTCGCGCTGCATGGCGCTGCATCTGCACGATTTTGAAGGCGGTTCCATGCATCGTCTGCCCTTTGACGGCACCATCGATTGGAACAAGGCAATGGCGGGCGTTGCAAAAATGCGTTATACGGGAGCGACGGCGATTGAAGCGATGAACTGGAACTACAAAGAGCTCTCCGTGGAAGATTTTTTACAAAAAGCGTTTCAAGCAGCGCAAAAACTGGAACGGCTCCGGCAGGAACTCTAGCGACAGAATCCCCCTTTTTTTTCGGTTGGATTTATGTTACCGTATGAAAGAATGATTCGAAAACTACCGGAGGACGTGCGGCGTGGAAATCTCTCTGCAAAAAGCGAATCTCGACGACTGCGCCGGAATCCACGCGCTGCAGGTCGAGGTGTTTACCGAACTGCTCGAAAAATACCATGATACGGCAAGCAATCCCGGCGCGGAACCGCTGGAGCGGATTGTCCAGCGCATGGAACAGCCGTTTACCGATTATTACTGGATTCGTCTGAATGGCAGAAACATTGGCGCAATCAGGGTTGCGCGCGACAGCGCGGAGTCCTGCCGGATTGCGCCCGTCTTCGTATTGCCTGCATACCAGAATAAAGGTTACGCCCAGCAGGCGATTCGTCTGGCGGAAGCCCTCTACCCGAAGGCGGTTGTTTGGAAACTGGATACGATTCTGCAGGAAAAAAAGCTTTGCTATCTCTACGAAAAACTGGGATACCGGCAGACGGGCGAGCGGCACGAACTACAGCCCGACATGACGATTGTGTTTTACGAAAAGCGGGTTTGAACGGAAACGAAATTCAGAAAGCCACGGAAACGAGAAAGACAAACCAAACGACTTTGGAAAGGATGAACCATGCGGTACTCTCTTGATCTGTCGCAAATCACTGTTTCCGAATATGAAGCGCTGCTGAAAAGCCAGAACCTGCTGCCCGGACGAAGGATTCTGCTGGAAAATATCGAGCGCAACTTCTCCGCCATTCGTGCGCTGGGAATAGATACCGCTGAACGGCTGAAAAAGGAGCTTTCCACGCCGCAGAAGATCGCTTCTCTTGCCGAAAAAAGCGGAATATCGGAGGAATATCTGGTCATCCTCAAGCGCGAACTCGGCAGCCTGGAGCAAAAGCCGGTTCCGCTTGCGAACTTTCCCGCCTTGGACGCGGCGCTGCTCAAGGCGCTCGAAGAAAACGGCGTTCGCAGTTCGAAGGACTATCTCGAGCGCGCGGCGGGGGCGAGTGCGGAACTGGATTCGCTCTGCGATCTCGTTCGAATCAACGGCGTGGGCGCGGTGGCGGCGCGAGCGTTCTTCGAGGCGGGGTACCGCTCGGCGGCGGACGTTGCGCGCGCGGAGGCGGGGGAGATGCTGAAACGAGTGAACGCCGTAAACGAGCAAAAGAAGTACTACAGCGCGAAACTCGGCGTCAAGGATATGCAGTTCTGCATCGACTTTGCGGTCTTGCTGGAAAAGTACTGCAAATAACGGAGCGCACGGAACATACTTCTGATTCTGAAACGTTAGTTGTGAAGCAAGAATAGACGATCATGATCACTGGACAAATTTGAACGATACAGGAGAACTAAATGAAAACCATCGGACTCATCGGCGGCATGAGCTGGGAAAGCACGGTCACGTACTATCAACTGCTCAACGAAGCGGCCAAGCAGCGCTTAGGCGGGCTGCACTCGGCAAAGGTTCTGCTCTACAGCGTGGACTTTTTTGAAGTGGAAGCGCTGATGTCGCGCGGGGAGTGGGACAAAGCGGCCGACCTGCTGGGCGGCGTTGCGGAGCGGCTTGAACGGGCGGGCGCGGACTTTGTGCTCATCTGCACCAACACGCTGCATAAGGTCGCGCCGGAGGTGCAGAAGCGCATTTCCGTTCCGCTCGTGCATATTGCCGAAGCGGCGGCGGAAGAACTGCTGGCAAAAGGGATTTCGCGCGTCGGCCTGCTCGGCACAAAATACACCATGACGCAGGCGTTTTACCGCGATAAGCTGGAATCCTGCGGGCTTACGGTCATCATTCCTGAACCGGAGGATGTCGAACTCGTCAACCGCGTGATCTTCGACGAACTCTGTCTGGGTGTCGTCAAGGCGGATTCCAAGGCGGAATACCTGCGCGTCATCAACGAAATGCAGCGCAGCGGCGCGGAAGCAATCCTGCTCGGCTGTACGGAGCTTGGACTGATCGTTTCCCAGGAGGACGTATCGCTTCCGCTGTTCGATACCACGGTGATCCACGCAAGCAAAGCCGCCGCGCTTGCACTTGACTAATAGTAAACAAGTATTCATTACGCCGCCTACAGCGGCGTATTTTTTTTGTGAAAAAATGCTTGACATGTATCGGCTGCCGATATAGTATATATACCGACAGCCGATATAACGAACGGCGATACAACGAAGCGAGGAGGCGGCGGGAATGACACAGACGGCGGGGGCGCTGACGGAAGGCGTTTACTATATTCTCCTTTCGCTGAACACGCCCATGCACGGCTACGGCATCATGCAGAACGTAGAACTGCTCTCCGGCGGGCGGGTGCGCTTGGCGGCGGGGACGCTGTACGGAGCGATCAACACCATGCTGGAGCGGGGCTGGATTCAGTCTCTGCCCGGAGAAACGGACAGCAGGCGCAAGGAATATCAGCTCACGGCGAATGGACGCGAGGTTCTGCGCGAGGAAATCCAGCGACTGGATGAACTATTCACGAACGGGAAACGGATACTTGGGGGAGTTTCAATATGAGAAAGACGATTTGCAAATGGTTTTTTGCCTGGAATTTTGATAAGGAAGAAAAGTGGCTCAACGAAATGGCGGCAAAGGGACTCGCGCTCGCGGCGGTGAGCGGCATTTTCTATACATTTGAACGAAGCGAGCCGGGCGAATACGGAATTCGCATCGAACTGCTCAACAATCTGCCATCGTTCCCGGAAAGCGAGGAGTATATCCGCTTTGTGGAGAGCACCGGCGCGGAGCATATCGGCTCCACGCTGCGGTGGGTGTACTTTCGCAAGAAAAAGGTCAACGGGACGTTCGACCTGTTTTCGGATTACGACTGCAGAATACGGCATCTGAACCGTGTGCTGTGGCTGCTGGTTCCGGTCGGATTTATCTTCGCTTCCGGGTCGATCAACTTTGCGATTCGTTTTTTCGACAGCCTGCGCGATCCGGCGGTCGCTGCCATTACGCTTCTGGAAATCGTGTTTCTGAGTCTGGATCTTTACGGCATTGTCCGCCTGCTGATTCTCAAACACCGGCTGAAAAGAGAGCACCGCCTTTACGAATAAGCGAATATTGTTCATGAAACGCTCGGCTGATCCGGGCGTTTTGCTTTATAATGAGTGCAAAGATTCCCCCTGGAATAACCGAATGTACCGGAAAACTGACCACTTATCGAAAACCCGTGGAATGCGAAAAAGGAACCCGCTAAACTGCAACTGTAACGGGGAGGTGAACGTTTGAAAATCGAAGTAAAGTTGGACAGCGCTTGCACGGAGCCAAGGATCGAAATCCATACCGACCGGATGACGGACGAGATTAACGATCTTGTGCAGAAACTTTCGGAGAGCACGCCTCAGATACTGGTGGGCTTTCGGCAGGAAGAGGCGAAAATTCTCGATCAGAGCGAAGTGGTGCGCGCGTATGCTTCCGGCGGCAAGGTGCTGGCCGAAACGGCGGAAGGCGAATACGTCCTTCGGCTGAGGCTCTACGAGCTTGAGGAGCGGTTGGATCGCAACCGCTTTGTGCGGATTTCGAACGCGGAGATCATCAACCTTTCTCAGGTGAAGGGGTTCGATCTGAGCTTTGCGGGCACGATCTGCGTCAATCTCAAAAACGGAACAGCGGCGTTCGTTTCAAGACGGTATGTCGCAAAAATCAAACAGGTACTTGGAATTTAGGGGGAAAATGATATGTTGAAAAAAGTATTGCTCAGATGTCTGTTCGGCGCACCGATCGGGCTGGCCATTGGAACGGTGATTACGATTATCATCTCGCTGGTCGTCGGTGACGGCACTTTTTATGCGGTCGTGCCGGAACTCATTACGGACTGCGGCAGCGAGATCAACGCCGTTGTGTTTCAGTCGGTTCTGTCGCTGGTCTACGGCGCGGCGTGGGCGGGCGCTTCGCTTGTTTGGGAAGTCGAACGCTGGAGCATCCTCCGGCAGACCGTGACGCACCTGATCATCTGCTCTGCAGCGACGTTCCCGATTGCGTTTTTTGCGCGCTGGATGCCGCATAATCTGAACGGCGTGCTGCTGTACTTCGGTATCTTCGCGGTGGTCTACATCTGCATCTGGCTGTCGCAATATTCGGCGATGAAAAAGAAGGTTGAACAGATTAATCAAAAATTGAAACAGAAAACGGAATAATCAAATCTAGAATAGTTTGCTCCTGCCGGGTTGGTACTGGCAGGAGCTTTCTTTTGCATACGGCATTCACGCAGCAATGCGAAAACGCTTTATTTTACCGACGCTTCGGGCGCGTGAAAAACAATTGATTATCTCCGGCACAGCGGATATAGTATAGATATCTTAGCGAAGGGGGGAACATTTATGAACCCGTATTTCTTCATGAATCAGGTGCAGGAGTTCATGTTTCACTACCCGTGGGTTTGCGGCGCAATCGGGCTGATTCCGCTGATTATCTTTGGCATCTTTACGGCGAAGCTCGCACACAAGAAGGGTTATCGCGGTTACTTCTTTACCGGCTTCTTCTTCAACATCATCGGGCTGATCTATGTCGTCGGCCTGCCGCTGGCAAAGGACTGCGTCGGTCGCGCAAACGTCAAGCCCGCCGTCAAGGAAGAAAAGGCAATCGAAGCATAAGCGAAAACTAAGATCAGACAAACAGAATCCGGTATAGGCATATACCGGATTTGTTTATAATGATAGGTAAACGAGTTGACTTCTCTGCCTTAAAAAGATCACAACTCGCGCGGGTTTTCGCGTTATTGCAATTCCCCATAAACGTGATACACTTTTATCCAACGGACAAATCCCATACATTTCAAACGTATATTGCTTTTTTCAGAAAGGAATTGGATGATGAAACCCGTTCGGATGATCTGCCTTGGCGCGGGTGCGCGCGGCATGGACGCTTACGCCCCGTACTCTCTGCTTGCCCCCGATCAGCTCCGGTTCGTTGCCGTTGCCGACCCGCTCGAACAGCGGCGGAACGCCTTTGCCGCGCGGTACGGCGTGCCCGAAAGCGCGGTGTTTGCCGACTGGAAGGACGCGCTCGACGCGGGAATAGAAGCGGACGCGGTGCTGGTTGCCACGCAGGACAATCATCATGTCGACCCCGCCTGCTACGCCATGGAGAAGGGCTACGACGTTCTGCTGGAAAAGCCGATTGCCAAGACGGAAGCGGAACTGATGCGTATTTACGATACGTCCATTTGTACGAAAAAGCGCGCGGTGGTTTGCCTTGTTCTGCGATACACGCGCTTTTTCAACACGCTCAAAGCCATCATCGACAGCGGGGAAATCGGGGACGTCGTCAACATTGCCCACAGCGAGAACATAGGCTACTGGCACATGGCGCATTCCTTTGTGCGCGGCAACTGGCGGCGCGAGGACGAAACGAGCCCGATGATCCTCGCCAAGAGCTGCCACGATACGGATATTATGCTCTACCTGATCGGCAAGGACTGCAAGCGCGTGGCGTCGTTCGGCACGCTTAAGCACTTCACCGCGGAAAACGCGCCGAAAGACAGCGCGGAACGCTGTTTGGATTGCTCCGTTGCCGCAACGTGCCCCTACAGCGCGACCAGACTCTATATGATTCCGTTTCTCACCGGCTGGCCGGTCTCGGTCATTACGGACGATATCAGTACGCAAGGGCGCATCAAGGCGCTGCGCGAAGGGCCTTACGGCAGGTGCGTCTACCGCTGCGATAACGACGTGGTCGATCACCAGTCCACGATTCTCGAATTCGAAGGCGGAGTAACCGCAACCATGACGGTTTCCGCGTTTACGGATTACCGCCACGGGCGCACGATCCACATTATGGGTTCCCACGGGGAAATCCGCGCCAAGATGAGCGAGGAAACGATTGAAGTCACGAACTTTCGCACCGGCGCCGTCCGCTCGACGGAAAATCCGCTTCCCGGCGGCATGGGCGACGGTCACGGCGGCGGGGACATGGGCTTGATCGGCGCGTTCGTGCGCATGGAACTCGGCGAAGAAGGCATTGTCAAAAGCTCCATCCACGACTCGATCCAGAGCCACCTGATCTGCATCGCTGCCGAGAGGTCGCGCCTCGAACACACGGTTGAGGAGATCAACAGCAAGTTCTAGCCGATAAATAAAATCGCGAACATCCATGTTCGTACGCGCTGGAAAGTGCGAATGAAGTGAAACAGAAAGGTCGGAAATGGTATGACGGAAAACAAAACGCGCACCCGCGCGGAGACGTTCTTTTTGATCGTCAGCTGCGTATATCTGTTCATCGCTGCGGCGATGATCGGCCTTGCGCTCTACCGGCTGACGGGGGAGAACGTAACGCTCTCCATTGGCGGGGTGACGGACGCGGTGTTCGCCATCATCGGCGGCGTGCTCGGCTTTATCGCGGGCGTGTTCGGCCTGGTCAGCAAACAAATGAAGCGCTGCCGCCTGATGGGGCTTGCGCTGTTGCTGATTGCCGCCGTGCCGCTGGCGATCAACCTCATTGCGGGCAAGACGTTTACGGTCTATTGGCAGAACATCCTGCTCATGGTGATGCCGCTCTTATACCTGACCGGTTCGCTGTTGAAACGAAGCACGAAAAAAGCGCCGCCCGCCGCGCCTCCGGCGGAGTCTGCCAAAGCGGAGAAACCCACCGAGACGACAGTAAAAAATTAGCATCTGCAAGCTCATTTATTTATAAGCATTAGAAAAAGCCCGGAAAAGCGAATTTCCGGGCTTTTTTGTATGTATTTTTACTTGCTGCAAGGGAAGGGGAATAACGCGCTTGCGTTATCTCCGCGCCATCGAGTTGCCCATTGTCAGCGCCATCAGAGCCTTGATGGTGTGCAGTCGGTTCTCCGCTTCGTCGTACAGAACGGAGTGCGGGCCGTCCATGACTTCGCTCGTAACTTCGATGTCGCGGTCGGCGGGCATACAGTGCATGTAGATCGATTCGGGGCTGGCAAGATCCATGCGGCGCTTGTCAACGATCCAGCCGGGGTTCTGGTTGATCATTTCAACGCCGGCGGCTTCGTCGTCGCCAACGGTCATGACCGGGCCCCAGCCCTTTGCGTAAACGACGTCCGCGCCGCGAATAGCTTCGTCCATATCGTCCACAACTTCGAACTTGGAGCCGTAGCGCGCCGCGTTTTCACGCGCAAGACGCATGGGTTCCGGCATGAGCTCAAAGCCCTTGGGGTGCGCCAGCGTTACGTCCATGCCAAAGCGCGGCATGAGGGCGACAAGCGACTGCGCCATGGAGAGGGGACGCATATATTTGCCTGCGGACGTCCAGGAGATGACGAACTTGCGGCCCTTCAGCTCGTTATGGAACTTTTCTTTGATCGTGTAGAGATCGGCAAACGACTGCGTCGGATGCCAGATGTCGCACTGCATATTGAATACCGGAATCTTGGAGAACTCTGCGATGGCTTCCATCCACTTGTGACCGTTGACGAAAGTGTTGCGTACGCCGATGCCGTGACCCATGCGGGAGAGGACTTCAATGGTGTCCTTCGGGGTTTCGCCGTGGTCGATCTGGGTCATCTTAGGGGTCAGGTAGTTCGCATGGCCGCCGAGCTGCGTAATGCCGCATTCGAAGGCGTTCCTCGTGCGGGTGGATTCTTCAAAGAACAGCATAAACAGCGACTTGTTCTTGAGCCATTCGGTGGGCAGGTCGAGCGCGTAACGCATTTTCAGCTCGGTGGTGACCGCAAAGAGCGTTTCAATCTCTTCGTTGGTCCAATCCTGTTCGCGGAGAAGGTGCTTACCCTTGAGCAATGTCTGCATACAATTTCCTCCAGAATGATGAAATTTGGAATGGTTTCATTATAACCACAGTTTTTGCCGTTAGGAACACGAGAAACCAAAATAGCGCGCGTTTTGGGCAATGATGCAATTTGGTGCAAGTCAAATGACCTGTTTTATGTGCTAAAATGATGACCATAGATGTTGCTGATTTGGAGGGATACCGATGCCAAACATAAAGGAAGATTTAGAACGCCTGGAGGCGTATATCGAAGCGCATCAGGAAGAGATGGTTCGTTTCCTCACCGCGTTCATCGCAAAGGAAAGCGTAACGTACCACGAGCAGGATGCCGCCGCCTTTCTGAAGGGAAAGATGGAGGAGTTCGGCTTTGACGAAGTCCGCGTGGATAAAGTAGGCAACGTGCTCGGCAGGGTCGGCAGCGGAAAGACCGTTTTGCTGTACGATTCGCATATCGATACGGTCGAGCCGGGCGACGCGGCCGACTGGGGCTTTGACCCGCTCTGCGCGAAAATCGAAGACGGCGTGATTCACGGCAGAGGCGCCGTGGACGACAAAGGCCCGCTCACGGCGGCGGTGTTTGCCGCGCGCGCTCTTAAGGAACTGGGACTCGACAAAACGTTCACCATGTGGGTCTCCGGCTCGCTCTCCGAGGAGGACGTGGAAGGCTCCGCCGTGCAGGCGATGATGCTGGCAAACGCGGATATCCACCCGGACTACGTGGTCATTGCCGAGTGCAGCAGCTGCAATATCATGCGCGGGCATAAAGGCAGGGCGCTGATTCGCATTACCGTTCCGGGCAAGTGCGCGCATGGCAGCGTAGCCTGGCGCGGCGATAACGCGCTCGTCAAGGCGCTGCCGATTATCGACGGCATCGACAAACTGAAGTTTACAAAGAAAGATCCTGTGCTCGGCGGCGGCACGATTGAAGTGACGGACTGTGAGGGCTTTGCGCCTTCCCACAACACGATTCCCGGCAAGGTGATCATCACATGCGATCGCCGGATTGCCTGCGGCGAAACCGTTGACGACCTGCTGGCGGACATCAAGCCGCTGATCGAGAAAATTCCGGGCGTTACGGTGGAAATCGACACCGAACACGTGAAGACCTATCAGGGCTACGACATCACCTGTCAGGACTATTTCCCGTCCTGGATACTCGAGCAGGATCACCCGCTTGTCTCCGCGAGCGTGGAAGCCTATGAATCGATGTTCAGCGGCGAAACGGCGGAGGTGGGGGTCATGCCCTGCTGCACGAACGCCACGCACTTTTGCGGAAGGCTCGGCATCCCCAGCATTGTGTTCGGGCCGGGCGAGCTGGCCGACTGCCACTCCGTTAACGACCGTGTTGCGATTAAAGACCTGCTCAAAGCGGTCAAATTCTACGCCGCGCTGCCGCTGTTTGCCGCGGACGCAAAGTAAACCACCCTATCATTTAACGATCTCCGCTTGAAAGCGGAGCGAAGACTGACGAAGAAACGCCTTTGGAACGGAGCCTGAACGGGCAACCTTCAAAGGCGTTTTCTTCACAAGAAATGGAAACAAAATTTGGCAAAAAGCTATTGCATTTTTGAATGCCCTGTTGTATCATAATCAAGCGGCTTGGGGCATTAGCACAGTTGGTAGCGCGCAACGTTCGCAATGTTGAGGTCGGGGGTTCGAATCCCCCATGCTCCACCAAAACAAACAAACCCGTCTCGAAAGAGGCGGGTTTTGTTTCACTTTTTACGCCGTTGTCTGCCGCGGGCGCGGTGCGTTTTTACCGGCCATCCGTTCAGCGGCGGCGGCTTGCATACGATTTTTCTTCGGCAATGACCTCGAGCAGCTTTTTCCAGGTCGCCTGCGCCAAATGCAGCTGCGCGGCGTGCTTTGGAACGTTTTTGCGATACTTCGTGAACTCGTCTTCAATGGCGAGAAAGCCTTCGTCGCCCGCGTATGCGGCAAACTTTGGCAGCACTTCGGAAAGCGTCGATTGCATTTGCGCCATCTCCTGCTCAAACGCATCCGGCCGGGTGAGATAGATCAGCAGCGGCTTATACCGCACCCATCCGGTGCACGCGCCTAAAAACCGCGTGACCACCGCGCGGGATTCCGCGGTAATCGGCGCAAGCTGCGTGGGCAGCGCGCCGTCGAGGATGTGCTTGTAGGTCGAAAACCCGTCGTGAAACGCATAACATGGAATTTGCCGCACCGTGCGCTTATGCAGCATGGTGGAGAGGAAGGTGTCCTCGCCGCGCGCGCCGGGCGGATTGTAAAACGGAAACGTTCGTTCCGGGCTGGTGAGGTTGATGCAGAGATTCGCGCCTGAGATAAACTTGCAGCCGTTGATCTCGGGAACATCCGCCTTTTGCTTTTGCGTGAGCACCTCTTTGGAGGCGTAGGTAACACCGCCGGATTCCATCAGGCGCTTCATGCTCTCCCAGCTGATGATATCGTTGCTGATTGCCTCGATAAACGACTGAAAGTCGGTTTCGGTCAGCTGCTCGTTGAACCGTATCTGCGGAATCGGCGAAATGTAACCGCAGTGGTGTCCGTTCGTATAGTCCGCGTTGGGTATTTCGAGCAGATGCGAAAGCATCACGTGCTGTCCGCTCCAGAGGCAGCCTTCGCTGTTTGCGGTGACCGCCAGCGGGTATTCGTCGTCGTCGAGAAACAGCAGGTAATCGATTTGATTGTCCAGAGCGGCATATAATATGGCGTTGCGCTTGCCGGCATAACCGGAGCCGAACACGCTGCGCAACTCTGTCTTCGAAAACGAACCTCCTTTTTCCAGCCGTTCGATGCTTCGCAGGGCGTTTTTCGCCCCTAGAAAGACGATATTTTCGAATTGATCGACAACTTCCTGACTTAGATTCGTATAATCCGTTGACTGTGTACGCAGGTAGTCGAGGTCATATGCCACAAAAAGAGTCAGAGCGACTTCATAATCGGGCGGAAGCCTTTTCTTTGCTTCAATCCACGTTTGAATATAAGCGCTCAGAACCTTTTTAAAACTCTTTCTTCCGGTCGCAAACCCTATACCATACCGTATTTTCTTCATAATTCTCCTTCCTCGTTTCTGTTTCAGATTCTCTTTCACTTTTTCACTATACCATTTGATATACGATTTGTCGAATCCACGACGCCCAAACGCATCTGGAAATATAGCGTTATACGTGGTATAATAGCGAAATATTAGTAAAAACTTCATGTTCTTCACAAATATTTATTGTATTGTAATGGGAAGAGGTCAAAAGGATGAGCGTTCGCAGCACGGTAAAAGCAATTATTCTGGATAACGGCAAGGTGCTGCTCAACCGTTGTTTCGATGAGCCGAACGGCAACTACTACTCGCTGCCCGGCGGCGGGCAGGAACAATACGAAACCCTGTACGACGCGCTTGTGCGCGAGTGCCTGGAAGAAACGGGCTATACGGTAGAACCGCTCCGCTTTGCAGCTCTGATGGAGGAAATCTGCGACAGCGCGTTTATCCGCGAAACATACCCGGAGTATGCGCATAAGATGCTGCATCTCTTCGTCTGCAGGATTGCCTCCAGCGAGGTGAAAAAGCCTACGGAGCAGGACAGCTCGCAAATTGCCTGCGAATGGGTCGAAATAGGGGATGTGGCGCGCATCAACCTGCTGCCCAAAGCGGTTAAGACGCATTTTGCGGAGCTGGTCAACAGCAACAAGGCGATGTATCTTGGCTCGGAGCATATTCCGGTCAATCACGGTTAAGTATTGTCAATAGGAAAGGAGCACCGAATGACGCGGGTTGTTCAGGAGGACGAATGCGTGCTGATCAAGCCGGACGAATCGCTTGCGCGTGAAATCGAGTCCTACCGGTCGGTGTTTCTGGCTGTAAGCGATTCTATAGAAGGCGCGGGCCCACTCCAGCGGATGGAGCGCGCGGCGGATTGGCTGCAGTTCAACAAAGATGTGGAGGATCCAATCAAGAAGCCGTCTTTCTGGGTCGTGTCCGAGCAATTCGCCTATGTACGGGTCAGCGACGGCAGAATCGTCGGCATGATTCAGTTCCGGCATGAGTTCAACGACTTTCTGCGCGATTTCGGCGGGCATATCGGTTACAGCGTGCGTCCAGACGAGCGCAGAAATGGCTACGCTAAGCGGATGCTCAAGGAGTGCCTCGGTATTTGCAAATCGTTTGGACTGGAGCGTGTACTCATCACCTGTATCGCAGGGAACGAAGGCAGCAAGCGCACCATCCTTGCCAACGGCGGCGTCTACGAAAAAACCGTGTTCTGCGCGCGCGACGGCGTGACGCTGGAGCGGTATTGGATCTCGCTTTAACGACAAGAGCCGGGAAACAGCCGCACAACAATCATCTACTATAATATTTTGACAAAACAACACTGCTGCATTACAATGTATATTATCTAGATTTTCTAAATTGAACAAGAAGAACCAACCAGTACCGACGGATTTCATGTTTTTGATTGAGCGCGGTATTTTTATTTATTGAAACATTTTTCAACACTCCGCACTCAGAAAGGATTTGAACAGGAAGCAACTGAATATCCCCCAATGGCATTACTTTTAGTAGAAATGTTTACCTAAAACAAGGATAAACGGAGTGTATGCGCATGGACAGATATTTAAAAACAGAAACAATCAATGCGCCGTCAAACCGCTGCTGCCAAGCCTTGGCGGAAGCATTCAAGAAGATGGAGATTGAAGTACTGCAGTTTGACGAAGCAACCTGCCGGATGCAAGGACGCGGGCAGATAAAAGGCGACGGGCGCTTTCAAATTGAGGTGAAGTGCAATCGCATAAACGAAAGTGAAACGGAAGTTGAGCTCCGCCTGGAATCCTCGTGGAATATGCGCCTTGAAAAAGCGTCGGATCTTTTTCTGATCAATCTGCGGCGCGCGGTTGGTTTGCCGGGTTCATCCGTCGATATCGGACAGCTGTCAAAAAACGCCTTGCGGGTATTCGCCGCCTACGAGCAGATTGGTTTTTCAGGAGTGAAACAGTGGGTCGGTATTCTGCTGGAAGACAAGCTGGTTTTTCACGATCCTGCTACCGAGAGAAACCTCATAATTCCAAGAGAGCAAGCAAGAGATAAGATTCTTTTTACCGACTTTATGAAGATGCAGGAAGAGACGACGGCGGATATAGCCGGCGTCAGACTGAATTTGGGGCAAAACAAGAGCCTGATACAGGATTGGATGCCATTAAAAGGCAAAAACAATATGAAGCTGGAGCTTCGAATCTGCAGCGGCATCGCCGCGGCATTGGGGATTTTTGCGCTGCTTCAGCCGGACGTCGTTTATTTAGTATGTGGCGGGCTTTTGATTCTTTTTGCGGTTCTGGCATTCTTTGTTCCGCGGCGCGGAATGTTTCTTTTGCTTGGGATATCGCTTATAATAACAGGTGTTGTCTACATTATTACAATAACCCCTTCAAGCGGGTCGTTTTATATGTATTACTGCTGGTTTCTTTGGCTGGTTGGCGGCTCAATGGTTATTAGAACAGATAAGTATAATGAGAAGAAAAGGGTCAAATAAAACGAAACCTGAATTATCTCCTGCCCTCTTGTATTGATTACTTCGGAAAGAACAAGGATAAGAAAATGGGTGAACTGACAAAACTGCCGAACATTGCCGATAAGCTGGAGACACAGCTGAACGAAGTTGGAATCACGACGTTTGACGAACTCAAGCAGGTCGGCAGCAGGGAAGCCTGGCTCCGCATTCTCGCGCGCGACCCTTCCGCCTGCATTATGCGGCTATCGGCGCTGGAAGGCGCAATTCAAGGTGTTCGCTGGCATCATTTGGATGAACAAACGAAAGCTTCGCTGAAAGAGTTTTACCACCAACATAAGGATTAAAGCACGTTTGTGCGGATACCCGGCTTTTACAGCCGGGTATTCTTTAGGCTCTCCGTCAATAGTTGGGGTAGAGCAGTAGACTAAGAGAAACAAAGGGAGCTGAGAGCGAGAGCGAACAGCTCCCTTAAACGTTCGTTGTGCAGAGAATACGGATGCGGAAATTACGGA
>JBDKTD010000086.1:0-4510 GCA_039680365.1 Clostridiaceae bacterium
CAACGGGCTGACATATGTAACCGAGAGCGTCAACGCGCTGCTCAGCTGCAAGGTGATTTCCGCGCAGGACTGCGGCTCGCACACGCTGTTTGTGGCCGACCTGACCGAAGCCAGAAAGCTCTCTAAACACCCTTCCGACACCTACGAATATTACCGCCAGCATATCAAGCCCGCGCCCGGCGCGAAAGCCGCGGAACCAACGAAGCCCGGCTTGAAAAAATGGGTCTGCACGGTCTGCGGCTATATTTACGAAGGCGAATCGCTTCCGGCGGACTATATCTGCCCCGTGTGCAAGCACGGCGCGGAGGTGTTCGTGCCACTGGACGAATCCGCTGCTCCCGCGCCCGGCGTAAAGCCCGCCGAACCCGCAAAACCCGCCGAACCGGTGAAACCGGCGGAACCCGCAAAGCCTGCCGAGTCCAAAACGAAAAAGTGGATCTGCACGGTCTGCGGCTATGTGTATGAGGGCGAAGAACTGCCGCCGGACTACATCTGTCCCGTATGCAAGCACGGCGCGGAAGTGTTCGTGCCGCTGGAATAGCGTTTTTTGCAGAGGGCGCGGCAGGCTGGCCGCGCTCTTTTTATGCCCGCGCGAAAAGAAAGTTGACGGTCGCATGCAGGAATATTGATGTTTAAATCGTTTTATTGGTAAAAGGATTTGAGTTTTTAAATCAAAATGGAAGCATAGCTTTCGATCATTCTATTCGTAAAGAAGTTGATTCTTGATCAAAGGAGGAGTAATGGAGCAAAACAGGCTGCCGGATGAGCGCGAAATCGCGCGGCTCGTAGAAACGTATTCGGATATGCTGCTGCGCGTGGCGCTCAACCGCACGCAGAACCTTGCGGAAGCGGAGGATATCGTCCAGAGCGTCTATCTGCGGCTTTTGCGCGCGCGTCCCCGGTTTACAAACGCGGCGCACGAGAGGGCATGGCTCTTGCGAACGGGAGTGAATCTCTGTAAGGACTATCAAAAGTCCGCCGCGCGGCGAATGAGCGTTCCATTGGAGGAAGAGACGGCGCTTGCGTTTCCGGCGGAGACGCTGGAGGTGCTGGACGCGGTGCGCCGCCTGCCGGAGAGCGACCGCTACGCGGTGTATCTCTTTTACTATGAGCGCGTGCCGGTTGCCGAAATCGCCCGGATGCTGGGCGAAAAAGAGGGTACCGTGAGTTCGCGGCTGAGCCGCGCGCGCAAAAAGCTGAAACCGCTGCTGAAAGGAGAAGGCTATGAATCGTTATGAAGCCGCGTTTGACGGCGTAACCGCTTCGGCGGCGTTCAAGAGCCGCCTGAATCAGCGGCTCAATCGGGAATGCCGCGCGCTGGCGTCGGGCGCGCCCGCGCCGGAGCCGCGCATGAGCGCAAAGCGCAAGGCGCTGCTGATTCTGATTGCGGCGATTCTCCTGCTGCTCTCCGCCTGCGCGGCGGTTGCCGTCTACTGGAGCAGCACCCGGCAGGCAAAGGAGTATGCCGTCAGCAAGCAGGCGGTGGACGACCGCCAGGCGCTGGCCGAGCGCATTGCGGACGAAGCCATTGCGGGAACGACCTTCTATAGCCCGATCACCGGAACAGGCGAGGCGGACGGCGTTTCACTGGAGCTGAAGGGCGTTAGCTACTGGACAAACGACGACCCGCCGGAACTGCACGTGGCCTTCGACGCCGCCGACGCGAAAACGGGGGATAACAGCCGCTTAACTGACTTTGAATACGCGCTGTCGGCCGGAGGAAAAACCTATTCGGCATATGGAAAGGCCGATGGAACGGTGCGGGCATTACCCGCCATAGCGCGCGCGGATAACGAAGCGCTCGGCGCACAGTACGAAATCTGGTTCCGCATCGAAGATCTAGCAATCGCGTCCGGTTTGCCGATGACGCTGACTTGCACGCTCTACAGTTGGAGCGGCGATCAGCGCGGGGAAGCGCTCGGCAGTTTTTCGTTCGACTTTGTCTACACCGTGCCGACGGAAGAGATTGCAGCGCGGCGGGAACAGTGGGTTGAGCAAGCGCTGGCCGGTTTGGACGAGGAAGCGCAGCAAAAGGCGGAGACGCTCTCCGGCATGCCCAACGAAGCGACGCAGCTCAACATTGTGCAGGGGGCGTTTACGCTCACGGACGCGGCGGCTTCGAAGGACGGCGTACTGTTGGGAACCATTGGCGAATGCAATTGGGAAAACAAGGGCGTGAATACATACCACGACATGTATCTGGACGGCTATCAAACGTTGGGAACGCAGCTCAGCGCAGTATACGAGCCGCACACGGAAGAGGGAAAGAATTCAAGCGGCGACTATCCTTCCAAGCTGACTGCATTGACGCTGCTGCCCTGGTACGCGGACGAGGCGAATCTGCCGGAAACCGTGCTGGTGGCGGTGCTTGGCGAAGGCAGCGTTATACATGGCTCAAGCGGAGACGGAACGCCGTTCACATCCGCGCGGGAACGGATACAGATTGCGTTCTATATCAATCCGCGTACGGGAGAGATCACTTTGCCAAAGGACGACGCGGAGCGCGAGGCCTGGTGCGAAGAGACGCGGCGGCTGGCGGCGGACGGACGGAACGGGAAGTCGTACTGCCCGCTGGAAGGCAGTCAGACAGTCGGGGGCGTTACGCTCACGCTGGAACGGCTCGGGTTTGATCCCACGCAGCACTATCTGTTTATACGGTATAAGCTCGACGGCCTGTACTGTCCGCCGGAGGCGTCCTATACTGTCCCGCACGTTTATATGGACGGAGTGGAACTGGAAGGCCGGTATGAGGGAGGGCAGTATACCATAGCGCCGGCAAAGCTATGGGTGGAAAGCTACCGAACGTTTGCCACACTTGACAACTGGGTAAGCAACACGAGCGGGCACACGATACCGACTGTACCGCAGTACTTGCCCGATACATTCGAGATTCGGCTCGCATGGGATATTTACGACCGGGACGCAGAGTACAACCGGGTGTTCATTGGTTCGTTCGACATAACAACGACGATCCATAAAGCGGACATCGTCCCCGGCGAGCTATGGGAGTACTAAGGCGTAAAATAAAACGGCGCGGGTTTTTACCCGCGCCGTTTGCTTATTTACATAGATAGGGTTCTCAGGGGTTTAACCCCTGAGCGGGGGTTGGGGCGGAGCCCCAAAGGTACCCTTTTACTCAATCACTTCGATGGCGAGCGGGAACTTGCTCATGTACTCACAGCCGTCTTTCTGGATCAGGATGGGGTTTTCGTACCGGAAACCGATGTCCTCGTCCGGGCAGGCGTACTGCATGGCGCAGATGAGCACTTCGTTTTCGAGGTAGACGTGATCCGGATCCGTCCAGTACGGGAACGGGCCGTCGTGTTTGCCGATTCTCCACTCGTCGCCGAGCATGCCGATGCCGTGCTCAAAGCCGGGCACCATAAAGTCCGCAAAGCCGCGTTCTTCGGCAAAGGCCATCATCTCTTCGGCGAGCGACGACGGGCTGATGCCCGCGCGGTAGGTCTTGAGCGTCAGCGCCACCATGTCCACAAAGTTCTTGGCGTGCCAGAGCTGGCGGTCGCTGGCGGGGGCGATGAGGTAGTTGTGGCTGTGATCGCCGCAAGCAAGCGCAAACAGCGCATGGATATCCACCATCAGCGGTTCGCCCGCCTCGACCTTTTTGGCCGTCGCCGGGGTGCAGGCGCCGCCCGCAAGACCCGTGCGATAGCCGCAGGCAATCTCGTTGCCGCCGGTAAACGACCACTCGAACGTGCTGCCCGCCTTGCGCATGGCGTAGCCCGCGAGGCCGCCGATCTCGGTTTCCGTCATGCCCTTCCAGCCGCCGTTTTTGATGGCGGCGAGCACCGCTTCGTGGCCGACGTCCACAATGCGGGAAGCTTCGCGGAAGCGGTTGATCGTGCCGATATCCTTGATCATCTGCAGCTGGTCTATGATCGGATGCGCGTTGACGAGCGTACAGTCCGGGAGAGCCACTTCGAACGCCTTGTATTCGTAATAGGTCAGGTAGCCTTCCGGCAGGTAGTTACTCATGCCGGCTTCCACGCCGACCCGTCCGCCGTGCGGCAGGTACTCTTTAATAAGGTCGGAGATCTGCGTGATCTGATCCTGTCCGCCCATGGGGGCAAAGCCCATCACATGATCTTCGTCCAGCCAGCTGTCGTCGGCCGCACGCGCGGCGTCGATGACGAACGTAAACGCCGTCGGCAGGCCGTCCGCGGGGATGACGATGAAGCTCCGCCAGGGGAAGAACGCATCCGTCGTCCAGCTCATGGTGCGCAGGCGCGAGCCAAGGTAGAGGTCGATCTTCTGCTTGACCATCTCCGCCTGAACGGCTTTGATGCGGCCGGGGAAATCGATGAAATACGGGCTGGTTTTATCGAACATATCTCGTCCCTCCTCAGAATTCCGTTTCGATGGTGGCGATAATCTTGTTGAGGCGGTCGCTCAGCGAATCCAGCTTGAGCGCCTAGACCATGTTGCCCTTGACCTTGAGCAGGACGTTCATGAGCGCTTTCTGCGAGCCTAGCTCCGCGCGGGAAATCTTTGC
>JBDKTD010000172.1:0-6028 GCA_039680365.1 Clostridiaceae bacterium
GTTTTTCCATTGTCTTTCTCCTTTTTTCTATTCGCCGTGAACTGAGTCGGAGCGTCGGAGCGTCGCCCTGCCCGGTAAACGGCCAGAAAATTACTTATGTACTATAGCATATCCCTTACCGCTTGTAAACAGAAGCCGGTAAAACTTTTCGCTCCGTTCACAGCGCGGCGCGGCGTTACAGCGAAATCTGCCGTATCGCGGAAGCCTTTTGCACGTCCATTCGGATCTGCTCTTTCATGTCTTCCACGTTGTCAAACTTAATCTCGCCGCGTAAAAAGCTGTGGAATGCAACCGTCAGAACTTCGCCGTAAATATCCGCTTCAAAGTCCAGAATATGCGTTTCAATGCTCAGTTTCTTGCCGTCCACGGTCGGGTTGGTGCCAATGTTGGTCACCGCGCGGTAGGCGGCCCCGCCGACGCAGGCGATGGTTGCGTATACGCCGTCAGGCGGAAGGACGCGTCGCTCCTCGGGTTCGATATTCGCGGTGGGAAAACCGATTCTTCTGCCGATGCGCTTGTTGCGAATCACCCTGCCGGAGAGTGCGTATCGCCTGCCGAGCAGCGCTCTGGCAAGCTCCATCTCCCCGCGCTCGACCGCTTCGCGCACGCGCGTGCTGGAGACGGGCTCGTTTTCATACAGCACCGGCGGCACGACGATTGTTTGAAACCCGCGCGCGGCGCCGATCCGTTCCAGCGTTTCCGGCGTGCCGAGGCCTTTCGTGCCAAACGTGTAATTATACCCCGCTACCAGCGCCTTTACGTCCCAGCGCGCCTGCAGCAGATCGACAAACTCCTCCGGCGAGAGCGCGGCAAGCTGGCAGGTAAACGGTTCACTGGCGAGTTCCTCCACGCCAAGCGCACGAATCATAGCGTTGCGCTCCTTCATGCTTGAAAGCAACCGAACGCTGCCGCCCAGCACGTCCATCGGGTGGTTGGAAAACGTAAATACCGCGGGCTCGGCGCGAAGCAGCTTCGCCTCTTCCACCGCGCGGCCAATCAGCGCCTTGTGGCCAATATGCACGCCGTCGAACATGCCGAGAGCCACGACGGCGGGAGTGAGCTTTTCCATACGATCGGTACCTTCCAGTATAACCCGTTCAACAGGCGGACGCGCTTTTCTTGCCGCGCTTGTCCGTCAATACAGATGAATCCAGAGCTTGACGCATCCTTTTTCCGCTTGTCCCACGCCGAGAAACTCTTTCCCCGCGTACAGACGGCAATATCCGGCAGGCAGACCCTTTTGGTTCGTTTCCAGCCCGTTTTTCGCGGGAGTCTTTCGGTCTTCCGGCAAACGCGCCTCCGGCAGAAACGAAACCGCCTGCTCGCAGGAAATCAGCGTGCTTTCCAAAGACCCTTCCGCTTTTCTCCCTTCCAGTTCGGCAACGCTTAACGCCTGTTCAATGGGGAACGGGCCGCTCCGCGTTCGTAAAAGAAAGGGCATGTACGCCACCGTACCCAAACGTTCTGCAATGCTCTCGCAGAGCGAGCGGATATACGTGCCGCGCGAGCAGACCGCCCGCAGCAGAAAGCGGTTTTCGCTCGTCTGCAGCAGCAGTTCCAGTCTTGCAATCTCAACCGTGCGCGTCTTGGGTTCCAAGACTTCCCCCGCGCGCGCAAGTTCGTACATCTTCTTTCCGTCTATCTTCAGCGCGGAGTAGATGGAAGCCGCCTGCTCCTGAATCCCAGTCAGCAACGGCAGAACGGACTGCACTTCCTCCGCCGAAACGATGCGTGTGTCCCTTGCCTGCACTTTTCCAAGCGCGTCCTGCGTATCGGTTTTTATGCCGAACGCGATTTCAAAAACATATTCTTTGTCTTTATCGACCAGCAAGTCAAACAGCCGCGTCGCCCGCCCGAGACAGATGGGCAGAACGCCCGCCGCCGCGGGGTCGAGCGT
The DNA here is from genome assembly GCA_039680365.1 of Clostridiaceae bacterium. GTDB lineage: Bacteria > Bacillota > Clostridia > Christensenellales > CAG-138 > UBA7703. Next base: position 1,898 of record JBDKTD010000172.1, read on the forward strand.
GCCGAGGTGCCCCGCGCGCTTTTCGCAAAAGAGCTTTCTTGCGTCGAACACCGCGTTGCTGGAGGTCATGCCGGGCGGTTTGAGCAGGTTGACAACACCGTCCATATCAGACGCATTCCCCGTGCAGCAGTTCTATGGCGCTTTCCAGAATCAGCGCCGCCGCTTCTTCCAGCGGGGGCTTTAAAGTGCAGCCCGCGGCGAGTTTGTGCCCGCCGCCGCCAAACTTGGTTGCAATCTGGCTGACGTCCGCGCAGCTTTTGCCGCGCAGGCTCACGCGAACCTGCCCGTCCTCGCTCTCGCGAAGAAGCGCCGCAACTTCCACCGTGTCGATATCCCGGATGGAATCGATAATGCCTTCCGTATCCTCGCCGCTCGCGCCGCAGGAAACAATTTCCTCCAGCGTCAGAGTGGAAATGCCGATGCGCCCGTATTCATAGAGCTGCGCCTTCGTCACCGCCAGCGCGTGCAGTCGGAGCTTATGGAAGGGCACCGTTCGGAACAGCTTTTGGTTGAGATACGGCAGGTTGATGCCAACATCCAGCAGTTCCGCCGCAATTCTGAGCGTGTCCGGCGTGGTGTTGGAGTACGAAAAATTGCCCGTATCGGTCGTAATGGCCGCGTACAGGCAGCTTGCGATGTTTTTGTTGAGGGTGACTTTGAGGCTTGCCAGAACGTTGAACACCAGTTCTCCGGTCGCGCCCGCTTTCTGGACGAAGTTCTCGTCCGCGTAGCGGTCGTTCGTGCCGTGGTGGTCAATGTTGAGCGTGGCTTTCGCCGCGCGAAACAGCGGCTCACAGCGACCCGCGCGCGCAACGTCCGCGCAGTCCACGCAGACCACCGCTTCGGCGGGCTTGGCCTGTTCGGGCGTAAGCAGCTGGTCGGAATACGGCAGAAAGCGGTAAATCGCGGGCACGGGATCTTCGCAGACCACCTGCACGTGCTTGCCCAAATCCTGCAGTGCGCCAAAGAGCGCAAAGCTGCTGCCCAGCGTGTCGCCATCCGGAGAAACATGCGCAATTAACAGAATATCATCATTGGCCCGCAAAAAACGGACGGCGTCGAGCAGCATTCCGCTTCACTCCTTCCCTTCGTCCTTATGCAGTCCGTTGAGAATTTCGGAGATGCGAACGCTGTAGGCAATCGAATGGTCGAGCGTGAACTTGATGCTCGGGATGCAGCGGATGCGCATGCGCGCGCCGAGCTCATGCCCGATAAACCCCGCCGCGTGATTGAGCGCTTCCACGCTGGACTTGCGGACGGACTCATCCTCGTCGTAAACGGATACCTTGATTTTAGCATATTTAAGGTCTTTTGTGACCTCAACATCGGTCAGCGTAGTCATGGGCGAAATTCTGGGGTCTTTCATTTCGCGGATGACTTCGCTGATCGTCTTTTTGACCTCTTCGTTCATTCGGTCGGAACGAAACGCTGTCACGGTGATTCCTTCCCCGCCGCGGCGCGCGCCGTTTGCGGCGGCTCAGCCCGGCGATGCTCTTCGATTATGTGCGCTTGACTTCTTCAATGACGAACGCTTCGATGACGTCGCCTTCGTTGAGGTCGTTGTAACCATCAATGCCAATGCCGCACTCAAAGCCCGTGAGGACTTCCTTTGCATCGTCCTTAAAGCGCTTGAGGGAGGCGATTTTGCCTTCGTGGACAACCACGCCGTCGCGCACAATGCGAACCTGCGCGCTGCGGGTAATCTTGCCTTCGTTGACATACGCGCCCGCGATGGAGCCGACGCCAGAGACCTTGAAGACTTCGCGCACGGTTGCCCGGCCAAGCTCGACTTCCTTGAAGACCGGCTTGAACATGCCCTTCATGGCGCTGGTCACGTCGTCGATGGCGTTGTAGATGACGCGGTAGGTGCGAACGTCCACATTCTCTTTTTCGGCCATGGCGCGCGCTCCTCCGTCCGGGCGGACGTTGAAGCCGATGACGATGGCGTTGGAAGCAGAAGCGAACATGATGTCCGTTCCCGTAATCGCGCCGACGCCGCCGTGGATGCAGCGGACGCGGACTTCGCTGTTGCTGAGTTTTTCGAGCGCCTGCTTGACGGCCTCGACGGAACCCTGCACATCCGCCTTGACGATGATGTTGAGCTCCTTGAGATCGTCCGCGGCCATCTGCGTAAAGAGCTCGTCCAGCGAAACGCGGCTCTTGCTCTTGAGCTGGGCAGCTTTGATCTTATCGCGCCGCTCTTCGGCAACCTGTCGCGAGAGACGGTCGACTTCGGCCACGTTGAGGATATCGCCGGCGTCCGGCACTTCCGAAAAACCAAGCACCTCGACGGGCATGGAAGGGCCGGCTTCGTTGACGGGGTGGCCTTTGTCGTCCGCCATGGCGCGCACCTTGCCGTACGCCGTGCCGGCGACGATGGTATCCCCGCGGCGCAGCGTGCCGTTCTGCACAAGTACCGTTGCCAGCGGGCCGCGTCCCTTGTCGAGCTTGGCTTCGATGATCGTGCCCTTGGCAAGGCGGTTCGGGTTGGCCTTGAGCTCCAGAACGTCCGCCTGAAGCAGCACCATTTCGAGCAGCGTATCCAGACCCATCTGCGTCTTTGCCGAAACGGGGACGATAATCGTCTGCCCGCCCCACTCTTCCGAAACGAGTTCGTACTCGGTGAGCTGCTGCTTGACGCGCTCGGGGTTTGCTTCCGGACGGTCCATCTTGTTGATGGCAACGACAATCGGAACCCCCGCCGCCTTGGCGTGGTTGATCGCTTCGATGGTCTGCGGCATGATGCCGTCGTCCGCCGCTACGACCAAAATGACGATATCCGTCACCTGCGCGCCGCGCGCACGCATGGAGGTAAACGCTTCGTGACCCGGGGTATCGATAAACGTAATCTGGCGGTTCTTGCAGAACACGGTGTAAGCGCCGATGTGCTGCGTAATGCCGCCCGCTTCGCCTTCGGTGACGCTGCTGTTGCGAATCGCGTCCAGAAGCGAGGTCTTGCCGTGGTCGACGTGGCCCATGATGGTGACCACCGGCGGACGGGGCTGGAGCAGTTCCGGCGCGTCGGTTTCGGAGTCCGCGCTGTCGGACAGCACTTCTTCAAAGGTCTTGGCAATGCGCTGTTCGAGCTCAATGCCAAAGTCCGCCGCAATCAGTTCGCAGGTGTCAAAATCAATCTCCTGATTGATCGTGGTCGGCATGCCGAGCAGGAAGAGCTTTTTAATAATCTCCGCCGCCGGTTTGCCGATGCGTTCCGAGAGGTCTTTTACTGTAATGGTTTCCGTTGTGATCACCGCTTTCTCGATCACGACGGGTTCGGGCCTGCGAACAGGCTGCTTGCTCCCGCGCTTGGGACGGCGGCTGCCCGTCGGGGCATCCTCATCCCAATTCGTTGCGCTGGGCGCCGTTTCGCGCGCAATCGCTTTCTTGCTTTTTGCTTTCTTATCGCTTTCGCGCGGCTTGACATACGCGCTTCTGTTGGGGTCGTAATTGCTCACGCGCTCTTTTGTGCCCGCTGCGGGAAGCCCTGCTCCAGCAGCTGCCGGACGAGGCCCGGGGCCGCCGGGACGCGGCGTAAAGCCGCCCTGACCCTGCGGACGCGGCGCGTAGCCGCCCTGACCCTGCGGGCGCGGCGCATAGCCGCCCTGACCGCCCTGCGGGCGCGGCGCATAGCCGCCCTGACCGCCCTGCGGGCGCGGCGTGTAACCGCCCTGTCCGCCTTGCGGGCGCGGCGTGTAACCGCCCTGACCCTGCTGGGGACGCGGCGTGTAGCCGCCCTGCGTGCCCTGCTGGGGACGCGGCGTGTAACCGCCCTGCGTGCCCTGCTGGGGACGCGGCGTGTAACCGCCCTGTGTCCCCTGCTGGGGACGCGGCGTATAACCGCCCTGACCGCCCTGCTGGGCGATGGGGTGCGCTTCGTATCCGCTGGAGGCGGGTTTCTTCGGCGGTTCCGCCTGCGGGTGTTCCGCGGCGGGTGCCTGTGCCGGCGTTACCGCCTTTGCCTCCGTATCGCTCTTTTCAGAGGGCGCGACTTTTTCCGCCGCAACGGCAACTGCGGGTTCGGCAGCAGGCTCTTTCGCCTCGGGCTTTTTCGGCTCCGCGGCGGGTTTATCCATCGCAGGCTCGGCCTGCTTGGCAGGTTCGGCCTGCTTCGGCTCAGCCTTGCCGGTTTCT
>JBDKTD010000010.1:0-6651 GCA_039680365.1 Clostridiaceae bacterium
TGTAAGCTCGGTTCCAGCGTTTTGGGGTAACGTTCCTTCCAGGTAATGGTTTCGTTCGTCCCTTTCCTAATCGATACTGCTTTTTACATTAGCTGCAAACGCAGTATTGCAGGTCTATCATCCCGCCGCAAGCGGAGCAGGTATATGTTTGCTCCTGGCGTTCAACGAGCGCATCCGCGCCGTTTTTTACGGCAAACGCGCCGTCACCCATCGGGCTGACGCCGTAACCTGCCATATAGCGCTTTTCAAACGATTTCACCCTTGCGCAGGGAAAGCGCCCGCACGCCGCGCAGAGAGTCAGTCCCTGTTCGGCGGTGCAGGCGCGCATGACGCACTTGCGGATGTACTTGTCCGGTTCGGCAGCCCGCGCGCGGCAGCCGGGACAGGGGTTTTTGCCCACATGCCGGTAGCAAAACGTGCAGTTCAACCCGCAGGGAGCGAGCATGGATTCTTCCATTCGTTCCGGTCGTTCCGGCGCTTTCATATCGTTTCTCCTGTTTTGTTCGCGGATTGCCGTTTTAAATGCGTGCGTTACTTTGCCGCCCAGCGCTTGAGCTGCGGGAAGTGCTCGTTCATGATGGCGCGCGCTTGCGCTTCCGTCATGCCGGGGACGTTTTCCACCATCGGCTGGACACAGAAATCGATCATCTCCTGCATGGTGCAGTCCGCGGTAAACGCGCCGTTGTCATAGCAGTATTTGCAATAGTCCTTGCTCTTTGAGCCGTCCGCTTCCGTTCCGTAGTGTTCGTCCGTCGGCCCCATGGGCATTCCGCAGCTCTGGCAGTACCGTTCTTCCATTGTTGTTCTCGCCTCCTGAATTGTTTTTTGGATGGCTCCAGTATACCGGCGAGAACCTGACATAAGGCGTCAGGTTTTGTAGTGCTCGTAGATTTTTTTTGCGTACGCCTCAAGCTCCTGCTTGAGTTCCGGCGGTGAGAGGACTTCCACCTCCGTGCCGAACGAGAACAGGTAGTGCGCCACCCAGCTGTCCGCAGGGAGAGAGGTTTCCACAACCATGGAACCGTCCGCCTGCGGCTCTACCTGTCTGCGGTCGAACTCGTCGTACACGCGGAAGGCGACCGCGGGCGAGAACCGGAGTCGTATGGTTGTAAACGCGCTCACCGGCAGAAGGTCGAGCTCCATCGGCGGCGCGTCGTCAAACGATTCCGTAAAGCGCTCGTTTGTGACCTCCAACTCCACAATGCGGTTGACCTTGAACAGGCGGTAATCGTCGGCTTTTCTGCAGAACGCCTGCAGATACCAGCTTTTGTCCTTGAAGATCAGTTTGAACGGCAGGATGCTGCGCTTAGCCGTTTCGCCCGACGTGCTGCAGTAGAGAATCTCCAGTACGCGCTTTTCCAGAATGGCGGTCTTGAGGCGTTCGAATTTTTCATTGTCAACGCGCCCCATACCCCAACGCGAAAAATCCGCTTCGATCCAGCTGACGTTCTGCTTTTGAAACATGCCGCCGAGCTTTTTGAGCAGCGCGCCAACCGGCTGATCCTTTGCCTGCAGGCTCTGGATGGCGAACAGGATTTGGTTCTGCTCGTCGTCCGAAAGCAGCGCTTTGTCGAACGAGTAGTTCGCCAGCAGCGAGATTCCGCCGCCTTTGCCCTGCGTGGCGTACACCGGAACGCCCGCCATGGACAGCGCCTCGACGTCCCGATACACGGTGCGGGCGGAGACTTCCAGCGCGCTTGCAAGCTCCGGCGCGGTGACGGAGCCTTTTTCCAGCAGGATGTATACGATTTGGAAGAGGCGGTCGTTCTTCAAGCGGGAACCTTCTTTGGTTTTGGGATAGTTTGAGTATAGCAGAAAAACCGGACAATAGAATGTCAGGTTTGAGATACGTTCTTCTTTTCTTGCAAGAAAAGAAGCAAAAGAACCTGCTTTTTTATAGTGTGGTTATAGAGTAAGATAAGCTGGTAAGAGGAAACGATACTTGGAGGAGGCGGGCTATGGCGCAGACCATCGTGCATATCGCCATCGTGGTCAAGGACTACGACGAGGCGATTGCGTTTTACACCCAGAAACTGGGCTTTACCCTCGTGGAGGATACTTACCAGCCGAAGCAGGACAAGCGCTGGGTCGTGGTGGCTCCCTCCGGCGAAGGCGGAACCACGCTTCTGCTGGCGCGCGCTTCCAAGCCGGAGCAGGAGCCGTTCATCGGCAATCAGGCGGGCGGCAGGGTGTTCCTCTTTCTCGGCACGGACGACTTTGAGCGCGACTACGAGCGGATACGCGAAAACGGCGTCGAGTTCGTTCGCCCGCCCAAACAGATGGACTACGGAACCGTCGCCGTTTTCAAAGACTTATACGGAAACCTGTGGGACCTGGTGGAGTTTTCGCCGAATCACCCTATGCGTCAGCGGATACGCTAGCGCGCAAGCGGGGGTTGCGCGGTTACTTTGCCTCCGGCGGGGTCTCCGCCGCGCGCGTCTTTTTGTAATACAGCGCGAGCGTGGAGCGCAGGGCTTTGGCGTCCTCCGGCGTGAGCTGGCCTTTGGGCATAACGTTTGCGCGCGTCTTGTCGTAAAACACATAGAACGCGGTTTTCGTTTCGCGGATGAACTTAACGTTTTTCCAAAGCAGCGTCGCGTCGCCCAGTTCGGAAACCGAGCGGATGCCGGTTTTATCCACCGTGAAATCCACGGAAAAGTCGGTCAGCGTCTTGTTCTTATAGAGCTTGTTGATTCTCATGTAGGTCGAGAGAACGTTGCTGGTAAAGAACAGCGCCGAAGCGGCAACGCCCAGCAGAACGCCCTGCAGTAACGCGTCAACCGGCGCGGAACCTTGCGCATAGCGAATCAGCGCAATGATGCCGCCAATGATGGCGAGCGTCATCAGCGAAGCGCCAAAGAGCCGCTTCTGGGACAGCAGAAAATTATAGCGCAGGTTGTCCTTTTTCGTGATGGTAAAGTGATACGTTTTTTGCATTGTTTGCGGCTCCTTGCTGGATTACTCCTTATTATACGCCGTTGGCAAAACCGCTGTCAAAAAGCAGTATTTAGGAAACAGCAAACGCTCCCGGGGATAATCCCACGGGAGCGTTTTTGATGCGGATTTCCGAGTATCTTTGCTTTGTCAGTTTCTCTGCAGTGCGTCGATCGGGGTCATTTTGCTGGCCTTGGCGGCGGGGTAGCTGCCAAACGCCACGCCGATGAGGATGCAGAACGCCAGCGCCGCGATGGCTGCGCGCCATTCCATAGCAATCGTCATGTCCGTCGCAATGGCGAAGATCTGCAAGCCCAGCGCCGAGAGCCCAAGCCCCAGCAGGCCGCCGAGGATCGAAAGCACGCAGGCTTCGATGAGGAACTGCATCATGATGTGGCTCCTGCGCGCGCCGATGGCTTTTCGTATGCCGATTTCACGCGTGCGTTCCGCAACGGAAACCAGCATGATGTTCATGATTCCAATGCCGCCGACCAGCAGCGAAATCGCCGCGATGCCGCCGAGCATGAGCGAAAGCGTGCTCATGACGCTGTCGAGCGTATCGAGCAGTTCGGACATGTTGTACACTTCAAACGCGTCCTCGTCCCGCGTTAAGAGCAGCATCTTGTATTCCGTGACCGCCTGCGCCATATCCACGTCGTTTGCGGAAGCCGCTTTGACATAGCAGGTCGTAATGGCCGTGGAATCCGCAATGCGCTCGGCAATCGTCAAAGGAATCAGAATGCGCGAATCCAGCGAGCCGGTGATGTCCGAACCGTTTTCGGCAAGCAGGCCGACGATGGTAAACGTTTTTCCGCTCATCGTGAAGGTCTTGCCCAGCACGTCGTAGCTCCCGAAGAGTTCGCCCGCAACCTCCGTGCCGATGACGGCAACGTTGGTGCGCCAGTCCAGGTCGGAGGCCACGATGGCGCGCCCGGATTCCAGCTCAAGTCCCGCAACGTCCATATAATCCTCCGTCACACCGATGGCGGAAACGGAGGTGTAGTCGGAGCCGTAGCGCGCCGTGCTGCTCACGGTAAGGTACGGAGCAACCCCCGCGATGGAGTCGTAGTCTTTCAGCGACAGGTAGTCGTCCGCCGAGAGGGTAACGTCCTCGTCCGTAATCGTAACGGTCAGCAGGTCGGAACCCATGGAAGCGATGGCGCTCGTAACGGAGTTTGTCGTGCTCTGCACAATGGAGACCAGAACGATTACGCTCATGACTCCGATGATGATGCCCAGCATGGTCAGAAACGATCGCATTTTATTGGCGAGCGTCGAGCGGACAGCCAGACGCAAAGAGTTTAAAAACATAGTCATGCGCTCGCCTCCTCAAGGCTGCCAAAGAGCCTGCCGTCGCTGACAAACACGGTTCGCTGCGCCAGTTTTGCCACGTCCTTGTTGTGCGTAATCAGCACGATGGTGTGCTGCTGCGAGGAGAGCTCGCAAATCAAGCGCATGATATCGCTGCCGGACTTGCTGTCGAGATTGCCGGTCGGCTCGTCCGCCAGAATCACCCGGGCGTTGCTGGCCAGCGCGCGGGCAATCGCCACGCGCTGCTGCTGGCCGCCGGAGAGCTGGCTGGGGCGGTGCTGCATGCGGTTATAGAGCCCCACCTTTTCGAGCGCGGCCTTTGCGCGCTCTATACGCTCCTTTTGCGAGCATTTCTGGTAGATCAGCGGGAGTTCAACGTTTTCCAGCGCGCTCATCGAGTCGAGCAGGTTGAACTGCTGAAACACAAAGCCGATCTTTTCGCTGCGGATTTGGGAAAGTTCTTTATCCGAGCAGTCGGCAATATTCACGCCGTCGAGTATATATCGCCCGGAATCCGGCAGGTCGAGACAGCCCATCACGTTCATCAGCGTGGTTTTACCCGAACCGCTTGGCCCGCAGATGGCAACAAACTCCTGCGCCCGGACGTGGAGGGATGCGTCGTCCAGCGCATGCACCACCTCGTCGCCTACATAATAGGTCTTAAAGATGTGTTCCAATTCCAGCATAGCGTTCGCGCCTCAGTTGTTCGGAGCCGTGCCGCCGCTTGGCATCTGGCCGCCGCTGAAGTCGCCGCTGGGCATCTGACCTGCGCCCATGGAGTCGCCGCCGGGCATCACGCCGGGCGCGCTGCCGAAAGTGAAGGTGGTCGCGGTGTCCTCGCTCTCGGTATACGTTGCCGTGGAAGTCCGCTCCGGCAGCCAGATCAAGTCGCCCGCCGCGAGCCCTTCGCCGCTGACGGAGAGATACGAGCCGTCGGACATGCCGGTGGTGACGGTTACCTTTGTAAGCGAGCCGAGATCCATTTCGCCTGCCGAGCGCATGTCGCCAAGCTGCGCGCCGTCGCCTGCCATCAGTAAATACGCGCTGTCGCCTTCATACTGCACGGCGGAAACGGGCACGATCAGCGTATCCCCGCTCGTGTCGGTGACGACCTCCGCGGAGGCGCTCATGCCGGGGTATGCGCCTTCGATCGGTTCGGTGGTGATGGTTGCCGTATAGCTCGTTACATAACTGCCGCTGCCGGAATAGCTGATGTTCGTGACCGTTCCGGTGAACTCGCCGCCCAGCGCGTCCAGCGTGACGGTCGCGCTCTGGCCGAGTTTTACGCTGGCGATGTCCAGTTCGTCAATCGAGAGCGCAAGCGTGTATCCGCTCGTGCCGGTCAGGGTGCAGAGCGCGGTGCCCGCCGTAACCGTATCCCCCGCGGCAACGGAGAGCGAGGTCAGTTCGCAGTCGTATTCCGCCGTAATCGTAAGCTGGCTTTCGAGATCGGTAATCTGATCCAGGAGGTCCGCTTCGGTTTCCTTCAAGGCGGTGTAGGCTGCCGTAGGCGCGCCTTGTGCAAGGGTAAACAGCGTGGAACCCTTGCTGATCTTCGCGTTTTCCTTTACCAGCACCGTTGCAATTTGGCCGGAAGCCGCCGTAACGTCCACATATTCGTTCACGTCCAGCGTTCCCGTGCCGAGCGTTGCGGCGTCAGAATTCAGCACCGTCGCGCTGGCGCCCACGGGGTAATAGTCGTCCGTAAACACAACGGTTGCGCTGCCGCCGGAAAGCGCGGTCACATAACCTTGCTGCGTGTCGTCGCCAATCTGTACGGTAACCGCGTCGTAGAGCTTCATGCCGTCCACGGCGGGGATGACGACCTTCATCTTGCCGTCGGTCGCGATGCGGCAGAGGTACTCCATATCGTCCACAACGTCGCCCACGCCTGCCGGAATGCTCTTGATGACGCCGGACTTTGTTGCTGTGATGTTGAGATTGGTCAAGTACTGTTTGGTGCCCGCCAGAGAACTGCGGGTGGAAGAGAGATCGTCCTGCAGGCTTTTCAGCTTGGATTCCAGCTCGTCGGACGTGAGCGTCATCACGACGTCCCCCGCCGCGATCTTGTCGCCGGGCTGGAAGTTGACCGAGGTGACGGTCGATTCCGCGGCGGCGGTCAGGCTCTCCGCTTCCAGCGCCGAAAGCGTGCCGGACCCGCTGATGGTCGAGCTGATCTCCCCGCTGGAAACGGAGGTGACGCGGTAGTTGAGGGCGCTCGTTACGTTGTCGTCCTTGTTGAGCAGCTTGACGAGCAGGAGTACGCCTGTGGTGACAACGACCGCCACGACGCAGAGTGTGATGATCGTCTGGCTGCGCTTTCGCTTCTTTTTCTTCTGCTGACTGGATACAAAAGAGGGTTCGGGGTTTTGCTGTTCCGTATGCTGCGGTTCCATGTTCATCATG
>JBDKTD010000253.1:0-8975 GCA_039680365.1 Clostridiaceae bacterium
AACCGTCGGAAGTACCGACGGCATTTTTGTAGAACGGGATGGTGTGCAAACGCCCTACGCGGAGGCTGTCCATGCGTGAACTGACGCTTGGCAGCCTGTTTGACGGCAGCGGCGGGTTTCCGCTTGGCGGCTTGCTCTGCGGGATTCGTCCAATATGGGCGGCGGAGATCGAACCGTTCCCGATTCGCGTGACGACCAAGCGGATGCCGTTCATCCGGCATTTGGGCGACGTGTCGCGCATCGACGGCGCGCTGATTGAGCCGGTCGATATCATTACGTTTGGTTCGCCCTGTACCGATCTTTCGGTTGCGGGGAAGTGCGCGGGATTGTCGGGGTCGCAATCCGGCTTGTTTCATGAAGCGATCCGAATCGTACGGCAAATGAGGGAAGCAACGAATGGAGCATATCCAAAGTATATCGCCTGGGAGAACGTCCCCGGCGCGTTCAGCAGCAACGGAGGACAGGACTTCAAAGCGGTGCTTGACGCGATTGTCGGGATCGTCGTGCCGGGAACCGAGGTGCCTGCGCCTGCGGGCGGCAAGTGGCCTTACGCCGACGTATATCTGGGAACAGGATGGAGCTTGGCGTACCGTGTTGTCGACGCGCAATATTTCGGAGTCGCCCAACGCCGCCGTCGTATCTACCTTGTCGCAAGTTTTGTCGACGAACGCGCCGGAGAAATACTATTTGAGCGCGAAGGCGTGCACAGGGATTTTACGCCGTGCGCAAGCGAGAAACAAACATCTGCCGGAGATTCTGAGAGAGGCACTTTCGCGTCAGTTGGATTCGAACCCGGCGCGCTGAGAAGAAAAGGCGGTCACGCTTGGCCAGAAAGCACGGGCTGCCTACGCGCGGATATGGGCGACAACCAAACGGCGGTCGCGATTGAGAATCACCCGATCGACGGACGTTGCAAGCTGGAAAAGGACGGACTGGTTCAGACGCTCGCGGCGCGCATGGGAACTGGCGGGATGAACGTCCCGCTCGTTATAAACCGTGCGTTCGGCGTTTGTTCCGATGGCAGCAATGCCATGCGGTCGGATAACCCCGAGAGCGGGTTTTATGAAGCGGCCACCGCCCGTACCCTCGACGCGAACGGCGGCAGACCGGATTGTAATCAGGGCGGGATCGCGGTTGTCGCGTTTGCTCAGAACCAGCGCGACGAGGTTCGCGATCTCGGAGACGTTGCCGGAGCGCTATCCGCAAATAGGGGCATGAAGCAGCAAACTTATGCGCTGCAGGGTAGCATGATCGGGCGAAGCGACCGCAACGGTCCGCAAGGCGACGGCGTTAACGAAGGCGTATGTTTTACGCTCAACACCTCCGATCACCATGCCGTGTGTTATCCCGATCGGGTCGGCTGTCTCTGTGCGAGCGATTATAAATTCCCGCAGAACCAACAGGTGGAAGACAGCAAATATGTGGTAGAGCCGTACCAGCGCGTTTGCGGAACGATCTCACCCGGCGCGCATCCCGGCGGGTTCAATGGACAGGATGCTTCCAACGACATGCTCGTTCCGGTACGGTACTCCGACGAACCAAGATACACAGTGCGAAGATTGACACCGGAAGAATGCGCTCGCTTGCAAGGGTTCCCCGATTGGTGGTGTGCGGATCTTGGTACGGAGCATCCATCCGATCAAGAGGTCGAATGGTGGCTGGAAGTATTTGAAACGCACCGCCGAATCACTGGTTCGGCAATGAAGCCGAAGACGAAAAAGCAAATCGTCAAATGGCTGAACGCTCCGTACACCGACGCAGCGGAGTATAAACTCTGGGGCAACGGCGTCGCGCTGCCATGCGTTGTGTTTGTTTTGTCGGGAATTCTGTCGGAATCCGCTGTAAATCTTACCGAAATAGCTTGATATTCACACCCGAAAGAGTGATCGGCCATGAAAGGATTTTACTTTCACAATAACGCATGAAACTGCGCGCCACCTCCAGTATACTGAAGCCACAGGGCAAAGTCCCCATACATCTGAGATTTAATCTCGTGAGTGATCATGACCAGGCTCGCTTTGGAGCACAGTTACATGTTGCCCTTATGCGTTCACGCTAAGGAATAGCACGAGTATTATAATTTATTTTCTCAAAGCGAGCCGCCCTGTGAATTTGGTAAAGGAGCAGTCGCGAATATGAGGGATTTACTTGAAGTTTGCTGTGGGTTGGATATTCACAAAGAAATGATTGTGGCATGTTTGTTAAAAGGTGGATTAGATACTGAGCCAGACGCAACTGTAAGGGAATACTCAACTTTGATTTCGGGTCTGGAACAACTCAAGAACTGGATTGTGGAAAGTGATTGCAAGCATATAGCGATGGAAAGCACGGGCGTTTACTGGTTTCCAATCTATAATGTACTGGAATCCGCTTTTGAAGGCGTCGGGGATGTTCAAATAATTGTGACTAATCCACGCCACATGAAGAACGTTCCAGGAAAGAAAACTGACATCAAAGATGCGCGGTGGATTGCTGGTTTGCTGAGAGCCGGTTTGCTAGAAAGCAGTTACATACCTCCACGTAAAATTCGTGAGTTGCGAGACTGGACGCGTTATCGCAAAACAATAGTTCAAGAGATGACTGGCCATAAAAACAGGATCGAGAAATTCTTGCAGCAATGTGGCTTTAAACTGTCATCGGTTCTTTCTGATATATTCGGAGCGTCTGGGATGGCACTTGTCCGGCACTTATCACAGACTGGCAGCATTTCTGCAGAAGAAGCAAAAATGCTTTTAAAAGGGACAGCCAAATCAAAAAGCGAAGCAATTTTGCAGGCAATAAATGGAAAGCTGAGTCCACACGAACAATCTTTTCTAAGTATGCTATTGGAGATTTACGATCATAGTTTATGTGAAATTGCGAAAATCGAGGCGCAAATCGATCATTGTGCAGAGAAATTCGATTCAGCCGTTTCGTTGCTCGAAACGATCCCCGGTGTACAAAGAATCGGAGCCATCACAGTAATTTCAGAGATTGGAACAGATGTCAGTATGTTTCCGAGTGCAGGTAATCTCTGTTCATGGGCGGGCATGTGTCCTGTAGACAACGAAAGTGCAGGCAAGCGAAAATCCACTCGCCTAGCACAGGGTAACATTCATCTAAAGAATGTACTTTGTCAAACGGCGTGGGCGGTAACACGATGTAAAAACACGTATTTGCGCGAATGGTTCTGGAGATTACAATCGCGAAGAGGCATGAAGAAAGCTGTTATTGCGCTAGGAAGAAAATTACTTGTCATTATCTGGAATATGCTTTTAACAGGAGAAATTTATAATGAAGCAAGATACACAGAAACCAAGCTGAGAATAGAAGAACACCAGAAACAACGACTGGCGACTCAAGCAAAACGTGTAGGACTCATGGTCGTTCCTGCATAAAGCCCTCAAAACTTCATTTTCTGTCCACCAATGTTTCTACAGTTACATTGGCTCTATTAAGTTGACTTCCGTTTCTTTGTATGGATACATGTACATGCAAAGAAAAATTGGTAGTTTCGTATTATGTATGTGACTACCAAATCGGAAGGAAGGTATTCATAATGCAGATCAAGTACAACGTTACGGGGGACAGACGGAAGGCACTGGTCGCGGTCATGCGAGACACTTTGCAGGATACAACGCGCTACCTCGGCGCGCCGAGCTTCGCGTTTCAGGTGGGCGCTTACACGGTCGACAAGAATGGCACGGTCACTTGCCCGGAAGGCACGGACGAGGCACAGATCGAAATGCTGATCCTCGAACTGGCAAACGATGGTTTCACTGGCGAACGATTCGGAGAATCGGCAAAGTCTGCTGAACCCAAAGCGGTCGTGGCGGATCAACTGGAAGAAGAAACGCCTCGCACTGCCGATCCCGCCCACTTAGCGATCGAGTTGCCGAGGGACGACATGACGACCACCACCATGGAGAACCTGCGGCGGCTGGTCGCGAGCAAGGAAACCCTGCTCAAAAAGGCGCTCGGTACGGATAGCCTGCCGATTACGGAGCACTTCGACAGGATTGAACTGGGGTGGTTTCGACCGACCGATGATCAGGCGGAGATCGGCGCTTACTACCAACTGGTGCAGGGAATATGCGAACTGGCGCAGACGCAAAAGCGCGTGAGCGCGACGGAGCAGGAAGTCGAAAACGAGAAGTACGCTTTCCGCTGTTTCCTTTTACGGATTGGATTTATAGGGGAAGAGTTCAAGTGTTCGAGAAAACTTCTATTGAAAAACCTTTCTGGTAACGCGGCGTTTCGTACCGCGCGGGAAGCGGGTGACGAAGAGTGACTTCCATCCATCCTGAAATGCTAAAGCAGCTCAAAGAGTATTACAAACCCGGCACACGGGTGAAACTGATTCACATGAGCGATCCCTACACCAATCTGCGCCAGAGTGACCGAGGCACGGTTACCATGATCGACGATATCGGGACGATTCATGTGAATTGGGATCGTGGGAGCACACTCGGAGTTGTATTCGGCGAAGACGAGTGCCGGAGGATTGAGGGAAATGAGTAATCGACTGTTTGCCGCTTACGGCGTCGGCTTGAATCGCGCTGAAATGGCGAAGCACTGTCCGACTGCGAAGCTGATTGGAACGACGGAACTGAAAAACTTCAAGCTTGCGTTCTGCGGCGGTAACGCATGCGCGCTTGCGACGATCGAAAAAGCAAAGGGATCCAGCGTTCCCGCGTTGTTGTGGGAGATTACCCCGCAGGATGAAGCCGCATTTGATCGCTGGATCGGTGTGCCGGAACAGTATCGCAAGGAAACGATCAAAGTGCGCTGGAACGGTACAACAATGGAGGCTTTTTCTTACACGCTTTTAGGTGACAAGCCGCTGAACAGACCAAGTGCTTTCTACTACAGTACACTTTTAGAGGGGTATAAAGCGGCGGGTTTCGACACGGAAATTTTGAAAGCGGCGGTACAGGGCGAGATCGCTGACAAGCCGATCGCTTAAAGCGGGGGAGTGAAATGTCGGGCAACGTCGCCGCGACAGGGCGGCTTACAAATCAGAAGGGGCGGTTGCCCTAAGCACGGGAAAAAACCAAACCAAGCCGGACACGGAGGCTCACGCGGGCCTCCTTTTTATACCTTGAGGATGGAGGCGGCAGTGATCAGGAAGTTTACGAAGTACACGCCGACTCCGTTCAAAGCGAAGGACTCGGTGTATGACAAACAGGCGGCGGATCATGCTGTCGCTTTTATTGAATGCCTTGCGCATACCAAAGGGACTTGGGCAGGGAAGCCGTTTCTTCTGATTGATTGGCAGGAACAGATCATCCGCGACGTGTTTGGTACGTTGAAGCCGAGCGGATACCGTCAATTCAACACGGCGTATATCGAAATTCCGAAGAAGAATGGAAAACAGCTCGCATTGGATACGCCGATTCCCACGCCGGATGGCTGGAAACAGATGGGCGAGCTGAATGTTGGAGACCGTGTTTTCGATGAACAAGGCAACCCCTGTTATGTGCTTGTGGTCAGCGAGATCGACGATACGGAACAGGCATACAGGTTGACATTTTGTGATGGAAGTGAAATCGTCGCTGGCGCGCGGCATCTTTGGAATGTGCAGGTGATTAACAATGGACGCAGGGAAAAACTGCTGGAAACCCAGCAGATGCATAACGCCATCCAACTCCATCGAGCAAAGTGTGCGGATGATCAACCGATGTATCGGATTCCCGTAGCACCAGGGATGACGAAAACGCGCAGGAGGTTTCATTATATTTGCGCCATTGAGCCTATGCAGGAATGTGTACCCATGCGGTGTATACAGGTGAGTTCGACATCGCATCAGTATCTGGCAGGACATTCCATGGTGCCGACGCACAATTCGGAGCTTGCCGCCGCGATAGCGCTGCTCCTGACCTGTGGCGATAACGAAGAGCGCGCTGAAGTGTACGGTTGCGCAGCCGACCGTCAGCAAGCTTCGATCGTGTTTGAGGTCGCCAAGGACATGGTGACCATGTGCCCCGCACTAGCGAAGCGGGTAAAGATTCTCGCGTCGCAGAAGCGGCTCGTGTATCTGCCGACGGGGAGCTCCTATCAGGTGCTTAGTGCGGATGTTGCCAACAAACACGGTTTCAATACACATGGCGTTATTTTCGATGAGTTGCACACACAGCCGAATCGCCGTCTCTTTGACGTTATGACAAAAGGCAGCGGCGACGCGCGGATGCAGCCGCTGTACTTCCTGATCACCACGGCGGGCGACAATACCAACTCCATTTGCTGGGAAGTGCATTCCAAAGCCAAGGATATCCTCGACGGCAGGAAAACCGATCCGACGTTTTACCCTGTGATCTATGGCACTGAAGAGAACGATTCCTGGACCGATCCCAAAGTGTGGAAGAAGGCGAACCCGTCACTCGGGATCACGGTGGGGATCGATAAAGTAAAAACGGCGTGTGATAGCGCGCAGCAGAACCCAGCCGAAGAGAACGCGTTTCGCCAACTTCGGTTGAACCAGTGGGTCAAACAAGCGATCCGCTGGATGCCGATGGACGTCTGGGATAAATGCGCGTTTCCGATTGACCCCAAATCGCTCGAAGGCCGAGTCTGTTACGGCGGCCTCGACCTTTCATCCAGTACGGACATTACAGCGTTCGTGCTGGTATTTCCGCCGCTGGATGAGGATGATAAATACTTTATCCTGCCATTCTTCTGGATCCCCGAGGAGAACATCGACCTGCGCGTGCGGCGCGATCATGTAAACTATGACCTCTGGGAAAAACAGGGCTGCTTGATGACCACCGAGGGGAACGTCGTGCATTACGGATTCATCGAGACGTTCATCGAGCAACTCGGGAAGAAGTACAACATCCGAGATATCGCGTTCGATCGATGGGGTGCGGTTCAGATGGTACAGAACCTTGAGGGAATGGGATTCTCGGTCATTCCATTTGGCCAGGGATTCAAGGATATGTCGCCACCGACGAAAGAGCTTATGAAACTGACACTTGAGCAGAAGATTGCACACGGTGGTCATCAGGTCTTGCGCTGGATGATGGATAACATCTATATTCGCACCGATCCGGCGGGGAACATCAAGCCGGACAAAGAAAAAAGCACCGAGAAAATCGACGGCGCTGTGGCAACGATCATGGCGTTGGATCGGGCGTTGAGAAATAGTGGCGGAGACAATAGTGTTTCGGTCTACGACGATCGAGGCATTTTATATATCTGATTAAGGTTTCTCGACAATATCCTCGGTGATTAAGCTACCGGTCTTTTCATAACGCAGACCTTCTTTGGAATCGAGCAGTCTCTCCCCAAGGACATATTCGCCGTGGTAGAAACCGGAGATGTTCATTTCCAGAGCCTCAATCACACGGCAAACAATCTGAAATGAAGCTGTTTGAATATCGCGATCCCCGCTTTCAAAACGCTGATAACTTTGCAGCGGGATCTTTGCTTTCTCTGCTACCTGCATCTGTGTCAAACCGAGAATGACTCGACGCTCACGCAAAACACCATCGTTCTTCAGATGAGCAACTTGAAAGCCGTCTAAGCAGAAATTTTCCATATTGAATCCCTCCAATTATAATACATCCAGCTGGATGTAATAAAGTTACATCCAATTGGATGTAATGTCAAGAGGTAAACAGCCAGAAGTCTGGCTTTTTTAGGAGCGAGTGCTGATGAACATATTTCCCGGCATTTTCAAAGCGCGGGATAAGCCCGCCAACAGTTTAGCTGGCAGTCGTTATAATTTCTTCTTCGGCGGCACATCAAGCGGAAAGCCGGTGAACGAAACGACCGCTATGCAGATGACGGCGGTATACTCCTGTGTAAGGATTTTATCTGAGACCGTTGCAGGGCTGCCGCTGAATGTCTATCGGTATAACGACAGCGGCGGGAAAGAGAAAGCGTTCAAGCACCCGCTCTATCGGCTGCTGCACGACGAGCCGAATCCAGAGATGACGAGCTTCGCGTTTCGGGAAACGCTCATGAGCCACCTGCTCCTGTGGGGCAACGCCTACGCGCAGATCATCCGAAACGCCAGAGGCGAGGTAATCGCGCTCTACCCGCTCATGCCGAACAAAATGACAGTCGACCGTGATCAAAACGGTCGGCTTTTTTATTTGTATCAGCGCGGGACGGAAGATCCGACTACACTCGGCAAAACGACGCAGGTAACGCTGTCACCCTCAGATGTATTGCACATTCCCGGCCTTGGCTTTGATGGTCTGATCGGTTACAGCCCGATCGCCATGGCGAAGAACGCGATTGGATTGGCGATCGCAACGGAGGAATACGGGGCGAAGTTCTTCGCGAACGGCGCGGCCCCGTCCGGCGTGCTGGAACACCCCGGTACGATCAAAGACCCGCAACGGGTCAAAGAGAGCTGGAATTCAGCATACCAGGGCAGCGCGAATTCGCACAAGATTGCGGTGCTTGAAGAAGGCATGAAGTATACCCCCATCGGGATCGCGCCGGAGCAAGCGCAGTTTCTGGAAACGCGGAAGTTCCAGATCAATGAGATTGCGCGGATTTTCCGCGTTCCTCCGCACATGCTGGCGGACTTGGAGAAATCGTCGTTCAGCAATATCGAGCAGCAGTCGCTTGAGTTTGTGAAATACACGCTCGATCCCTGGGTCGTGCGCTGGGAACAGAGTATGTGCCGCGTGCTGTTCAGTGAGAGCGAAAAGCCATCGTATTTCATCAAATTTAATGTGGATGGGTTGCTTCGCGGCGATTACGCATCCCGCATGAGCGGGTATGCCACCGCGCGGCAAAATGGCTGGATGAGCGCGAACGACATCCGCGAGCTGGAAAACCTCGACCGTATCGCGCCAGACCTTGGCGGTGATCTGTATCTGATCAACGGGGCCATGACTAAGCTTGAGGACGCGGGATTGTTTTATGTGGAGTAAGTGATTATGTTGAGTTGGATGGATAGCCGGTGCTAATCATCTTAGAATGGCAAGCAAAGTAGGCATTTTACGAGTTAATTCCTGCTTTTCAGCAAAATTCACTCAACA
>JBDKTD010000089.1:0-2151 GCA_039680365.1 Clostridiaceae bacterium
ATCTCCGATCTGCTCAATCTGAGCATCAAGACCGTGGAGACGCATCGAGCGAACATCATGCGCAAGATGAACTTTAAAAACATCACCGACCTTGTGCTGTACGCGGTGCGAAATCACATCATAGAGCCGTAAGCCGTACAGGGAAACCCCGGTGATAATACAGGTTTCCCTGCGGGAAAATCAGACCTTGCCGGATAGGATGCCTCCGCAGAAGTCGATAGAATGGTTCTATCGGATCTTATGTGGAGGCGTTTTCATATGACAATCAATTCGGGCGACACCGCGTTTGTCTTAATCTGCGCGGCGATGGTATGCTTCATGACGCCGGGACTGGCTTTTTTCTATGGCGGGCTGGTGCGTAAAAAGAACGCGCTGACCATCATGATGCAGAGCTTCATCGCAATGGGCGTGGTTGCGCTGATCTGGTTTGTATGCGGGTTCAGTCTCGCGTTCGGTAACGACGTTGGCGGCGTGATCGGCAACCTGCAATACGCCTTCCTCAACGGCGTCGGTATGGAACCCAACGCAGCCTATGCGGGAACCATTCCGTTTGCGGTGTTTTTCCTTTTTCAGCTCATGTTCGCCATCATCACGCCCGCGCTGATCACGGGCGCGTTCGCGGACAGAATGACGTTTAAAAGCTATCTCATCTTCCTCTCGCTCTGGTCGGTACTGGTCTATGTGCCCTGTGCGCACTGGGTCTGGGGCGGCGGATTCCTGCAGCAGCTCGGCGCTGCGGATTTCGCGGGCGGCATCGCAATCCATACCAGCGCGGGCGTTGCCGCGCTTGTTACGGTGCTCGTGCTCGGCAGCAGAAAAATGCAGGGTGAGACCGCAAAACCCGCGAGCACTACCTTGTTTGCAATCGGTACCGCAATCCTCTGGTTTGGCTGGTTCGGCTTCAACGGGGGCAGCGCGCTAGCAGCAAACGGCAAAGCGGCCATCGCGTTCGTCAACACCGCGCTCGCGGGCGGCACTACCATGTTGACCTGGCTTGCCATCAGCTGGAGGCACTGCAAACATCCGAGCGTGACGGAGGCGCTCACGGGCGCGGTCGCAGGCTTTGTCGCAATTACACCCGCGGCGGGTTACGTTTCGCCCTGGGCCGCGGTGCTCATCGGGCTTGCCGCCGCGTTTGTCTGTTACGGCGCGGTGCAGTTCCGGCGCAAAAAGGGCTTGGACGACGCGCTCGACGTCGTCGGCGTACACGGCGTTGGCGGTATCCTCGGTTCTCTGCTGGTGGGCGTTTTTGCCCAGCAGACGATCGGCGGAGTCGACGGGCTGATTGCCGGTAACGCGCATCAGCTCCTGGTTCAGCTGATTGCGGTGCTCGTCGTGGCGGCTTATTCTGCGGGCGTTACGTTTGTTCTGCTGAAGGTGATCAACAAGATCACGCCGCTGCGCGTTTCCGAAGCGCTCGAAAAGGCGGGTCTGGACACGGAGTTCCAGGAAGAAGCCTGATCGCTTACCGTACTGTTATGAGTAATCCGAATTCTCAGTAGTCCTCGAAAAATCCGCTGAATCCTGTGCAACGAAAAACAGAAAAGCCTCCTGTCGCGGAAAGAAGCGGCAGGGGGCTTTTGTATAGGGAAGCTTCACCGTTAAGAGGCGGCGGCAGCGTATCTTTCCCTCACGCACCATGAGAGCGCCTTGCCAAACCGCACCCGCGCCGCCCGTTTAAAACCGGTTTCTATCGTTCCTCCAGCATCTTTCTCAGCCGCCAGTGAGCACGACACACGGCTTGCTAACAACTGAAGTTGCTGTTCTGCATCCTTACGACCCTTGCCTCATACGGCAGCATTGTTTCGCCGTTTTCACGCTCCATGTTGGCAAGCACGCGCTCCCCCGAAGGAATCTGCGGCAGTTGAGCTTCCTTACCGCTCATATTGCAGACGATTGTGAACGTTTCGCCGTCCTGCGAACGCTCGTAGGCAAAGAGCTGCTCGTGCTCCGTCCAGAGCGGAACGAAGGAACCGTATTGCAACGTACGGCTTCCGTTTCGCAGCGCAATCAGCGCGCGGTAGAAGTGCAGAACCGAATCCGCGTCCGTTTCCTCATGCGCCGCGTTGATTGCCGTATAGTTCGGGTTTGGCATAATCCACGGTTCGCCCACGCTAAAGCCCGCGTTGCGGGAAGCATTCCACTGCATGG
>JBDKTD010000347.1:0-8791 GCA_039680365.1 Clostridiaceae bacterium
TCGTGACCTGATCTTCCGGCTGCCGCCCTCAGGGGTTAAGGATAAAGCACAATACAACTGAATAGGGCCTGGCGAGCGGCGCTTTTTGTGCCGCGCCGCCGGGTCCTTTTTTTCGTGCGCTCAAAAATGCGCTATTCGTCTGGCTCTGAACGAAAGGAGCCAGACAAATGGAACTGGTCAAAATCATGTATCGCTTCGCGGATGGTCATGTCGAGGAATTGAAGGTGGAGCCGGAGGTTGCAGACGCGCTGAAAGAACTGGATCGGCAGGAGTACAACAACACGCAAAAGGAAACGCGGCGGCACGTCCTTTTTAGCGGAATGGAGTATGAGGGTGAAAATCTGGTCGACTTGGGCATGGATACTGATCAGATTGCGATCGGCAAGATCGGTGCGGCAAAATTCTGGACGGCTTTTCGCAAACTGAAACCGCAGCAACAGAAATTGCTATATGCACTTTACCTTTCCGATCGGCCGATTTCCCACACAGAATATGCCAAACGAAATGGCCTGCGTGAAGAGAGCGTTTGGCAGAATGCTTGGCGCGCGAAAAATTCTTTGAAAAAACTTTTAGAAAAACTGTAGAGGTTGACCCCTTCCCGTGACCTAACAGTGAAGGGGTTATTTTTGAACCTTGAAAACTACATATCCGGTGGTCATGAGAAGCCCGCACAGTCGAGGATAACGTCCCAGAGTGCGGCCCTGCGGGATGCGGGGAGCAAAGTGCTGCGCAGCGAAGACAGCCGATCATGACTACCGCCCATTCTCCGGGATAGAAGCGTCAAATAGGAGAAACATATCAACCGCCACCCCTTCCGAAAGGGAACATGGAGCAGAACCAAATCAATCGGATGCCGATCAAAGCGCATCCTTACGAGCATCAGCGGCAGGCATTTGAATTTGCTTGCCGCTTGTTTGGCCTAACGGGGCACGATCCGCCGACGAGTCGCGGCGTCGCGCTGCTCATGGAAATGGGAACTGGCAAGAGCCTGACCACAATTGCTGCCGCGGGACATTTGTGGATCGACCGCAAAGTAGAACGAATGCTGATCGTCACACCGTTGTCGATCCTCGGCGTGTGGCAGGAGGAATTTTCTAAGTTCGCGGATTTCGAGTACTCGCTGATCGTTCTGAACGGCAGCGAAACCAAGAAAATCGAGAAACTGAGACTAATGCCAACATCGGGCATGCGGGTTGCAGTTGTCAACTACGAATCCGCGTGGCGAATGGAACAGGAGCTTACCGCATGGGACGCCGACTTGATCGTCTGTGATGAAGGACACAAAATTAAAACCCACAACATCGCCGCGAGCAAGTGCATGCATCGTCTCGGCGCGAAAGCGCGGTATCGGATGCTGCTGACGGGGACGATTATCACCAACAAGGCGATCGATGTGTTCAGCCCGTACAAGTTCCTGAATCCGGCGGTGTTCGGCAACAGCTTCTATGCTTTCCGCAACCGTTACTTCGACATGGTCGGATATGGCAATCACATGCCGATTTTGAAAGCGAACATGGCGGAGGAGCTGACGCGGCGCATCCACAGCATCGCGTTTCGCGCGACAAAGGCCGAGTGCTTGGATTTGCCGGAAACCACGGAGATCGTCCAGCGGGTCGAAATGGAACCGCAGGCGAGACGGCTGTATCAGCAGCTGGTTCGCGACAGCTACACCCGGATCAAGGAAGACGAGATCACCGCCGCCAATGTGTTGACCCGCCTGCTGCGGCTTTCGCAGCTGACCGGCGGATTTCTGCGAGGGGACGAAACCGATCGTGTGGAACGGGTTAGTTCCGCTAAGCTGGACGCGCTTTCGGACATCGTCGACAGCGCAGCGCAGGAGGGTGGAAAGCTCGTAATTATCGCGCGGTTTCTGCCGGAGATCGACGCTATCACCGCAATGCTGGAACGAAAATCGATCGGTTACTCGCTGATCACCGGCGCAGTGAAGGATCGCGACGAGCAGGTGCGGCGATTCCAAGAGGATGCGGATACTAATGTGTTCGTCGGCCAGATCGCGACGGCGGGGTTGGGCATTACGCTGACCGCCGCCGACAAGATGGTGTTCTATTCGCTGGACTACAGCATGTCGAACTTCGAACAGACAAAAGCGCGCATCCACCGTGTCGGCCAACGCAACGCTTGCACTTACATCTACCTTGTTGCCGAAAACACGGTCGATGCGAAAGTACTTAAAGCGCTGCGGGATAAGGCGAATCTAGCGAAAGTTCTGATAGACGACTGCCGCGCGGGTCATAACCCGTTCGACACACCTTGAAAGGAGAAATATGGAATCAAACGATCTGTTCGCGCTGGCGGATGAGCTGCGCGAACTGAGAGAAACAAAAAAGCGTCTGGAGGATGAGATCAAAGCGGTAGGCTTGGAGATCGACCGCGTGGATGCCGATCTTGCCCAACACATGGCGGATGCCGAAACGCAGAACTTCACCCGCAATGGCACAATGTTCTGCCTGACCAGTACGACGCGCGCTTCGGCGGCCGCCGGGCGCAAGGATGAACTGTTCGAAGCGCTGCGTGAGGCGGGGTATGGCGATCTTGTTTACGAGACCGTCAATGCCAATTCGCTCTCGGCGTTCGTAAAGGAGCAGACCACGGAAAACGGCGACAACCTGCCGCAATGGCTGGATGGACTCGTGACCGTGTTCGAAAAGACAACCGTGGGCGTGCGCAAAGCCGCCCGATAAGAGAAAGGAAACGATCAATATGACACAGGAAACAGGAATCATAACAACCGGCAACGCGTTTGAAGAACTCGCGAGCTTCAACCTCAATGACGCGATGTCGCAGGAGCTTGAAGGGCTGAGCCTCTCGTTTGAGAGAATCAAGATCCCTTCGGCGGGGAGCACGGTCTTCGAACTGCCTGCCATCGACGGCGGCGAGCCGGAAACCGTGAAGGAGTTCACGGGCGTGATTCTTTATCATCATCCGCTGTTCGCGTATTACCGGGATAAATACGCGGGCGGCAACGAACCGCCGGACTGCGGCAGCTTCGATGGCGTGACCGGCGAGGGCGACCCGGGTGGGACATGCGCGAAGTGCCGATACAACCAGTTTGGCTCTGGTGAGGGTGGCGGCAAGGCGTGCAAAAATCGCCGTCGTATCTATATCCTGCGCGAGGGCGAGGTGTTTCCGGTTCTGCTTTCGCTGCCGACCGGCTCGCTCAAGGAGTTCACGCGCTATATCCAACGCCTCCTAAGCTGCGGAAAGAAGTCGCTCGACTTGGTCACCCGCTTCTCGCTCAAGAAGGCGGTGAACACGGGCGGTATCGCGTACTCCCAAGCGCAGTTCAATATTGAGCGCGCTTTGACCGAAGCGGAACTTGCGGCCGTTTCCAACCTTGCAGCACAAGTGAAGGAATATGCCAAGCACGCCGGCGGGTATTCCGTCGATCTGGATGAGTTTGTCGAAGTGCCGACAACTCCGTTCGACCCAGTGACGGGTGAGGTCGTGGAACCGTAATAATACATCGGCGCAGGGGAGCGGGCAACCACTCCCCGCCGATTTAGAAGAAAGGAATTGGCATGAAATGTCAAGCGAGTTAAATTTGGGACCACCTCAGGGAATAACAGGGCGACCTCGCATCCTGCTTCTGGGAAGAACCGACCGCCCTATGGTTTTCGTCTGTTCTCCATTCGCAGGCTGCGTGCGGGAGAATATCCAGAACGCCCGCCGTTATTCCCGTTTTACGTATTTGAGCGGATATATGCCAATCACGCCGCACCTGATGTATCCGCGCTATCTGGATGATACCCAGACCAAAGAACGACAGGACGGGATGGATATGGGAATCCGTCTGCTTGATCTCTGCGAGGAGATTTGGGTGTTTGGCGATATCTATAGTTCCGGCATGCAGCGAGAAATGACGCACGCGCTGGGAACGCATATGACAATCCGATTCTTTGACCGGGATTGCAAGGAGTATAAGAATCGGGTTGAATTGGCGCTGCAAAAGGAGGAAAGGGTATGACCGACTTCCCGCTCATCCGGCGATCTGTTCGGATAGAAGAGGTAGCCAAGTGGCTGGGAATCGAGGTTCATGGCGGGAAGGCACGATGCCCGTTTCACAACGATCAAACGCCCTCGCTTTCATTCAAGGACGGGCGGTTCAAGTGCTTTGGCTGCAACGAATCCGGCGACGCGATCGATCTGGTCGCCAAGCTCCGGCACATCGGCACGGTTGAAGCGGCGAATTTGGTCTGCGAGACGTTTCACCTGAACAGCACCCCTGAATCGGCGCGGAAGAAGAAACCGCGAGAGCATATGAGCATTGGAGAGTATATCCAGAGCGCAATAGAAACGTTCGCTATATCGCCGCGCGCACAGATGTACTTGCAGGGAAGAGGGTTTACCGGCGAAAGCATGCTGCGGTTTCGATTCGGGTTCGACGCAAAGCGAAACGCGGTCGTTATCCCGTATGGTGAGAAAACAGAATACTACACCTCTCGAAGCATCTCCGAGAAGCGGTTCTTCAAACCTCGCTACGAGGACGTTGGACCGGAGCCGCTGTTCTACGAAGAGTCATTGGATCAGGGCGAGCCGGTCTTCGTCGTGGAGAGCGCGTTTTGCGCGCTGTCGATCCTGCAAGAGGGTGGCCATGCCGTTGCGGCCTGCGGAACGGGAACCCGGAAACTGACCGAAGCGCTCCGAGCGCGGGGGAGAACCCCACCGCTCATCGTGTGCATGGATCGGGACGATGCGGGCAAAGAAGCGGCGGAGAAACTCAGCAGCCAGCTCGAAACGATGGGCATATCTCATATCCAACTGACAACACCGGAAGGGTATAAAGACCCGAACGAGCTGCTTGTTGGCGACCCAGAATTGTTTCGGAAGTGGCTGACGGACTGCGTAGAACAGGCGCGGAAGCTGCCGAGTGCTAATCAAAGGAACCCGACAAACAAGAATCCAGAGATGTCTTTTTTGCACGCATTGCGCCCGGAACGCAATCCGCGCTATCCGAATACGGACATCGGCAACAGCAGGCTTTTTTCGGACTATTACTGTCGGGTCGCCCGATATGTCCCGGAGCGAAAGCTTTGGTATATCTTCAGCGGCAAACGCTGGGAACCCGACGTCGGCGGGTTGAAAGCGATGGAGCTGTGCAAAACGCTCGCCGACGAACTGATGGTCTATGCCTTGAACATCGCGGACGAGCAGACACGGAAGGAGTACATCGATCAATGCAAAAAGTGGCAGGTGCGCAGAAACCGGGAAACGATCCTCAAGGATGCGCAAGGCGTATATCCGATCCCTATGGAGACGTTCGACGCCGATCCGTTTTTGTTCAATTGCCAAAATGGAACGATGCACCTAAAGGATACGCAATTCCTTCCGCACAATCCGGAGGAAAAACTCACAAAGATTTCGGGCGTAGTGTACGACCCGGCGGCAAAATGCGAGCGGTTCGACGCGTTTGTGGACGAAATCATGAGCGGCGACGAGGCCAGAGCGCGGTTTCTGCAACGAGCGTTGGGGTATGCGCTGAGCGGAGATACGCGCTTTGAGTGTCTTTTTATCCTGTACGGCGCGACGACGCGCAATGGAAAAGGGACGCTCATGGAGAGCGTGCTTCGGGTCATGGGCGATTACGGAAGTACGGTGCGCCCCGAGACGATCAGCATGAAGCAAAACGTCAGCAGTCAGAACCCGACGGAGGATATCGCACGGTTAACGGGGATTCGGTTCGCCAACATCTCGGAGCCGAGCAGGGGATTGTTGCTCAACGCCGCGCAGGTGAAGAGCATGACGGGAAACGATACGCTCAACGCGCGGTTTTTGCACGAAAACAGCTTCGACTTTCAGCCGCAGTTCAAGATCTACATGAACACGAACTATCTGCCGGTGGTCACGGACATGACGCTCTTTTCCAGCGGCAGGATCATGATTATTCCGTTCGAGCGCCATTTCGAAGAAAACCAACAGGATAAAACGCTGAAGCACTTGTTTTTTCAGCCGCGCAATCAAAGCGCGATCCTGAACTGGCTGCTGGAAGGGTACCGTGCGCTGGAAACCGAAGGGTTGACAATGCCGGAGTCGGTGCAATTCGCGACCGAGCGGTACCGCCGCGAAAGCGACAAAGTCGGGTTGTTTATCGAGGACGAAATGGAGCCAATCCCGAACGCGGAGGAACGAACGTCGGCGGTGTACGACCGTTACAAGAAATGGTGCGACGCGAACGGATGCTTTCCCGAAAACACACGAAACTTCAAGCAGATTCTGGCGATGTACGGACGCGTAGAACGGAAGCGGCCGCACTCTGGGGGAAGCGAAACGACAATGTTCTTAGGGTTCCGTCTGCGCTTCGATATGGGTGGATTTACCGAATACAAGGGCAAAATTCCATTCGATTAACCTCTTTGTCGCAGATGTCGCAGGTAAAATAGGTAATATGTAAAAAACGCTATATATAGGGAATTAACCAAAAAACCTGCGACAAGGTGCGACGATCCTAAAAACGCCCGATTTTCGGGTTTTTTTGTTATAGGTTCAGAAAGGAGCAAACAGCGAACATGCTGGAAAAAGATATCACCGCAGCGATTATGCGGGTTTTAAAGATGGTTCCGCGGTGCTTTGCATGGAAAGAGCATGGCGGGATGTACGGGACGGCGGGCATCCCCGACGTGATCTGTTGTCTGGACGGTAGGTTTTTCGCCTTTGAGGTGAAGACGCCGGAGGGCGTTGTCACAAAGCTGCAGGAACGCACGATTCACAGAATCAAAGTTGCCGGCGGCCACGCGTATGTGGTCCGGTCGGTGGACGATGTGAAAGCCGTGCTGTGGGCATATGCGGGAATCGACATTTGACAAGGAGGGTACAAATGAGCACCAAGGATTACCTTTCGCAGGCATACCGGATCGACCAGCGGATCAACAGCAAGCTGGCACAGGTGATGTCCCTGCGCGACCTATTGGGGAAGGCGACTGGAACGTTGTCAGGCGCACCAAAGGCGGCGACACCCAACCCGCACTCCATGGAAGATACCATCGCCAAGATGGTGGATCTGGAGAACGAGATCAACGACGATATCGACGCGCTCGTTGATCTCAAGGCGGAGATCATGCGGCGTATAAAGCGCGTTGAGAACACGGAATACCAGACGATACTGGAGCTGCGGTATCTGTGCTTCAAACGTTGGGAGGAGATTGCGGTCGAGATGAATTTCAGCCTTCAGCATTTATATCGGCTTCATGAAAAAGCGGTGAATTGCGTGAAGATACCTCAATAAGCGCGAACAATATCAAATAATCGAGCAGTCACATGAACGGATCATGAGGCTGCTCGATTGATTTCGAAAGACAAGACTGTTATTCTGATGCCCTGTTGCATTTATTGGAAAACAACCTGAATACTGTTTTTATTCAGTTGCTCAATCACCCATGCAAGGGTAATATCGCTTTGCATGGATTGCGATGAACCGAAGGTGATCGAAGAAAGTGCTGGGAAAGATAATACCGGTGTGTAGTCACAAGACTCCAGATAAGCTAGCCCAAGCGTTTGTAAGTTTGGAAGCTTTGCTAAAGGGGATACATCTGCTAAACGTGTATTAGCCGACAGGTCTAGCGCCTCGAGTTTTGTTAATTTGGACAGAGATGAAATGTCCGTGATGTAGTTTGACGAAAGATCAAGCCACACAATCTCCGTATTGGAAGCAATCGGAGACACATCATAAATTGCGTTGTGCGAGAGTATTAATGTTCTAAGCGCAGCTATTTTTGATAGCGGCGAAAGATCGGTGATTTGGTTATCGTTCAAAGCGAGCCAGGAAAGCGATTGTATGGATGAGAGCGCGGAAAGATCGGAGATTCGATTTCCAAACAGATTCAGCCGCTGCATGTGAATCGCACTTGAAAGCGGGGAAAGATCGGCTATATCGTTTGCGCCAAGTGATAAGTCGTATAGATCGATCCCCTTCAGCGCGGAGAGCTCGACGATACGATTGTTTTCCAAATAGAGCGTTTTCAGATTTTTTAGATACGTTAACGCCGTTAAATCGGATATATGGTTGTCGTTCAAATAGAGCGCTCTCAGGTGCCCGAGAAATGCTATTGGGGAGAGATCGGCGATCGCATTACTGTTTGCGGTAAGCTGCGTTAGATTTACCGCATATTGCAGGCCTTCGAGGCTTGAAATGCCCTGTTGTGAGATATCTAGAACGGTCAGGTCGCTGAGATCGGATACAATAATCACTTGCCCGGTAGGAATATCTAGCGCATCGCGAATAGACATTTCTAGGTTGGGGTCCGAAAAAGAAACAATATCGGTTGCCTTGCCGATGCAAACTTCAAGAATAATCTCGTTTGAAGAGGATGACAGAGAGACAACTTCGTTGATTCGAGCAGTCTCCGTAACGACCCCGTAAACCGTGACAGGTAATTTCTGAGTAGATAGTAGTCCTTCCGCCTCTTCCATTGAAAGGCCGACAACGGATTTATGATCGGACTGCTTGGCGGCCGCCGAACGTGAGTGATCAAACAGTTCGCCGATGGAGCTGCTTGTGAGACCGAAAGTTAGCAGTATGCCTAACAGAAAACATAGTATGCTCGATAGAACAGTTTGAAGCATCGAGTTTCGCGGGCGAATACGCTTGATTGCTTCCTGAAATGCGGAAACGCTCGCGTAGCGGCAGATAGGCTTTGGGTCGGCCGCTTTTGCCATGATGCGATCCAGCGATGCGGGGGCGAAAACGCCGCACTCCGACAGAGGCCGCAGTTGAAACGGCGGTTCGCTCAGACTTCTGCCGCTCAACATCTCATACAGCACAATACTCAAACTATAA
>JBDKTD010000199.1:0-10051 GCA_039680365.1 Clostridiaceae bacterium
GGTTCGCCCGTTACCCGCGCAACCGCCGAGGCTTCCAGATTTTCCTCCGCCGCAAGTTCGATAAATCGCTTCGCGTCCGCAGCCGACACGACAACAGCCATGCGTTCCTGCGACTCGCTGATGGCGAGTTCCGTACCGTCGAGGCCTTCGTACTTGACCGGCACGCGGTCGAGATCGACCGCAACGCCTTCCGCCAGTTCCCCAATGGCGACCGAAACGCCGCCAGCGCCAAAGTCGTTGCAACGCTTGATGAGCTGTGCCGCTTCGGGGTTGCGAAACAGCCGCTGGAGCTTGCGCTCCTCCGGCGCGTTGCCCTTTTGCACCTCCGCGCCGCACAGAGAAAGCGAATCGAGCGAATGCGCCTTGCTTGACCCCGTTGCGCCGCCGCAGCCGTCCCGGCCGGTTCTGCCGCCGAGCAGGAGCACGACGTCCCCCGTTTTCGGCTCTTCGCGGCGTATGTTTTTCGCGGGCGCCGCGCCGACAACAGCGCCGATCTCCATGCGTTTGGCAAGGAAGCCGTCGTGATAAATCTCGTCCACCAGCCCCGTGGCAAGGCCGATCTGGTTGCCGTAAGAGCTGTAGCCCGCCGCGGCGGTTGTTACGATCTTTCGCTGCGGGAGTTTTCCCGCAGGAGTTTCGTTATACGGCTTTCGCGGGTCGGCCGCGCCGGTGAGGCGCATGGCCTGATACACGAACGCGCGCCCGGAAAGCGGATCGCGAATCGCCCCGCCGATACAGGTTGCAGCTCCGCCGAAGGGTTCAATCTCCGTCGGGTGGTTATGCGTTTCGTTTTTAAAGAGAACGAGCCAGTCCTGGTCGTCACCATCTACGTTGATTCGGGTCTTTACCGTGCAGGCGTTGATCTCTGCAGAATCGTCCAGACGATCCAGTTTGCCCTGATGCTTAAGCCATTTTGCGCCGATCGTCGCCATGTCCATGAGCGTCACGGGCTTTGATATGCCGAGTTCACGCCGCAGATGCAGATACGTTTCAAACGTATCTTGCGCGCGTTCGTCGCGGCACTCCAGCGCGTCCAGCTCGGTGAGAAACGTCGTGTGCCGGCAGTGATCCGACCAGTAGGTGTCCAAAAGCTTTAACTCCGTCAGCGTGGGATCGCGCCGTTCCGCGCGAAAATGTGCCCGCAGGCAGAGCAGGTCGTCGAGGTCCATCGCCAACCCGTATTCCGCCAGCATCGCCTTCAGCGCGGGTTCGTCCTTCTGGCAAAAGCCGGTCAACACGGGGATTGCCCCCGGCGTTTCTGCTTTCTGCGCAAGCGTTACGTACGGTTCCAGCGAAGCCTGGCGCGCTTCTACGGGGTTGATTACATCGCGCCGGATTGCGGCGAGTTCCGTTTCGTTTACCGCGCCGTACAGCAGATACACCCGCGCCGTGCGCACGATAGGGGAACCCCGCTGCGAGAGCAGCGCGATGCACTGCGCGCAGGCTTCCGCGCGCTGGTCGAACTGCCCGGGCAGGTACTCGGCGGCAAACACCGCGTCCGCGCCGTCCGGCAGCGCGCCAAACGTTTCGTCCGTCTGCGGTTCGGCAAACACCGTAAATAAGCAGGACGAAAAAAGCGTGTCGTCCACGCCTTCCACGTCGTACCGGTTCAGAATGCGAAGCCCGCTAATACCGCAAATACCCAGCACGTTTCGAATATCCGCGAGTTTGCTTGCCGCTTCCTGCGCAAACGCCGCGCGTTTTTCCACATAAATTCGATGAACCATGCGCTCAGCTTTCCTCTTGTTCGGTTTCGGCAATCGCGCGCGAGCCGATGTCGCCGCGGCAGAACGCGCGTTTAAAATGGATTTTCTCCGCCGCAGCGTAAGCAGCTTTTTTCGCCGTGCGCGCGTTTTCTCCCAGCGCAGAAACGCCCAGCACGCGCCCGCCCGCAGTCAGCAGGCGATCTTCCTCCCGCTTTGTTCCCGCGTGAAAAACAAAGACGTTTTCCATCTCTTCCGCGCCGTTTATCGTAATTTCAAACCCGGTTTCATACGCGCCGGGGTACCCCTGGCTTGCCAGCACCACGCAGCAGCAGGAACCGCCGCGAAAGCGCACCTTCGCCTCGTCCAGCCGTCCGTCCTCCAGCGCAAGCAGAATCGTAAACAAGTCTGTTTCCAGCAGCGGCAGAACCGCCTGCGTCTCCGGGTCGCCGAAGCGGCAGTTGTATTCAATCACCTTCGGCCCGTTTGGCGTAAGCATCAGGCCGAAATACAGGCAGCCGGAAAAGCGCCGCCCCTCGGCGTTCATGGCTCGCATGGTAGGCAGAAAGATCAACTCCATGCAGGCTTTTGCAGATTCCATCGTATAGTACGGGTTTGGCGCGAGCGCGCCCATGCCGCCAGTGTTCGACCCCAAATCGCCATCCAGCGCGCGCTTATGGTCGAGCGCGGAAATCAGCGGTATCAGCGTCTGCCCGTCGGTCAGGGCGAGCACGCTCACTTCTTTTCCGGTTAAAAACTCCTCAATCACCACGCGGTTTCCGCTCGTGCCGAACACGCCTTCTTCCATCATGGCGTGAATCGCGGCGCGGGCTTCTTCCCGCGTTTGCGCGACGATGACGCCCTTGCCCAGCGCGGGGCCGTCCGCCTTGACAACACAGGGATACGCCGTCTCGTCCAGATACGCGTAAGCGCTCTCTGCGCTGTCAAACACTTCGTAATTCGCCGTCGGGATGGCGTATTTTCGCATGAGCGCCTTTGCAAAGCTCTTGCTGCCTTCAATCTCGGCGGCGGC
The DNA here is from genome assembly GCA_039680365.1 of Clostridiaceae bacterium. Classification (GTDB taxonomy): domain Bacteria; phylum Bacillota; class Clostridia; order Christensenellales; family CAG-138; genus UBA7703. The sequence goes on from JBDKTD010000199.1 coordinate 2,737, forward strand.
TTTGCTGGGGCCGAAACAGCGAACGCCCGCCGCGCGGAGCCGGTCGCAGACGCCGAGAATCAGCGGATCGTCCGGGCCGATGACGGCAAGGTCAATTTCGTTTTCCACCGCGAACGAGACGATTCTGTCAATCTCCGTGGCGCGGATGGGTACGCACGTTGCGTGCTCCTGCATGCCGCCGTTGCCCGGCAGCGCGTAGAACCGGTCGATGCGCGGGTTTTCGCGCAGTTTTTCCAAAATGGCGTGTTCACGGCCTCCGCCGCCGACGATCATGACCTTCATGCTTGCACTTCCCCGTTCAGTTCTCGTTTAGTGGTGGAACAGCCGAAGCCCCGTAAAGAACATCGCCATACCATAGCGGTCGCACGCCGCAATCACGTCCGCGTCCCGCACGGAGCCGCCCGGCTGCGCAAGATACAGAACGCCGCTTTGTCTTGCGCGCTCAATGTTGTCGTCAAACGGAAAGAACGCGTCGCTTCCGAGCGTAACGCCCATCAGCGCCGCCTGATGCTCCGCGCGCTCCACCCGCGACATGGGTTCGGGACGGCGCGAAAAATACGCTTCCCATCCGGCCTCGCCGCAGGCCGCCCCGCCGCGTTCGCCGATGTACGAATCGATTAAATTGTCCCGCTCGGAGCGCTTGATCTCCGGCAGGAATGGCAGTTCCAGTACGCAGCGGCTGCGGCGCATCCACCAGACGTCCGCCTTGTCGCCCGCGAGGCGCGTGCAGTGTATGCGGGACTGCTGCCCCGCGCCGACGCCGATGGTCTGCCCGCCCAGCGCAAAACAGACGGAGTTGGACTGCGTGTATTTGAGCGTGATGAGCGAAAGCACTAAATCGCGTTTGGCCGGTTCCGGAATCTCGCGGCATGCCGTAACCGCGCGCTCCAGCAGTTTGCCGTCGATCAGCACAGCGTTTCGCGGCTGCTCGAAGGTAACGCCGAACACCTGCTTTCGTTCCATCGCTTCCGGCTCGTAGGCGGGGTCGATCTGCAGGATGGCGTAGCTGCCGTTCCGCTTGGACTTGAGCAGCTCCAGCGCTTCCGGCGTATAGCCGGGCGCGATGACGCCGTCCGAAACCTCGCGTTTGATGATCTCAGCCGTGGTCTTGTCGCAAACGTCGCTCAGCGCGATAAAATCGCCAAAGGAGGACATGCGGTCCGTGCCGCGCGCGCGGGCGTAGGCGCAGGCAAGCGGGGAATCGTTCACGCCGGGAATATCGTCCACCGCGCAGGCGCGAAGATCGTTTTCATCCAGCGGCAGGCCGATGGCCGCGCCCGCCGGGCTGACGTGCTTAAAGGACGTCGCGGCGGGCAGCCCCAGCGAAGCTTTGAGCTCGCGAACGAGCTGCCAGGCGTTCAGCGCGTCGAGGTAGTTGATGTACCCTGGTTGGCCGTTGAGTACTGCCAGCGGGAGTTCGCCCTGTTCCATAAACAGGCGCGCCGGTTTCTGATGCGGGTTGCAGCCGTATTTCAAAGCGAGTTCCTTCATGCTCTTCCCTCCGCTGCTGCGTATTGGTTAAAGATTCTGTCCTCGTAAGCGCCGCTTTTCAGGTTTGTATAGCGAGCGTAGAGCGCAACCTTGTTTTCCGCGTTCAGCGCGTTCCAGATTCCCTCCGCAAACGCGATTAAATCGCCCGGAATTGAAACGGTTCCCGGCTCGCCGGAGTAACTCGGCAAAACAAGCCCGTCCATCTGATAGGTGTGGATCAGGTGCCCTATTCCCTTTACCGGTTCGTAGTCGAATGTTTCCCGAACGCAGGTTTCGCCGTTCTCGTCCCCCGCTTTCAGGATGGAGAGTTTATAGGAAAACGCGCCGCCGAGCGTCAGCATCCCGCTGATGCGAGGTGTAAAGTGCGGCGCGTCGGGTTCGTGCCTGCGCGTTTTCAGCGCGCTTTCAAACGTGCCGCCGCTCTCCAGCGCGGTAACAATCGTATCCGTCTGGTCGCCGTTGGTCACCACGACGCGGCCGTTCAGCGTGCGAAGCGGCGTATAGAGGATCAGGCTCGTATCCCGTATCTTTCCGCCGTCGAGCATCGAGATGAATAGATCGTCTCCATTTTTGAAAAACGCACGGCTGCGGCTGCCCGCGCTGCGTCCCATAATAAAGTACGCGAGCGCGGCTTGCGTTCCGTCCGGGCTCAGCCCCAGCACGATGCCGCGCCCGGGATACGGATGGCTCCCGAGCAGTCTAAAGAGATCCTGCTGCTTCATATTGCTTCCTCTTTTCGTTTTGTAGGGCGATCTCCGCGCAGAGCGTTTCCACCGCCTTGGGCAGAAGCAGCCATTCCGCCTGCTCCATTACACGCCGTTGGAGGGTCTGCGGCGTATCGTCTTTTTGCACGCTGACGCGCCGCTGCAGAAGGATGCGCCCGCCGTCCGGCACCTCGTTGACCATATGCACGGTAGCGCCCGTCCAGCGTTCCCCCGCCGCAAGCACCGCTTCGTGCACTTTTACGCCGTAGTACCCCTTGCCGCAGTACGAGGGAATCAGCGAGGGGTGGACGTTGACGATCCGGTCGGGATAGCGCGAAACGAAGGATGCGGACAAAATCTGCAGAAAACCCGCCAGCACAATCAAATCCGTTTTGTGCTGTTTCAGCACCCGGCAAAGCTGTTCTTCAAACGCTTCCCTTGCGGCAAACGACGCGCGATCCACCGTTTCAACGGCGATACCCGCGCGTTTTGCGCGTTCCAGCGCGGGCGCGCCCGCCTTGCCGGAAACGACGAGCGCGAGTTCGCCGCTTTTGAGCCTGCCCGCAGCCCGCGCGTCGATGAGCGCCTGCAGGTTCGTTCCTCCGCCGGAGACCAGCACCGCGATGCGGGGTTTCAGCATAGAATCACGCCTTCTTCGCCCGAGACGACTTCGCCGATGGCATACGCGCTTACGCCGCCCGCCTGCAACAGCGCAATCGCCCTGTCCGCCTGAGAAGCGGGTACGGTCAGCGTCATGCCGACGCCCATATTGAAGGTGTTGAACATGTGCTTTTCTTCCAGTTCGCCCAGCGACTGCAAAAGGCGGAAGATCGGCAGTATGCGGACGCTCTTTTTTTCGATGCGCGCGGTCAGCCCTTTTTTGATGCTGCGCGGAATATTTTCGTAGAACCCGCCGCCCGTGATATGCGCAATCGAGTGCACCTCGATTTGCTCCAGCAGGGCGAGTACGGGTTTACAGTAGATTGTCGTAGGGGTCAGCAGTTCCTCGCCGAGCGTTCTGCCAAGCTCGGAACGATATTCGTCAAGCTTTGCACTCTCCATCGGGATGAGCTTTCGCACGAGCGAAAAACCGTTCGAGTGCACGCCGGAGGAAGCGAGCGCGACAACCGCGTCGCCATGCTGCACACGCGAATTGTCGATGAGTTTGTCTTTGTTGACTAAGCCTACGCAGAAACCCGCGAGGTCGTATTCCCCTTCGGGGTAGAAGCCCGGCATTTCGGCGGTTTCTCCGCCGATGAGCGCGCAGCCCGCCTGCAGGCAGCCTTCCGCCACGCCTTTGACTACGGCGGCGGCGGTTTCCGGCACGAGCCTGCCGGTTGCGATGTAATCGAGAAAAAACAACGGCTTTGCGCCGTGGCAGACGACGTCATTGGCGCACATGGCCACGCAGTCGATCCCTACGGTGTCGTGCCGTTCCAACGCAAACGCGGCCTTGAGCTTTGTGCCAACGCCGTCCGTGCCGGAGACGAGCACATCGTTTCCCAACGCGTACATGCCGCCGAACGAGCCGAGCGAGTGCAGAACGTTGCCGTCGAACGTGGCTTCCGCATAGGCTTTCATGCGCCGGACGGCTTCGTAGCCCGCCTCGACGTCCACGCCCGCCTGCTGATAGGTTACCGGCATAACTGTTCCCCTTTACCGATCCAGAATATGTTTGCCGCCGCGCTGAATGAGCGCGGACACGTCCTCCGGGTAGACCCCGTTAAAACAGCCCGCGCAAAAATGGCACGCCGCGCATTCGACGGTCTTGTGCAAGTCCTCTATACTCAAATACTGCAGCGAGTCCGCGCCGATAAAGCGCCGTATCTCCTCAACGGAGTGGTTCGCGCCGATGAGCTGTTCATAGGAGGACGTATCGATGCCGAAACAGCAGGGATGCATGACCGGCGGCGAGCTGATGCGGAGGTGCACTTCTTTTGCGCCCGCGGTACGGAGCATCTCTACAATTTTCTTGCTGGTTGTACCGCGCACAATGGAGTCGTCCACCAAAAGCACGCGCTTTCCGCGCACGTTGCGTTTGAGCGCGCTGAGCTTGAGGGATACGTCCATCTCGCGGCGATCCTGCGAAGGCTCGATAAACGTCCGCCCCATATAGCGGTTTTTCGAAAGCGCAATGGTAAACGGCAGCCCCGCCTGACGCGCGTATCCCATCGCCGCGGGCAGGGACGAATCCGGCACGGCGGCGACGACGTCCACATCCGCTGGCGACGAGATAGCAAGCAGCTCCCCCGCGCGTTCCCGCGCTTTATGCACGGAGATGCCGTCGATATCGGAATCCGGCCGGGCAAAATAGACGTACTCAAAAATGCAGAGCGCCGTATCCGAAGCGCGGACGGCTTGATGCGACGTCAACCCCGCGTGATTGACCACGATGATCTCCCCGGGGCGTACGTCCCGAATGAACTCCGCGCCTATGGTATCGAACGCGCAGGATTCCGAGGCGAACACATACGCGCCGTCCAGGCTCCCCAGCGCGAGCGGGCGCATGCCGCGCGGGTCGCGCACGCCAATGAGCTGGTCGCCCGTCATGAGCACGAGCGCATAGCTCCCCTTGAGCCGCTCCATCGCGCGCGAGATTCCCTGCGTCAAACCGTCTTCGCTGTTGTTGAGAATCAGCGCGCCGATTACTTCGGAATCGATGGTGGTTTCAAAGCACACCCCTTCCGCCTCCAGATCCGCGCGCAGTTCCTTTGCGTTGATGATGTTGCCGTTGTGCGACAGCGCGAGTAAGCCGCGTTCGCCTTCCAGCACCAGCGGCTGGGCGTTGACGAGCGAGCTGTCCCCCATTGTGGAGTAGCGGACGTGGCCAATCGCCAGATCCGCGCCCTTGAGCGAAGCAAGCCCGTCGCAAAAACGCCCGCTGACAAGCCCCATCGCTTTATGGCAAAGGATGCTGCCGGAGCGCGAAACGGCGACGCCCGCGCTCTCCTGCCCGCGGTGCTGCAGCGAAAACAGGCCGTAGTAGGCCGCCTCCGCCGCATCCAGCCCGCTGCCGTTGCAGTAGATGCCGAAAACGCCGCAGTCTTCTTTCATGCAGTCGTCGTCCGGTTTCAGCCGTTCATATGCCGTTGGCGGTCGCCTCAAAAGCGGCATGTTACTCCCCCATCAAGCGACGGATAATCTCACGGTACGCTTCTTCCACTTCGCCCAAATCGCGGCGGAAACGGTCTTTGTCGAGTTTTTTGCCGGTTGCTTTGTCCCAAAAGCGGCAGGTATCCGGCGAAATCTCGTCCGCAAGAATCACCTTGCCGTCGAAGCGCCCGAACTCCAGCTTAAAGTCGATCAGTTCGATGCCGAGGCCGTCCAGATACGCGCGGAGGATGTCGTTGATGCGGAACGAAAGCGCTTTGACCTGCTCCATCTCCTCGTCAGTGGCAATCTTCAGCGCGCGGATATAGTAAGAGTTGATGAACGGGTCGCCCAGTTCGTCGTTTTTGTAGCTGTATTCCAGAATCGGGCAGGCAAGAGCCGTTCCCTCTTCCACGCCCATGCGCTTGGAGAAGCTGCCCGCCGCGCGGTTGCGAATAATCACCTCGACCGGCAGAATCTGCACGCGCCTGACGGCTGTTTCGCGGTCGCTGAGCTGCTCTACAAAGTGCGTGGGGATGCCGTGGCTTTCCAGCAGGCGGAAAAAGTGGTTGGATACCTTGTTGTTCACAACGCCTTTTCCGGCGATGGTGCCCTTTTTAAGCCCGTTGAACGCCGTCGCGTCATCCTTGTAATCGACGATGACGATGCCCGGATCGTCGGTTAAGAAAACCTTCTTTGCCTTGCCTTCGTAGATCTGTTCCAGCTTCTTCATAGCGTTTCTATCTCCTTTTGCAGTTCCGCGTCCGCCTCGGCGGACTGTTCCGCCAGCGAGCGCGCATATTGTTTCAGCTTTTCGTTCAGCGCTTCGTCCGAAAGCGCGAGCATGCGAATGGCGAGCAGCGCCGCGTTGGAGGCGCCGTCTATGGCGACCGTCGCCACGGGTATGCCCTTGGGCATTTGCGCCGTGGAGAGCAGCGCGTCGAGGCCGCCAAGGTCCCGCCCGCTCACGGGTACGCCGACCACCGGCAGGAGCGAGTTTGCCGCCATTGCGCCTGCAAGATGCGCGGCTTTGCCCGCAAAGGCGAGGATGACCCCGAACCCTTCCGCCTCGGCCGACTTGGCAAACGCGGCGGCTTGTTCCGGCGTGCGGTGGGCGGAAAGCACGCGCGCCGTATACGGCACGCCGAACGAGGCGAGAACGCGCAGTGCGTCCTTAGCCAGCGGCAGGTCGGACGCGCTTCCCATGACAACGGCAACTTTTTTCAAACCTGTATCCTCCCGGTATCGATCGCGCCGATTTCAGCGCTTAAAACTTCATCCTCAGAACTTCATCCTTAAAAGCGTATGCCGAATCACCCCGCCGATGTAGTACTGCGGCGAGTAGAAGATTGGCATGCCCTCTTTGTCGTAGTCCAGCTCGTCCAGATACAGCAGCGGCGTTCCTTCCGGCACGCAAAAAATCCCCGCGAGCGCGGCGTCGGCCACGGCGGGGCATACCTCGGTTAAGTCCATATGCGCTTCCAGCGCGCAGAACTGCTTGAGGAACGAAAAGATCGGTTTCTGCAAATCCTCCGCGCCGTACTGTTTGTTTTTAATCAGCGCGTTGGGTATGTAGTCCTCGCAATAGATGGCGGGTTTGCCGTCCGCGCCGATGAGCCGGACGACCCTCAGCACCATGTCCCCCGGATAGATGGAGAGGCGCCCGGCAACCGTTTCGCTTGCGGGAATCGTTTCATACGATGCACGCAGCAGGCTCGGCTCGTGCCCCGCCTGCGCGATCATCTCCATGAACTCAATCTCCATGTCCATGCGCACTTTTACGCTCACCACATGGCGATTGATCACGGTTCCCGCGCCCGGATGCCTGCTGATAAACCCCTCGCGCTCCAGCTGCGAAAGGCTGTCCCGCAGCTGCGTTCGGCTGATGTTCAGGCGCTCGGCCAGCACTTCTTCCGGCGGCAGTTTTCCGGCAGATCGATAGGCGCCTTCCTTCATTTCCCGCAGGAGCCTGCTCCTTACGCTCTGCAGCTGCGTTTGTTCGCTCATGCGTTCGCGCCTCCTTGTCATAC
>JBDKTD010000290.1:0-6605 GCA_039680365.1 Clostridiaceae bacterium
ATTTAACTGATGTTCGTGATCTTGTTTTTGATTATTCACTTGAATTACGAATCAACACCGAGCATGTGTTAAGAGATAATCTATCTCGATATCCATCGGACATACGGAGCAATCCCATGCTTCATACACTATTTCTTGGAGCAATAGAAAAAACAAAAAGAAGATTGCAAGCGAATTACAAGTTAGCCGTTCCCACATACTATAAGGATGAGATTTGTCTACTATTACCGATTTGTCTAACAGATGACCGCAAAACTGATTTAGCTTTAGCCGTTAAGCGAACAGACAAATTTTATATTGGGAAAACGTGTCTTACGATTGATATGGCTTATAATGACGCTCGTACTATAGCAAGCCCCTTTTCGGATTGGCTTATTCCATAATAACTGACACAGTGCGGTTCCTGACGTTACATCTTTCAATTAATACTCCCTCCTTGTCTTCGCCTTCTTGGGGTGATATTCTAGGTTGAAAGAACAATACAACGTTATGAACGGAGACTGACAAAAATGGAAACGGTAAAAGAACGCTTTTTGCGGTATGTAAAAATTGACACGGAGTCCGTGCAGCACGTGGATTCCTTCCCCAGTTCGGCAAAGCAGCTCGACCTTTCGCGCCTGCTGGTGAACGAACTGCTTAAGCTTGGCGCAAAGGAAGTCAAGCTCGACGGCTACGGCTACGTGACCGCCACCATTCCCGGCAACACGAAGAAAACCGTGCCGACCGTCGGCCTGCTGGCGCATGTGGATACTGTTGACGCGGTCACCGGCGCAAACGTTAACCCCGTCCTTACTCCGAACTATACCGGCGGGGACATCGACATGGGCAGCGGCTACGTGCTTTCGCCAAAAACCTTCCCCAAGCTCCTCAATCATCTGGGCGAAGAGATCGTCTGCACGGACGGCACAACGCTGCTCGGCGCGGACGACAAGGCGGGCGTCGCCGAAATCATGACGCTGTGCGAACGTCTGCTTGCCCCCGGCGCGCCGGAACACGGCAAAATCCGCGTCGCCTTTACGCCGGACGAGGAAGTCGGCCGCGGCGTGGACTACTTTGACGTTGCGGGCTTTGGCGCGGATTTCGGTTACACGGTGGACGGCGGCGAGCTCGGCGAAATCAACTATGAATGCTTCAACGCCGCAGCCGCGGAAATTCACCTCCGGGGTTTGAGCGTGCATACCGGAACCGCCAAGGGGCGCATGGTGAACGCGTCACTCCTCTGCATGGAGCTGCACGATCTGCTGCCGCGCTTTCAAAACCCCGCCTGCACGTCCGAATACGAGGGCTTCTTCCACCTTGACCGCATGAGCGGCTGCATAGACCACGCGGAGATGCACTATATCATCCGCGACCACGACATGGCGAAATTCGAACAGAAGAAGTCTCTGATGATCAAGGCCTGCCAGTTTATCAACGACAAGTACGGCGAGGGAACGGCAACGCTGAAGCTCGAAGACACCTACTACAATATGCGCGAGAAGGTCGATTCCTTCATCGTAGAAGCCGCGCAGCGCGCCATGGAAAGCGTCGGGGTCAATCCCTTCCTCGCGCCCATCCGCGGCGGCACGGACGGCTCGCGCCTCTCTTATATGGGTCTGCCCTGCCCCAACCTCTGCACGGGCGGCTACAACTTCCACGGACGATACGAATTCATCAGCGTGCAGACGATGGAAAAGGTCGTGGAGATTTTGCAGGCGCTGGTCACCTCGTTCGTTCCGGCGGAGTAACGGTTTCACTTAACAGAATATGCGCATAAAAACGGAGCTTTCCAACACAGGAAAGCTCCGTTTTGTTCTATTCCGTTTCTACTAATTCTATTTTTGATCCAGCGCGTAGAACAGCGCCGCGAGATCGCTCGACGTATCCTCGCCGCCGCTGGTGAACGCAATGCACTCGACATATAAGCCTTTACGGAGCACAACAAGCGTCTGATAGATCGGTATGCCCGAATAGTCGCCGGAGAGGTTCAGCGCGGCATGCTCGGCTCCCGCCAGAGTAACCGTCGTCTTCTCCGTGGTGACGTTTGAATACCCGATCGTTTCCACGGACTCTACGATCTGCTCCGTCGTCGCGTCGACATAGCCTTCCTCCGTCATCGCCGTGCCATAAAGGATGCCGATGTTTCCTACGGAAACGTTGATGGCCGCGGAGTTATCGGTCTTTTGCGCAAAGAAGTCGAACACCATATTGCCGTTCTCCATAGCCTTTCGCGCGCTGTCGTCCATTCCGCCTTGTTCCATTGTGTCGAACACAAGGCCGCTGCGCTCGGCGATCTCTTCTTCGCTCAGTACCGTCCAGGTATCGTCCAGTTCGCAGCCGATGCCGAAAAATTCGTTGCTGTAGCTGTTGCCGTCAATCTTGCCGGTCTGGAACTCCTCCACCTCGCCCGGCGCTGCCGCCGCGTTGATTACGGCGCAGCCGGAAAGCGAAAAGCTGATAAGCAGTGCGGCCAACGCCGCGCAAAGGAAACGTTTCTTCATAAATCCCCCTGAGTTGTAATGGTATTCATTTTACCATATCGATGCTTGGGGAAACAACCGTACATTTTAGCCGATTTGCTCCTGCTATACGTTTTCTTTTCCGAACCGGTTCTCGGCGCCGTTCTACCCCGTTCCCCTTTGGCGGGCAAATAAAAAGCTCTCCTGCTTGGAGGAGAGTTTTAAGGAACAAACTGATAGGATTACAATGCTTGGTTTACTAGATATCCCATTTTTTACCCGCCGGGTTCGATCTTGCCGACTGCACTGCTTCTTCGCGGCGCGCTTCGTCCGCAAGCTGCTTTCGCACAAGCTCTTCCTTTTCGGAATAGCTCATGGGGCTACTGGCAAGCAAATTGCGCAGCAGGTCTATCTTCACCTGCGCCGCAGCCTGTTCCGGGTCGCTCCAGTCGATTGGCGCGTTGTAGTGAGTGCCGTGATGAAGCACGCGTTTGTTCACTTCCGTTTCGGTTCTGGTTGGGTTGCCCTCATTCTATTCCTGCCCGAATGGATTGTCAATGCGGGGAACCGCGCGTAAAAAAGCTCCCCCGAATGGAGGAGCTTTGCGTAATAACGATTGTTTTGCCTTACGCGAACGCACGGTAGATGGCGCGTACGGCGGTCGGCAGGTCGTCGTTTTCGATGCCGACGATGATGTTCATCTCCGAGGAGCCCTGGTCGATCATGCGGACGTTTACGCCCGCCTCGTACAGCGAGCCAAACAGCCGCGCGGCAACGCCCAGCGAGCGGATCATGCCCTTGCCGACGGTGGCGACCAGCGCCATGTTGGAGTGCAGTTCGATGGACTGCGGCTCGCAGTCGCGCTGAATTTCGCGCAGAACCGCTTCCAGATGCTCTTTGAGCTTGGCGTCCGAAATCACGAGGCTCATGGTGTCGATTCCGCTCGGAATGTGCTCAAAGGAGATATTGTAGCGGTCCAGCACCCTGAGCAGGCGGTAACCGAAGCCGACTTCGTTGTGCATGTTGTCCTTGTAGACGGTGATAACCGTAAAGCCCGTGCGCCCGGCGACGCCCGTGAGCACGCCCTCGCGCTTGTAGTACTTCAGGTACGCGTCCGGGATGATCATCGTGCCTTCCGCTTCGGGGTTATTGGTGTTTCGAACGTTAATGGGAATCTGCGCGCGGCGCACGGGGAAAATCGCGTCCTCATGCAGAACAGTAGCTCCCATGTAGCTCAGCTCGCGCAGTTCGCTGTAGGTCACCACCGAGATGACCTTGGGGTTATCGACGATGCGCGGGTCGGCCATTAAAAAGCCGTTGACGTCCGTCCAGTTTTCGTAGACGTCCGCCTGCACGGCGCGCGCCACGATGGAACCCGTAATGTCGCTGCCGCCGCGCGAGAAGGTTTTAATGCTGCCGTCGCGCTTGCGCCCGTAGAAACCCGGAATGACGACGCGCTCGGTATCCGTGAGCTTCTGCGTCCACTTCTGGGTGGTTTCGTCGTCGTAGGTGCCGTCGGAATGGAAGCTCACGAGCTCCGCCGCGTCGAGAAAGCCAAAGCCGAGGTAGTCCGCTAAAAGCAAACCGCTGAGGTATTCGCCGCGGCTGGCAATCTAGTCCTCGCTCGCGCCGGATATGATGTTTTTCTTGATCGACGCAAGCTCGGCGGCGATGTTGGTCTTGAGTCCCAGCTCGGTTTCAATGGCAACATAGCGCTCCGCAATCTGCGCGAACGTTTCGTCAAAGCTCAGCCCGCCCGAGTTCTGCGCATAGCAGAGGTAGAGAAGGTCGGTGATCTTCTCGTCCCCGGGAAAGCGTTTGCCCGGCGCGGAGGGTACAACATACTTCCTTGCCTTGTCGGCAACGATGATGTTTTTGACTTTTGTGAAATTCTCGGCGTTGCAAAGGCTGGTTCCACCGAATTTGACTACCTTAACGGCCACCTGGAGTTCCTCCTGTTCCTATCGTAGCGCGGTTTTCCGCAGATATACCTGTTGTAAGGGTAACGCCAAAGGGACTACCGTCCCTTTGGAATCCCTGTATATCAATCGAATGGGGTTTCCAAAGGGGTTTGACCCCTTTGGAGCACTCCCTTATTTCTTTTCGATGCGGCGGCACTCCATGTAATAGCGTTTTTCGTTCGCTTCGCCCATGGAGAAGGTCTTTCTGGGCAGCGCGCCGTCGTACACCACGGTCGGGAAGAACTCGCTCTTCTTCATGGCTGGCAGTAAGAACCCGATGGCTCCGCCCTTTTTGGAGAGTTCCTTGACCACTTCCGCGCCGTGGATATAATCCACCTCGGTGCCGGGCACTTCCGCAAGCAGCGCGTCGATGGCAGCCTGCAGGGTGCCGACCGCCAGCTGCGTCCTGGGGCAGTTGACGATAAAGGCGCCTTCCACGTCCCCGGTGAGAAACGGCATGATGTGCGTATCCCCGCTCTGCGCGCAGGGCATGCGCCCCAGTTCCACGCGTGCGCAGCCGTTCTGTTCCTTGAAGAAGCGCAAGAGTGTTTCCATAGCGCGGTTTCCGCTTACGCCGAATACCACGCGGTGGATCGGCTCAAAGACGATGCCGTCGTCATGCACATTTTCCACCTCGACCAGCGCGTACCTTGCGGGATGATCCGCGCGTTCGCTCTCGGGCAGGGTCGCTTTGACCTTTTCCCAGTAGGCTTTCGCGGTGGCAAAGCTGTGGTTCCCATCGCCCATGGCAAAGAGCAGCGGCGCGTGGTCGCCGTATTTGGCGCGGAACCTCTCCGCGTCCTTGAGCTGCTCCAGCGCGCCGAGCACGCCGAGGATGTCGTCGTCGGCGTCAACCAGATGCCCGGTGATGTGCCCGCCGTCCTGCATGAGGTCGGTATCGTATAGTTTTTGCAGCTTCGCTTTTTTCAGCGCGAGCGGCTCGATGACCGTTCTGTCCGGGTCGTCGATCAATACAAGGATATGCGGCAGTTCGATGGGCGCGCCTTCGCGAATTTTCAGCCGCGGCGGAATACGCGAAACGATCGTGCCTTCGGTGGCGCGAATCGGCGTTGTCGAGCCTTTCTGATAATCGTACGCTTCCAGATCCAGCGCCATGACGAGCCCCGTGCGGGTGTTTCCTTCCACGGTGCGGGTCACAAGCACAAACCCCTGCGGCTTTTCTTCGAGAACGCCCTCGTCGAGGTAGGCGCGCATGCTCGCCTTGATGGCGGCGATCCGTTCCTTTTCGCCGGGTTTTTCGAGATATGCTTCCGGCAGGATCAGCTCCAGTGTGGAAGGCGCCTTGCCGACGATGCGCTTGGCTTCCTCCCAGTACTCCGGCTGGGATGTGAACTGGTCGCAGGCAACAACCGCCCACTTATGATAGTTGGTTCCCTTTTTCGGCAGCAGAACGTGCGGAACCTGCACCGCAACGTTATTTTGATACCGTTCTTCCATAGCTTTTTACTTTTCCTCCGAGCGCGCCATTGCTGCTTTATCGCGCCAATCCGGTTGGAGCCCGGCTTGAACGCGCAAGAGCGGCGCAAAAAATCGCATTGTGCTATTATATCTTAACTTTTTTTTGTTTTCAAGAATATCCGTGCTGTTTGGGGCGTTTTTACGTCTTTTTTCCCGCAACACGGACAAATGACCCCGTTATCGATCCCCCAGCGTGGCAACCATGACCGCTTTGATCGTATGCATGCGGTTTTCCGCCTCGTCGAATACGACGCTGTGGCGCGAACGGAAGACTTCGTCGCTGACTTCCATTTCCTTCAGCCCGTATTTTTCGAAGATCTCCTTGCCAACGCTCGTCTCCAGATCGTGGAACGACGGCAGGCAGTGCAGAAACAGCACGTCCGGATTACCGGTCTTCTTTATAACGTCCATCGTCACGCGGTAGGGCTCCAGCAGGGCGATCCGCTCGGCATAATGCGCTTCTTCGCCCATGGAGACCCAAACGTCCGTATACACCGCGTCCGCGCCTTTGGCCGCGTCGAGGGATTCGGAAAATTCGATCTCCGAGCCGGTCGTTTCGCCCAGCGCGCGCATCTTTGCGCTCAGCGCTTCTTCCGGCCAGAGCGCTTTGGGCGCGATGGCGGTAAAGTGCACGCCCATCTTGGCGCAGCCGATCATCAGAGAATTGCCCATGTTATTCCGCGCGTCACCTACGTAGACGAGCTTCGCGCCCTTGAGCGGCTTTTTC
>JBDKTD010000271.1:0-9376 GCA_039680365.1 Clostridiaceae bacterium
GGCAGGCGGCGGAAGTGGTAAACGTCGCGCTCGCTTCCTCGCTGGCGCTGCTCGCGGGCGGCAGCGGATCGACGCTGTTCGGCTCCGACTCCATTCTGGCGATGGCCTCCATGCTCGCCGCCGGACAGGCGACGATCCTCGTCGCTTCCCGCCGGCAGAAGCGCGGCGCGCTGATCGCCGCCGGCACGGTTGGCGGTGTGGCGGGCGCGGCGGTGGTCACCGCGGGCGCTACGATACTGGAATACGCCTGGAACAGCGCGCTGATCTACGCGGGGCTTGTAATGGCTTCGTCGCTGATCCTCTCCGTGTTCTGCGTCGGCATGCTCAGCGTTTGGGAAAATATGTTCGATATCGTCACCCCTGCGCGGTTGCACGAGCTCGCTAACACGAACCACCCGCTGCTGAAAAAGATGATGACCGCAGCCCCCGGCACCTACCACCACAGTATGATGACGGCGGCGCTGGCGGAAGGCGCGGCGGAAGCCATCGGCGCAAACGCGCTTCTGGCGCGAACGGGAGCCATGTATCACGACGTTGGCAAATTGCGCCGACCGCTCTACTTTAAAGAAAACCAGAACGGACAGAATATTCACGATACGCTGACGCCGGAAGAGAGCGCGGGATTCATCATAGCGCATCTGAAAGACGCGCAGGCGTACCTTTCGCGCTATCGCATGCCGTCCGAAATCAAGAAGATTGTAAACGAACACCACGGCACAACGCTGGTTGCATATTTCTACTACAAGGCGAAAAAGCTGCAGGAAAAGGACGGAGAACCCGTCATTGAGCGGCTTTTCCGCTATCAGGGCGGACTGCCCAGCTCTAAAGAGAGCGCCATCGTGATGCTGGCGGACAGCTGCGAAGCGGCGGTGCGATCCATGAGCGACCCCTCGCGCGAGGAGATTGCGGAGATGGTGCGAAAGATCGTGCAGGGCAAAATGGACGACGGTCAGCTGCGCCAAAGCCCGCTGACGCTGGAGGAAGTGGAAAAGATTGAAAAGAGCTTCCTCGTTACGTTTATCGGCCTGATGCACGAGCGGATTCGCTATCCGGGAACGGAGCTGAACCCATGATCGATCTGCAGACGGAACTGGAGCAGGTGCCAAAAAGCGCGCTGGAGCTGATTCGCCGCGTGGTGACTGCTGCGCTGGAAAACGGCGGCGTGCGCGGCGACGTCTGCGTGCTGATTACGGACGCGGAAGAGATACAGTCGCTGAATCGCACCTACCGCAAGATCGACCGCGTGACGGATGTACTGACGTTTCCCGCGTGGGAAGGGGAAGCGATCCTCTGCCCAAGGGACGAGTATCTCGGCGATATCGCAATCTGCTACGAGCGCGCGGTGGAACAGGCGGAGGAGTACAACCACTCTCTCGAGCGGGAACTCGCGTTTCTTGCGGTGCATGGTTCGCTCCATCTGATGGGTTACGACCATATGACGAGCGAGGACGAAAAAAACATGTTCGGCAAGCAGGAAGAGATTCTTTTGTCGCTCGGCCTTGCAAGAGAGAACGGCTGAAACGAAACCTTACAAAAACTGGAATCAGCGGAACAAACGGAACGGAGTGAAATCAAGTTGTTGGAACGAATGGAACGGGCGGAGCGCGAAAAGATGCTCGACCTTGCATACGAAGCGATGAAGCAGGCCTACGTGCCGTATTCGCATTTTCAGGTGGGCGCCTGCCTCAAGGGCGCAAACGGAAGCTACTACCTCGGCTGCAACATAGAAAACGCGTCCTATACGCCGACCAACTGCGCCGAGCGCACGGCGGTGTTCAAAGCCGTTTCCGAAGGCGAGCGGAAGTTTACCGCAATCGCCATCGTCTGCTCCGGCAAGAGTCCCGCCGCGCCGTGCGGCGTCTGCCGTCAGGTGTTGCGGGAGTTTTGCAGCGACGATATGCCCGTCGTGTTCGCCAATGCCGACAGGGTGGTCATCGAAACCACGCTGGGCGACCTCTTGCCGCACTCGTTCGGGCCGGAGGATTTGCTATGAAGGAATACCGATCGGGCTTTGTTTCGATTGTCGGCTGCCCGAACGTCGGCAAATCCACGCTGCTCAACAAGATCATAGGCCAGAAAATTGCAATCGTGACCGACCGTGCGCAGACTACGCGCAACAAGATCACCGGCGTACTGTCGCGCCCGGGATATCAAATCGTGTTTCTGGATACGCCGGGCGTCACAAACCCCAAGAACAAACTCGGGGAATATATGCAAAAGGTCACCTGGGACGCGATGAACGAGGTGGAAGCCATCCTCTTTATGGCGGACGCCGAGCAGGGCGTGCGCGAGCATGACGCGGCGCTGCTCGACCGTCTCGAAAACGCCAAAGCGCCGGTGATTGCGTTTGTCAACAAATGCGACGTCTGCAGCAAAGGCCAAATCGACGATGCGGTTGCAGCGCTCGAACAGAGAAGCTTTATCAAGGCTGTTCTGCACGGTTCCGCAAACACCGGCGCAGGGCTTGAACAGCTCGAAACGGAACTGCTCGCCTGCATGGGCGTAGGCCCGCAGTATTTTCCGGAGGATATGGTCACCGACCAGCCGGAGCGCATCATCTGCGCGGAACTGATCCGCGAAAAGGCGCTGCTGCTGCTCAGGGAAGAAGTTCCGCATGGCGTAGGGGTCGCAGTGGACAAAATGGAGCGGCGCGAAGACCGCGACATGATGGATGTTTACGCAACCATCTACTGCGAGCGGGAATCCCACAAGGGAATCATCATCGGAAAAGGCGGCTCCATGCTCAAGCGCATCGGCCAGGAGTCCCGAAAGGACATTGAGTGGATGCTGGGCACTCCCGTCAACCTCCAGCTCTGGGTCAAGATTAAGGAAGACTGGCGAAACCGCCAAGGCATGCTTCACGAGCTGGGTTACGAGTAACCGTTATGCGTAACCCTATAATCGATTGCTTCACGAGCTGGGTTATGAGTAAACGTTATGCGTAACCCTATAATCGAATGCTTCACGAACTGGGTTACGAATAAGCGATCGCCGCAGCGCGGCGCGCGGAAAGGAACGGTATGCCGGTCATCTGCGCGGACGGAATCGTAACGCGGTATGCCAACTACCGTGAGAACGACCGCATTCTAAGCATATTTACCATCGATCACGGCCGGATGGACGTCAAAGCGCGGGGCTGCCGGAAACCGCAGAGCCCGCTCGTCAACGTCTGCCAGCCGTTTGTATTTGGGCAGTTCGAAATTTACACCGGCAAGGAGCGCAGCACCGTTAACGCCTGCGAAATCAAGGAGACGTTTTACCCTTTACGGGAGGATTACGAGCGATTTTCCATCGGCTCGGTCATGCTGCGGCTTACGCACGACGCGGCAATGGAAAACGAGCCGAATCAGGCGCTCTTTTCGCTTTTATACCATGCTCTTTCGTTTCTTGCATACGGAAACTCCGCGCCAAGAGACTTGCTCTGCTGCTATCTGGTGCGCTACCTCAGCGCAACGGGCTACCGGCCCGCAATTACAACCTGCGCGCAGTGCGGGCGGGATATCCGCGGGGACGCGGTGGTGCGCTTTTTGCCGCGCGGGGGAGCCGCCTGCACCGCCTGCTCGCAGTATGGCGAACCGATCTCCAGAACCGCGCTGGAAGGCATGCGCCGCATGCTGGTAATGGAGGACAGCGAGATGGACCGCGTCAAACTTTCCGACGCGGTGCGCAAAGAGATTCTGCATCACCTCTCGGCGTATACGTCCGCCTCGCTCGAATACGGCATGCGCGCGCTCTCGATATTGGAATCCAACATCGCTCCGCCGTCGCCGGACGACCGCCCAGACGATTCCGAAGAAGGCGTATAACGAGACGAAATTGTGAACTTTTATGCGCCGTGGGTCAAACTATGGCGCTCGTATGGTACAATACACGCGGTTATGTCGGCAGCGTCTCTGGAGGAGAAAAGCTTCCTGCAAACAGGCGGCTTGCGATTGACCGAATATAGACAGTGCAGAAAAAGGATGCTAGAGGAATTCAAATGACGAACTCGGAACGACATGGCACGAAAATACTTGTAACGGTATTTGCCGCAATTGCCGCTCTTTTTTTAGTTGGGTGCTCGCAATCCGAAGAACCCGCTGCTACGCCAGCACCTTCGCCGGAGCCGGAAGTGATCAGTCTCGAAGTCGTGGACCTCAACGGTCAGGAGTTTGAGGCGATTCCTTCTCCAACGCCGACCCCGGAGCCGACGCCTACGCCCGTACCGTTCGAACTGTACGCCCCGACGGTTAAAATGAGCTACGAAGAACTCGTGGGCAGCTTGGACGACATGGACGTGAAAGCCAAAGAGTTGTTAAAGGACGGATTTCCCGATCCCAAGACTTACTACATAATCGTAGACAAACAGTGGCAGGTTGTTTTGGTCTATCTGCGCCTTGACGACGGAACCAAGCTTGGCAAGCCCGATTTGGAACATCCCGTCCGTTACATGCTCTGCTCGACGGGAAATCCGGATAAGGAATATGGCCACGAAACGACCAGCGGCATATGGCAGATCGATGTGCCAAAGGAACGGTTCTACCAGTTCGTCAATCTGGAGGCCGCGCAGTATTTAACCCTGATCCACAGCCGGACGTATTTCCATTCGATCCTATTTGGCACAAAGTATAAGCTCGAAACGCTCGTGCAGGAATCCTATGACCAGCTCGGCACCAAGGCGAGCCATGCCTGTATCCGGCTCACCGTGCCGGACGCGCGATGGATTTGGTATAACATTGGTTACGGCACGACCTGCGAAATTCGAGATGGGGACGCAAAGGATTCCAATCTTGCGTATATCCGTTCCAATCTTGTACTGCCAGCGTCGATTAAGGACGTGCGTCTGAAAGCGGGCGCCGCGCCTTGGACGGATAACTGGACGATTGAGGGCGTTGCGCACATTCTGCCATATAAGTATGAATCTCCGCCGCTGCCGGACGGTTACAACGCCGACGGCACGACGATCGCACCGGAGATTAGTTCAACACCGACGCCGTACGTCGATCCTGGCGTACCCGATCCCGGTGTGCCTGACCCGGTTATGCCTTGATGGTAGCGGCACGACGGGCTACTAATTAAATGATCGTATTTCGCAAAAAGCGAATAGTAACTTTCCTGCTGTCGGCGCTGATTCTGGCGTCGACAGCTTCCGTTCGCGGTTCTCTCGCGGCGGGCAATACGCCGGATCCTTCCGCTTTGCCGGAAGAACCGACGGCGAAAACCGAGCTGCAGGCCGCCGCGGAAGGCGGGGCGGAGGCAAGCGCCGCTTTTGCCGCGGAGCTGATCCGGTTTGAACAGGGGCTGACTTCGGCCACTTCGGCTTCAAAGGAAACGAAACGCTCGAAAAGCCAAATCGTGGACGATTCCTTCCTCGCGGCGGGACGCGCTGTGCAAGGGGCGCTGACTCTCGACTTATCGGACTGGCTCGATTAGCTCAAAAACTTCGAACCCATGGTTTACGACAGCTACGCACAGCACGCAAAGGACTTTTCCGCGCTTGCCCAGCGCGTTGACGAAGCGATTCAACTTGGTTCCGCCGCGGCAATGAACGTTTTAAGCCGGGATTTTCGCGGCATCAACGTTCCGCTTTTCGCTAACGGGCAGCAGAACTTTCAGCTCAACTGGCGGGAGTGCGCGGCGCTGTATTACGCCTTTGGAGACGGCATTACCGCCGTGTTGGCAAAAGCCGCCGCACCCAAACGGTTGGGCGATGTGTTTATTGGAGTCACGCTGAACTGGCCGGATCCTTCGTTCGATGAAATCGCTTCCGCCGGAACGCGCGAGCAGCTCATGGAAGCGCGGTTTGCGCTGACCTACCTCAACACGGTGTATAACGACGACGGCAGCGTTGCCGAAGTGGCGCAATACACATACCCCGCGGACTACCTCAAAACGGTTGCGCATCCTCTGCCAGGCGGCAAGATTAAAAACGGCTGGTACGACCCCCGTTCGCACCACACCCGCCTGCATATGGGCACGGATATCCTTGCGCGAAAGCAAACGCCTATCCTCTCGGCAACCGACGGGGTGGTGCTCTATATTGGCTTCATGCCGATTCCCGGCAACTTTGTGATCATCCGCGACCCTTCGGGATATGAGTACCATTACTACCACATGTTCGAGCTTTCCACATTCGTGACCGAAGGCCAGCATGTAAAACAGGGTCAGCAGATCGGCAGAGTCGGCAGTACGGGCAACAGCGCAGCCTACCATCTGCATGTCGGCGTGATTTCGCCGGACAACCGCTACCGCAATCCGTACGACCTGTTCGTGCAGGCGGGGCTCGGCCCGATTCAGCAGCAGGAAACGCCTTGACGGTACGAAAAGCGAGGTTTTTCTTGTACGATCCCCCGTGCGGTGCTATAATATACAAACGTATTATGGGTACGTATGCGTGGCCGCAAAGCCGGTTCGGCGGCGGCAGGCAGAAATACATTCGGAGGAAGACTGTTTGAGAATCATCGCCGGGATTGCGCGCGGACGCAAGTTTGATGCGCCAAAGGGAATGGACACCCGCCCGACGCTCGATCGCGTCAAAGAGTCGCTGTTCGGCATTCTGCAGTTCGAACTGGAAGGCAGCAGCGTACTGGACTTGTTCTCCGGTTCCGGCAACCTCGGGTTGGAAGCCGCGTCGCGCGGAGCCGCCTATGTGGTCTGCAACGACCGCTCCAGAGAGTGCGCCGAACAGATACAGAAAAACGCGTGTCTTCTCAAACTGGACGACATTGTCAAGACGACCTGTCTGGATTACGCCAACTGCGTAGACCGGCTGAAGTACGAAAAAAAGACATTCGATTTTGTGTTTCTGGACGCGCCTTATGCGGACGGAACCGCCGCGAAAGCAGCCGAGCGCATCTTCGAAGCGGGCATTCTCAACGAAGGCGCGCGCGTCATCGTCGAGCACGCGTCAAAGCTTCCGCCGGTGGTCGATGCTTCCATCGCCAAAGCGGTGGATACGAGACGGTACGGCGCCTGCGCCATCACAATTTTCGCGCGTCCGTAAAGAGCGCGTATCGCGCCCGCCAAAAAACACCCGGTCTGTTGCAAAGGAGTTGCCTCATGCGCGTTTGCGTTTACCCCGGCAGTTTTGATCCGTTTACGGTCGGCCATCACGACGTTCTGGAGCACGCAACGCAGATGTTTGACCGCGTGGTGATCGCCGTGCTGAACAACGCGTCGAAATCCCCGGTGCTCTCGGTCAGCGAGCGCGTGGAGATGATCTCCCGCATGGTTGAAGCCGAGGGACTGAAAAACGTTGAAGTTTCGCATTTTAAAGGACTGTTGGTCGATTATGCGCACCAGATCGGCGCGGACTACATTGTTCGCGGCCTCCGCGCGACCATGGACTTTGAATATGAGTTCCAGATAAACGCCCTGAACCGCCATCTGGCGGCCGATATCCGAACCGTTTATTTTATGGCTAGCCCCGAGCATTCCTTTTTAAGTTCCAGCGTCGTACGCGAGATCGGCTCGCTCGGCGGGAACATCGAAGGGCTCGTTCCGGAAAGTATACACAATATCATTGCAGAAAGGTTAAGAAAACCATGAGCAGCGCACAAACCATGAAAATCTTCAGCATCATCAACCGCATGAAGCAGGAGCTGGAGGAAAGCCCGAAGTCTAAATTCGGCGCGGCGAGCAAACGCGTTGTGGAAGTCGACCGCCTGCTGGATCTTTTAGAAGACCTCAAGGTTGTTATCCCGGAGGATATCCGCAGGGCGACGGGAATTATCGCCGAAGCGGACAACACCATTCGCGACGCAAAGGAATCCGCATCCGAAATCGTCGAACAGGCGCATCAGGAAGCGGAGACCATTCTTTCTCAGGCGCAGGCGGAGGCGGATTCCGTCCGTTCCGAAGCGCAGGAAGAGTTTGAAAACCGCGTTTGCGAGTCCGAAGTTTATAAGGAAGCGTTTGAACGCGCCAGTAAGGTTGCCGCGGAAGCGGAAGAAAACGCAACCGCAATCTACAACGGCGCGCGCAAGTATGCCGATGATATTTTGGAAGACCTGCAGCGCTATCTCGCGGAATACCACCAGATGATCGACCAGAACCGCAAGGAACTGGGCGTCGAGGTTGAACCGCAGCCCGCGCCCGTGCAGCGTCAGCAGCAGGCGCAGTACACGCCGCAGCAGCCCTATACGCCGCAGGCGGCGCAGTACGAAGAACAGCCGCGCTACAGCGAAGCGCAATATGTTGAACAGCCGCGCTATCAGGAGCCGGTGGCTCCGCAGGCACAGAGAGGCCAGACCGCGCGCCAGCCGCGCCCGGTTTCCCGCCCCGTTGAACGTATGACGCCGGAAGATGATCCCGCCGCAACCCGGCAGTTCGCCCGCCCCGACCGCGCTCCCGCACGGCAGGAAGTGGAAGAAGCGCCCCGCCGCCGTGAACCCGCCCGCGCGGAAGAACCGCCCAAGAAGAAAGGTGGACTCTTTAAACGCCTGCTCGAAGCGGAAGACGACGACGAGGAAGAACTGGACGAGGAAGAGACCTGGAATGAGGAGCCCGCTCCTGCGAAAGCGGCCAAGGAGCCCAAGGAGAAGAAGCCCCGCAGACGCCTCATCGAGTTCATCGAAGCGGATGACGACGAAGAGGATGAGGACGAAGATTATTGAGAACGCAGCGAGCCGGAAGTTCAAACTCCGGCTCGTTTTCTCGCGGAACCGCGCGGCACAAAAATGAATATGTCAAACAACTCGCTTTATGGAGTATAAAGAATAGTATGGCAAAGAAAATTGGTCTGGCGCTCGGCGCGGGCAGCACGAAAGGGTTTGCGCATATCGGCGTGCTTCAGCAACTGGAAGAAGAGGGAATTCAGGTAGACATGGTCTCCGGCAGCAGCATGGGCGCGATTATCGGCTCGATCTACAGCGTTGGAACAGATTTGAACCTGCTCGAAAAGCTGATTACCACCATGAACATCCGCGAGTACATGGATGTTTCCTTCCCGCTTACAGGCGGGCTGCTGAAGGGCGAGAAGATACAGGAACTGATTCGGCTTCTGACGCATAACAAAACGTTTGAGCAGACCCGCATTCCGTTCTGCTGCGTCGCCGTGGACGCCAACTACGGCAAGCTCGACGTGCTCGACCACGGCATGCTGCACGAAGCCGTCCGCGCCAGCATGTCCATTCCGGCGATTTTTGAGCCGATGCTCTTTCAGGGCAAAACGTATATCGACGGCGGCGTTCTGGAGCGCGTGCCCTGCAAGTGTTTGCGCGACCGCGGCGCGGACGTGGTCATCGGCGTGGACGTCGGCTACCACGGAGACCCGGAGGACGTGGCCGGCATGAACGCGTATCAGCTCATGAACCGCATGATCTCGATTATGGTGTGGGAGATGACCAAGCTCCGCAGAGAAGAAGCGGATTTGATGCTCGTGCCGGAAGTGCTGTTC
>JBDKTD010000270.1:0-2791 GCA_039680365.1 Clostridiaceae bacterium
AATTCCGCGCGGTTCGACGAAAAATGGGTCGTTGGCAGGGTTGCAACGCCGACTGGCGAACTCCCGCTCGCGGCAACAAAACTCACATTCGCGGATCGGCTGGGCTCCTGGAAATGCCGTTGGTCGAGCGGCAGAATGAATTACAAGGTCGAGCCCGGCCTGTACGGCGTCGGCCGGCCGGATGCGTCCTCCCCCGTGCTTGTGACCTCGAATTACAAAATGACGTTCGACCGCCTGCGTGAGCAGCTCGGCGGACTGAACCTCTGGATTGTCGTTCTGGACACGGACGGCGTCAACGTCTGGTGCGCCGCCGGGAAGGGCACGTTTGGAACGGAGGAAGTGATCCGGCGGATCGCGTCGGTTCAGCTTTCTAAAATTGTGTCGCACCGGACGGTCATCCTTCCGCAGCTTGGCGCAGTTGGCGTCGCGGCGCACGAAGTGGCAAAGCAAACGGGCTTCCGCGTCGTATACGGCCCCATCCGCGCAAGGGACATCCGTTCCTTCCTTGCAAACGGCATACAGGCGGGCGAGAAGATGCGAACCGTTTCGTTTACCTTCCGCGAACGCGCCGTTCTAACGCCCATGGAGCTTGTTGGCGCGCTTCAGCCGGTGCTCATCGCGCTCGGCGTGCTGTTCGTCCTGAACGCCGTCGGGCTGGGACATTACGGCTGGGTGGATTTTTACGGAGTTATCGGCTCCATTCTCGTCGGCGCGGTGCTTGCACCGCTGCTGCTGCCTTGGATTCCCGGCAGAGCTTTTTCGCTGAAAGGCGCGCTTTCCGGCCTGCTCTGGGCGGTTGGGTTCCTGCTGCTCAACGGCTTTCCGTCCGCGCCCGTCTTCGGCTGGCTGAAAGCGGCGGCATATTTACTGCTGTTGCCCGCGCTGTCCGCGTTTTTGACGATGAACTTTACCGGAAGCTCGACCTATACCTCGCTGTCCGGTGTTGACCGCGAAATGAAAATCGCGGTGCCGCTGATGCTCTTTGCCGCAGTGGGCGCGGTCATCCTGCTGTTGGTCAGCGATTCCATTCAAGTCTTTGGAGGAATGCTGATATGAAGTACCTGAAAAATGTAGTAACGCTCCAGTTCGATCCAGATCAGTGCACGGGCTGCGGCAGGTGCCTCGAAGTTTGCCCGCACAGGGTGTTCCGGCGGCTGGACGGCAAAGTAAAAATCAACGACCGCGACGCCTGCATGGAGTGCGGCGCCTGCGCGAGAAACTGCGCGTTTGGCGCAATCTCGGTCGAACAGGGCGTCGGCTGCGCCGCGGCGGTGATCGTGGGGTTCTTTACAGGCACGGAACCGACCTGCGGCTAAAGTTTTCGGGTCTGCCGCCAGCTTCCCGAAGGAACCGGCTGCTCCGAAAACGGAATCGGCGTTACCGCATCTTCATCATCCTTGAAAACTTGGCGATGATGATGATCGCCGTCAGAACCGCGATGATAGCAAGACCGAACAGGAGCGAAATCCACCATTGCGAGAGGGATTTCTGCTCCTGCGCTTCTTCTTCGGCTTTCTTTTTCTCCTCGTCGGTTTGTTTCACCGGCTCCAGAATTTCAATCTTGACGTCCACGCTCTCCTGATACTGTTCCCCAGTGGCGTCTTCATAGGAGAACACGCAGGCACCGTAGGTCGTGCCGTACTTGGTGGTGCTGTCGATCGTCGTGGCAAAGACCGACATGGTTTTGTCGGCCGACTCCTGCGGCTCGAGATTGCCTAGATAGGCCGAGGCAGAAATCAAACCGGGAACTTCCAACGTACATTTCACGTTATAGATTGCGGTTAAACCGGTATTGTACGCATTCACCGGCAGAGAGAAGGATTCGCCGGACGTTACTTTTTCCGGCAAATCCACTTTATCGTGGGAAAAGAGAATCGGCTGGTTCACGGTCACGCGGAACGCGGCCGTCTCCGTATACGCAACGCTGTTGGAATTTTCATATGCAATCGCAATGGTCATGGTGTGCATTCCGCCCAGCGCCATGGGCAGAACCTGCATATCGAACGAGAAATCCGCTTCTTTCGTCCGCGCCAGCCCAGCAAGATACGGCGCGCTGTATTCGCCTACCAGCACGATATTTGCGTCGTCGCTGGTCACGTTTACACGGATGTTTTGCGCGGTGCGACGGCCAACGTTTTTAATCGTCAGATCGACGTGCGCCGTGCCGCCGCTCTCCAGCGTCTCCGGCGAGACCGAGCAGGCGGTCACGACCAGAACAGGCTTGGAAGCGGAAACGCCGCTCCCACCGGAAGACGAGCCGTCCGTGGAAGGCTCCGCCGTTGTGGCCGAGCCGTCGGTAATCGTCACATACGTCGTAAAATTCTGGCTGATCGTGTTTCCGCTCAAATCGAGTCCCTCGACGGTGATCACGACCGGATAACTGCCGTTTTTGCGGGTCGAGGTCAGCGCAAGATCGAAGCGAATGTAATAACACTCCGCCGTGCCCGTTCCGTTGTTGACGGACTGCGTTCCGAGCGCAACGGTCTTTTGATAGTTGCCGAATACGAACGGCGAGGATTCCACGCTGCCGAGGTTCGGCGTGGCCGTGATCGTGCTCCCGCTGATCGAGCCCGTAGTCATGAGCGGCAGAACGATGGTCGCAACCCCGTTGGACACCGTCGGCGAGTATCCCTGGCTGTAGGTGCGCGTCATGCCGTCGTAGAGGTTGGTATCGTCAATGCCGAGGATCACCGTGGAAGTATCCGCCAGCGCGAGTGCGGGAACGACCAACAGCAGAACAAAGAGCCCTATCAGCCATCGTTTCATGCGTTTACACCTTCTTTCAGCGGCG
>JBDKTD010000069.1:0-13461 GCA_039680365.1 Clostridiaceae bacterium
CGCGGCGCACGGTGAAAAGTACGGCGTTACCGCCGAAGGCCTGAGCATCGACCACGCGAAGGTCGTCGCCCGCAAGGACAAGGTCGTCAAGACGCTTGTTTCCGGCGTGCAGGCAGCGCTCAAGGCAAACGGCGTCGTGCTCGTCAACGCGCGCGGTGTCATCACCGGCCGCAGCGCGGAAGGGTACACCGTGGACGCGGGCGGGGAAACGTACGTTGGCAAACGGCTGTTGATCACTACGGGTTCGTCTCCGGCTGTACCGCCGATTCCGGGGCTCAAGGAAGGCCTTTCCAGCGGATTTGTCTGCACCAACCGTGAGATTCTACAACTGACGCAAAAGCCGGAGCACCTTTGCGTGATTGGCGGCGGCGTCATCGGGCTGGAGCTTGCGAGCTACTTTGCTTCCGTCGGCTCGAAGGTGACCGTAATCGAAATGCTCGACCATATCGCGGGTGAAAACGATCCGGAACTGGTCGCCCTCCTCAAAAAGGCCTACGAAAAGCGCGGAGTTACGTTCCAGCTTTCGGCAAAAGTAACCGAAGTGACCGCTTCCGCCGTCAAGTACGAAAAGGACGGCGTCGTTTCCGAAGTTGCCTGCGATAAAGTCCTGCTCTCGATTGGCCGCAGAGCCAATACCAGAGAGATCGGTCTGGAGAGCATTCACGTTCTGCTTGAGCGCGGCGCGGTCGTGACCGACGCGCAGATGAAGACCAACCAGCCGGAAGTATATGCCGCTGGCGACGTCAACGGCAAATCGATGCTGGCGCACACGGCCTACCGCGAAGCGGAAGTCGCCGTCAACACCATGCTCGGCAAACACGATACCATGCGCTATGAGGCGATTCCCGGCGTGCTGTACACAAACCCCGAACTCTCCGCCGTCGGCGAAACGGAAGCTTCCGCAAAAGCCAAGGGGCTGGACGTTAAGATTGTCAAACTGCCGATGCGCTTTTCAGGCCGTTACCTCGCGGAAAACGAGGGCGGCGACGGCGTCATGAAGCTCGTTGTGGAACAGTCTTCCCGCAAGGTGCTGGGCGCACAGGTGCTTGCCAACTATTCGAGCGAGTTCATCGTTACGGTCGGAACCTTCATCGAGCTGGGTCTGACCGTGGACGAAGTGAAAGAGATCGTATTCCCGCACCCGACGGTCTGCGAAATCGTCCGTGAAGCGGCGTTCCAGTTTTAACGGCTATTCTGCGTTCAAACGCGTCTAAATTTTAAGGAGAAACGTATGTCGAAGCAACTATTTGTCGATCCCAACCAGGTTCGTAAGCCGGACACGCTGACGTTCCCGCCGATTCCGGTCAACGAGTACCAAAAGACCGTCAAGGAAGAAAAGAAGAATTTCACCAAGGATGAGTTTTTGCATATCTATCGCGATATGTGCTATATCCGCGAGTTTGAGACCATGCTCAACCTCATCAAGACCACCAACGAATATAACGGCGTGCAGTACAATCACCCCGGCCCCGCGCATCTCGGCATCGGTCAGGAAGCGGCGTATGTCGGCGCGGCGTACGAGCTTACGCTGGACGATTACACGTTCGGTTCCCACCGCAGCCACGGCGAGATCCTCGCCAAGGGTCTGCGCTCCATCCAGATTCTGGACGATGAAAAGCTCACCGCCATCATGGAGGGCTTTTTCGACGGGCGCACGCTTTCGGTCATCAAAAACAGCGGCAAAACCGTCAAGGAAGTCGGCATTAACTTTTTGCTGTATGGCATGATGTGCGAAACCTTTGCACGTAAGAACGGTTTCAATCAGGGTTTGGGCGGATCCATGCACGCGTTCTTTACGCCGTTTGGCATCTACCCGAACAACGCCATCGTCGGCGGCAGCGGCAGCATCGCGCCGGGCGCCGCGCTCTATAAGCTCATCAACAAAAAGCCCGGCGTGGTCGTCTGCAACATCGGCGACGGCGCAATGGCCTGCGGCCCCGTTTGGGAAGGGCTTATGATCTCCGCCATGGATCAGGTGCGCAAGCTCTGGGGCGAGGACGGCGGCGCGGTACCGATTCTCTTTAACATCAACGACAACTTTTACGGCATGGGCGGTCAGACCCGCGGCGAAACGATGGGCTACGACATGGTGGCGCGCGTCGCCTCCGGCGTTATGCCTTCCGCCATGCACGCCGAGCGCGTGGACGGGTTCAACCCGCTCGCCGTCATCGACGCTTATAAGCGCAAACTGCCGCTCGCGA
The DNA here is from genome assembly GCA_039680365.1 of Clostridiaceae bacterium. Lineage (GTDB taxonomy): Bacteria > Bacillota > Clostridia > Christensenellales > CAG-138 > UBA7703. Next base: position 2,202 of record JBDKTD010000069.1, read on the forward strand.
AACGCGAAGGCCCCGTTCTGCTGGACGTTGTTACGTACCGTTTCAGCGGGCATAGCCCGTCGGACTCCAGCACCTACCGCACCAAGGAAGAGATCGAAGCATGGGAAGCGCAGGATTCCATTATCAGCTTCGGCAAACAGCTGTTGGAAGCAAAGGTCTGCTCACAGACGGAGCTCGACGAAATTTGGACGATCGTCAAAGCGAACATGTTTGCCAACTTCCAGCTTGCTATCGACGAAAAAGCTTCTCCGCGTATCGACATCTTTGGTACGGAGAGCGACTATATCGGCAACCTCATGTTCTCCAACCAGACCGTGCGCTCGTTTGATACGACGCGCGAGCCGGATATGTGCCTGCCGAAGGAAGAGTGCCCGCGCGTACAGCAGATTGCCAAAAAGGCGCGCTTTGGTCTGGAAGCGGACGGTAAACCCGTGGGCAAAAACCGCGTTTATCAACTCCGCGACGGGCTTGCGGAACCAATCATCAACAAGTTCTACGAGGATCCGACCCTTGCGGCGTTCGGCGAAGACGTACGCGACTGGGGCGGCGCGTTCGCGGTCTACCGCGGTATGACGGAAGCGATTCCCTACAACCGCCTGTTCAACACGCCTATCGCGGAAGCGGGAATCGTGGGCGCGGCGATCGGCTACGCAATGAGCGGCGGGCGCGCGGTTGCGGAACTCATGTACTGCGACTTTTTAGGCAGGGCGGGGGACGAAATCTTCAACCAGCTCTGCAAATGGCAATCCATGAGCGCGGGTATGCTCAAAATGCCGGTCGTTTTACGCATGAGCGTCGGCTCGAAGTATGGCGCGCAGCACTCGCAGGACTGGAGCGCGCTGGTGGCGCATATCCCCGGCCTGAAGGTCGTGTTCCCTGCAACGCCGTACGACGCGAAGGGGCTCATGCAGTCCGCGCTCAACGGCACCGACCCGGTCATCTTCCTCGAAAGCCAGCGCATCTATGACGTGGCGGAGCTCTTCCACACGGAAGGCGTGCCGGAAGCGGAATACGAAATTCCCTTTGGCGAGCCGGACGTCAAGCGCGCGGGCAAGGACGTGACCATCCTCTCAATCGGCGCGACTCTTTACCGCGTGACGAAAGCCGCCGACATGCTGCAGGAACAGTACGGCCTCTCGGCGGAGATCATCGACGCGCGCTCGCTCGTTCCGTTCAACTACGAGCCGGTCATCGCGTCCATCAAGAAAACGGGTCGCATCGTCATCACCGGCGACGCCTGCGAGCGAAACAGCTTTATGCGCAACCTCGCCAGCAACATTGCTGAACTCGCCTTCGATTACCTCGACGCGCCCCCGGTCGTGGTCGGCGCAAAGAACTGGATTACGCCTGCGCACGAACTGGAAGACGCGTTCTTCCCGCAGCCGGAATGGATTGTGGACGCGATTCACGAGCGGATTCTGCCGCTGCCGGGTCATGTCTGCAAGCATAACTTCACAACATTGGAACAGATTCGCGAAAACAAGCGCGGCATCTGATCCGGGTTAGGTCATACGGCGGCAAGTATGATATAATACTTGTCGCCATCTTTATACAGTTTCGGATTTTTTGTTGCTTAAGATGAGAATTGTGTAAACGAAGGAGAGGAAAACAAATCATGAAACCAATCGAGCAAAAAGCAATTACGAATATTCGTTTTCTCGCGGCGGAAGCCGTTCAAAAAGCCAACAGCGGGCATCCCGGTCTGCCAATCGGATCGGCTCCCATGGCATTCACGCTTTGGAAGCAGATGAAACACGATCCCGCAGACCCCAATTGGGTTGGGCGCGACCGGTTTGTGATCTCGGCAGGGCATGCTTCCATGCTGGAGTATTCTCTTTTGCACCTGTTCGGTTACGGCCTGCCCATGGACGAGCTCAAGCGGTTCCGCCAGTGGGGAAGTCTGACTCCCGGCCATCCAGAGTACGGCCATACGGTCGGCGTTGAAACGACGACCGGCCCGCTGGGGCAGGGGATTGCAACAGCCGTGGGCATGGCGATGGCGGAAGCGAGGCTTTCCGCCGAGTTCAACCGCGAAGGCTTCCCGGTTGTGGATCACTATACCTACGTGCTCTCCGGCGACGGCTGCCTGATGGAAGGCGTCGCTTCGGAAGCGGCGTCGCTGGCTGGGCACCTCAAGCTCGGCAAGCTGATTCTGCTCTACGACCGCAACCAGATTACCATTGAAGGCAGCACGAGCATTGCGTTTACCGAGGACGTCGGCAAGCGCTTCGAAGCATACGGCTGGACAGTGCAGGAACTGCCGGACGGCGAAGATACCGCGGCAATCGGCAAGGCGATTCAGGCGGCGAAAGCGGATCAAGCGCATCCGTCGCTCATCATCGTCCACACGGAGATTGCGCACGGCACGCCGAAAGCGAATTCTGCGGGCGCTCACGGCGAACCGCTGGGCGAGGACGCGATTAAGGCCATGCGCGAATTTTACCATTGGAACGAGGAACCGTTTACCGTTCCGTCGGACGTGCAGGCGTATTTTGCCGAGTTGAAAGAGGGCTATGCAAAAGACCATGCGGCGTATGATAAAATGTTCGCTGAATATAAAAAAGCCTATCCCGATCTCTACGAAAAATGGGTCGCGTGGCACGATAAAAAACTGCCGGACGCGCTGAAAGCCGACCCGCGCCTCTGGAACGCTTCCGGCGCAAAGGCAACACGCGCAGTCGGCGGGGAAGTGCTCAACATCTTTGCCGAGTATCTGCCGAACCTCTTTGGCGGCAGCGCGGATCTCGCGCCGTCCAACAAAACGGAGCTCAAAGGCAAAGGATTCTTCAATGCGGAAAATCGAACCGGCGCGAACGTGCATTTCGGCATTCGCGAGTTCGCAATGGCCTGCATCAGCAACGGCATTCAGCTCTACGGCGGGTTCCATGCGTTCTGCGCAACGTTTTTAGTGTTCACGGATTATCTCAAACCCGCGCTGCGGCTTTCGGCCATCATGCATCAGCCTGTTGTCTATATTATGACGCACGACAGCATCGGCGGTGGCGAGGACGGCCCCACGCATCAGCCCATCGAGCATCTGGCAGCTCTCCGCGCAACGCCCGATACGCTGGTGTTCCGTCCGGCGGATGCAAAGGAAACTGCCGCCTGCTATATCATGGCGTTCGAAGGCGATAAACCCGCTATACTTGCGCTGACAAGGCAAAACCTGCCGCAGTATGCGGAAACGGGCGAGGGCGCTTATAAAGGCGGATATATCCTCAAAGACGCTCCAAACGGCAAGCCGGACGTAATCCTCATGGCCAGCGGAAGCGAAGTCGAGCTGATCTACAAAGCGGCTGAAACGCTTGCTGCGGAGGGAGTCTCCGTCCGCCTGGTTTCCATGCCGTGTCTCGACCTCTTCGACGCGCAGGACGCGGCCTACCGCGAATCCGTTCTGCCAAACACCGTGCGCGCGCGCGTTGCGGTGGAGGCGGGATCCGCTTACAGCTGGGATCGCTATGTCGGCCTCGATGGCAAGACCGTCTGCATTGATCATTATGGTTCTTCCGCTCCCGCCGGTATCCTCTTCAAGGAATTTGGCTTTACGGCGGAAAACGTGGTAGAATGCGCAAAAGAGAGCATCAGCAAAGCAAAGAGATAATCAAAAAATCTGGCGAAACGAGGTGCTTCCCCGTGAACCGAATCATCGTAATAAAAAGTGTCGATCCTTACCACAATCTTGCGCTCGAAGAAGTGCTCTTCGATTCGCAGGAGAGCGGATGCACGCTGTATCTCTGGCAAAACCAGCATACGGTGGTCATTGGCCGAAACCAGAACGCCTGGCGTGAATGCCGCGTAGAACTTCTGAAAAGCGAAGGTGGGTTCCTCGCACGGCGGTCTTCCGGCGGAGGAGCGGTGTTTCACGATTTAGGTAATCTGAACTTTACCTTCCTGCTGCCCAAAGAGGATTACGATCTTGTGCGCCAGCTTTCGGTCATTCAAAAGGCCGCTGCAAAGTTTGGAATCGACACCTCGTTTACCGGAAGAAACGATCTCGTTCTGACGGCGACGGGGGAGAAGTTCTCCGGCAACGCTTTCCGTTTTTCGCAGGGGACGGCGCTGCACCACGGCACGATTCTGATTTCGGCGGACATGCAAAAGCTCTCGCGCTACCTTGCGCCTTCCAAGATGAAACTAGAGGCCAAGGGTGTCAAGAGCGTCGCCAGCAGGGTCACGAATCTCGGGCTGCAGAATCCCGAACTGAACGTGGAAACCATGAAGCTTGCGCTCGTAGAAGCGTTTTGCGATGAATACGGCGCGTCCGAGCCGCACGCGGAAGAATCCGTGGACGCGGAGAAGCTGGAGCGTGTTCGCGCGCGGTACGCTTCCTGGGACTGGCGGTTCGGCTGCACGCCCGCGTTCAACGCTTCGTTTGAGAATCGCTTTTCGTTCGGTTGCCTGGAACTGCTGTTCAATGTGCAGAGCGGAGTGGTGGCGAACGCGGTCTGCTATACGGACGCTATGGACGACACTCTTGCTTCGCGCCTGCAGGATCTCCTGGCCGGCTGCATTTACGGAAATCAGCCCATAACCGAACGGCTCGGTTCTCAGCCGGGTGCGGAGGAACAGGAAATTGCCGCTTGGCTGAAAGAACAATCGATCTAGGTGCAATAAAAAACAGGCGAGATAACCCGCCTGTTTTTTTTGCGTTTAGATGTCGCTTATTGCGGCAGATCAATGCTGATGAGAGAACCCGTGCCGTTGGTGACTTTGGGCAGCGCGCCATCCCACTTCTGGATGGTTTCGTACTTGATCAACATGTCGTTGAGCGACGCGGTGATGATGTGGTTGCTCTCGGCATTCGCTTCGGCAAGCAGCTTGATCTTATCCGCTTCCGCCTGCGCGGCAATGACCTGCTTTTGCGCTTCGGTATTGGCAATGACCAGCGCCTGTTCCTGCTCAGTGCGGGTTTTTATCAGGTTCTGTTCCGCAACCTGCTTGGCCTCGATGGCGACGATGTACTCTTCCGAGAAGTCCCAGTTGATGATGTTGAGATCGTCGATGAAGATGCCGTACTCGTTGAGCTTAGCGTTCAGGCTTTCGTCAAGCTGAATGCTCACATCAACACGATTGCCGACAAGCTGCTGCGCGGTGTACTGCGCGGTGACCGCTTTGAGAACCTCGTTGATTGCAGGTGTAATCAGCACATCTTCGTAGCCAAGGCCAACTTCCGTATAGATCGCCGAACTGTTGGCCTTGTTGATGTGATAGTTCACCGCGATAACCGAACTGACGGTCTGCAGATCCTTGCTGAACGCTTCGGTAGTAACTTCTGTTTTTACGATTCGGTTGTTGATCGTAACGATTTTCTGAACGAACGGAACTTTGAGATGGATACCCTGATCCAAAACGACTTCGCTCGCTCTGCCGAATGTAAGAACAACGCCGGATTCACCGGTCTGGATGACAACAATGCTGCCTCCAAGAACGATGAGCACCAGCAGCAGTACGACAACCGCACCGACGATTCTGCCGACGGAAAGGTTGCCCGCTTTATCTCGAAACATACTGATTTCTCCTTTTCCCTTCTCTCTGGGTTGATTTTATAATCAGTATATCATAGCATTATTCCGTCGAACAGGCGGCAAGATTCTTTTCCCAGCGAATGATTCGACAGTCCCGCCGTGCATTTGATGTAAAAAAATACCCGCAGTCACAAAAGGAACGGCAGTTGGCCGTTCCTTTTATCAATGCTGTTGCTTTCAGTTGCTGAAAAATTTACTTCTTGCTGTATGGCGTATTTTCGAGCGGAAGTTTTCTGCGGAAAATACCGTCGCGATGATAGTATGCCAACTGAACCGCGGGCGCGGTGGGGATGGAGCAGATCTCGCCAACGCCCTTTGCGCCGCAGGCAAGGCCGTCCTTGCCGGATTTGCCGATAATAATGGTATCAACTTCTGGCGTATTGCTGGACTTGAACAGCCCCAACGTGCCGAATTTCTTAGTCGGTCTGCCATTTTCCAGCGGGAAGTCCTCCGTAAGCGCATAGCCAAGGCTCATCACAACGCCGCCTTCAATCTGTCCTTCCAGCGCAACGGGGTTCACCGCGGTACCCACGTCGTGAGCTGCGGTCACGAGGCGGACTTTGCCATCGTCGTCCAGCTCGACAACCTGCGTTGCGTAGCCATAGGCAATGTGCGAAACGGGGTTGGCCTTATCGGATCCCATCGCGTCCGTTTTGCCCTCGTATTCGCCGAAAAAGCTCTGGCCCTCCAGCGCTTCGAGACTTCCCGAAGCAGCCATCGCCTCTTTGAGCAGTTTTGCCGCGCGGACGGTTGCCTCCCCGGTAAAGAGCGTCTGGCGGGAAGCGGTGGTGTTGCCGGAATTCGGCGCAAGCGCGGTATCCGGCGCGTGATATACGATCTGCTCGAGCGGCAGCCCGGTAATCTCTTTTACAAACTGCGTCTGCACGGTGCCCATACCCTGACCGATGCAGGCTGCGGAAGAATGCAGGTGTGCCTTACCGCCGCTGACTTCGATGCGGCAGCGTCCAAAGTCCGGCACGCCGACGCCGAGTCCGCTGTTTTTCATGGCGCAGGCAATTCCCGCCTTGGGGTTGCGCTCCAAAATGGGACGCACCGCCTCCAGCGTTTCCACAAGCGCTGTGGTTTCGTCCGCAATTTGACCGTTGGGCAGTACCTGGCCTGGACGAATAGCGTTACGCATGCGGAACTCAAAAGGCGTAAGGCCGACGAGTTCCGCGAGTTGGTTCAAATTGCATTCCGTGGCAAAACAGCTCTGCGGAACGCCGAATCCGCGGAACGCGCCGCCCGGCGGGTTATTCGTGTAGTAAGCGTAGCCTTCGATGTCGATATTCTGATAGTTGTAAGGCCCCGCCGCGTGCGTGCAGGCGCGCTGGAGAACCGGCCCGCCGAGGGAAGCGTACGCGCCGGAATCGGCAATCAGCCGAGCACACATAGCGGTCAAATGTCCGGTTTCGTCGCAGGCGGTGGTAAACTCCATCTCCATGGCGTGGCGCTTGGGGTGAATCAGTATGCTTTCCGCGCGGGAGAACTTGACCTTTACGGGGCGCTTCAGGAGAAACGCCGCAAGGGAAGCATGGTGCTGAACGCTCATATCCTCTTTTCCGCCAAAGCCGCCGCCGATCATCATGGCGGACACACGCACCTTTTCCAGCGGCAGTCCAAGCATATGCGCGCATTCCTTCTGCGTTTGATACACGCCCTGATCGCCGGAAAAGATTCGAATCCCGTCGCCTTCGGGCTGCGCCACCGCGCACTCCGGCTCTAGAAAAGCGTGCTCCGTAAACGGCACGCTGTAGTGGTTCGTGACCACATGCGCGCTATGCTGGATGACGCTCTCCGCGTCGCCGCGTTTGACAAACTGATAGCTCAAAAGGTTATCGCGCTCGTCGTGGACACGCTCCGCGCCTTCCTTTCCAGCGTCGTTTGCCGATAGGATGGGGGTGAGCGGTTCGTATTCCACTTGAACCGCGGCTTTGCCCGCTTCCAGCGCTTCCGCGTTTTCCGCAACGACCAAAACGATAGCGTCGCCTAAAAAGTGCGTTACCGCGCCAACGGGAACCATTACGTCGTAATCCTGAACGAGGTGGCCGATCTTTTTATCGCCCGGAACGTCGTTCGCAGTGAACACGGCAACCACGCCCGGAATCTTCTTTGCTTCGCTTGTTTCAATGGAAAGAACGCGTGCGCGCGGGTAAGCGCTGCGTACGGCGGAACCGAGCAGCATTCCGTCAAAATAAAGATCGTCGGCATACAGGGCGGTGCCGAGCGTTTTTTCCGCCGCTTCGATGCGCTTGATGCTTTCGCCGAGCAGCCCGGGCAGTTCGCCGCTGGGGACGGGAAGGTTCTCCCGCAAAATCTCGGCGGCAAGGAGCACCGCCTCTTCAATCTTTTTGTAGCCTGTGCATCGGCAGATGTTGTTTTTCAGCGCTTCCTTTACGTCCGCACGGGTGGGAGAACCGTTAATATCCAGCAGTCCTTTTGCGCTGATGACCATTCCCGGCGTACAAAAGCCGCACTGCACAGCGCCGCAGGTAGAAAACGCATATGCGTAAACATCCCGTTCGCGCGGGGTGAGGCCTTCGACGGTTACGATGGATTTACCCTCCAGCTTATCCGTCTGCTGTATGCAGGCCTTCGTCGCTTTGCTGTCGATGAGAACCATGCAGGTGCCGCAGGCTCCTTCCGAACATCCGTTTTTAACGCTGGTGAGCCGGAGCGTGTCCCGCAGATACACGATGAGCTTTTGATTTTTTTCGACCGTGACAAGCCGTCCGTTGACGGTAAAAGTGGACATGGGTGTTCCCCCTCAGACTTGTAATTCGGTAAGAACCCGGCCTTGACGGAGCGGTTATCCATCAAGGCCGGAGCGTCTAGTTTCGAGCAGGTAGCTGTAGTCCCAGATCACGGCGTTGATGAACTGCTCGATCTTGGGGTCGATTTCGTTTGCGCCGAGGCGAACGGTGGAAACGCTGTCCAGCCGCAGCTTGATCTTGCCGCCGCCGAGCACGAAGAAGCCCTTGTTCTCGCTGCCATCGAACTCCTTTTCGGTCGAAAACAGCGTGAACTTTTCCTGATAGGGCGAGCTGTCGTACGGGCAGAACGCGGTGCAGTTGCCGCATTCGTTGCACATGCGGTCCACATGCAGAATCTGCGGCATGCTGTCCGCCTGAACGGTAATGGCAATGTTCGCGCGGTTCGGGCAGACCTGTACGCAGCATTCACAGATAGTCGAGCACGCAAGGCACCGCTCGGTTTCCTTACCCGCGCTGTCGTAAACGGCAAGGGAACCCTGCTTGAGCAGGCAGTTGCCTTCGCAAGCCTTCGACTCTTCCGGCACGGTAACGGAGTACGCGCCAACGATTGCGTCCGCTACTTTCCGCGCGTCGGCTATGGCTTCTACCACTGTGGCAGGACCGCGGTTCGCGTCGCCAATGACGAACACGTTCGGTTCGCTGGTCTCCAGTGTTTTGGCGTTTGTAACGACGCTGCCGCGTTCGCTCAGCGCGATGCCGTTTTCGGTAAAGTCTTTTGCGTCAACCTTTTCGCCGATGGCGGAGATGAGCAGCGAGCAGGGGAGGGCGACCATCTCGTCCGTTTCAACGCTGGAAGGCCGGCCGCTGGCGTCCGGCGCGCCGAGCTTGCAGACACGGCAGACGAGATTGCCGTTTTCCAGACGAACGGGAGTGAGCAGTTCGCAAAAGGCAACGCCGTCGTCCTCGGCAAGCTGCAGTTCTTCTTCGTCCGCGGGCATATAGCGTTTGTTGCGGCGGTAGACGATGGTGCTGGAAACAACGCCTTTGATGCGTTTAGCCGCGCGCGCCGCATCCATTGCGGTATTGCCGCCGCCAACGACGATTACGTGTTCTCCGACTTCGCCAAGCGTTTCGCACTTGTATTGTTCGAGGAAATCGAGAACGTTCTTGCTCTCGCCGGACTCCAACTTGAGATGACCGTGCGCCCACGCGCCGGTTGCGAAGATAACATGCGTAAAGCCCTGCTGTTTGAGTTCCTTGACGCTCGGCGCAAGGGTGTTGACCTTGATTTCCGCGCCCATGGCTTTGACGAGTTCCACGTCGCGGTCGATGCCGAAATCGCCGATGCGGAAACCGGGAATGACGTAGCGCACAATACCGCCGAGGAGCGCGCGTTTTTCGAAGATCGTAGTTTTTGCGCCTTGACGGCCGAGGAAGTAGGCAGCTGCCATACCGGCGGGTCCGCCGCCGATGATGGCGACCTTGACGTCCGATTTGCCGGAGGGTTTCAGCGAACCGATCAGCGCTTCGAATCCGTTGCGCGCGGCAAGCAATTTGGAATCGCGAATGTGTACGCTTTCCTCATAGAACCCGCGCGTGCATTTATCCATGCAGTGGTGCGTGCAGATGCGGCCAGTCATAAAAGGCAGGGGATTCCGTTCCAGAATAAGTTGCAGCGCTTCGGCATACTTGCCATCGCCGACGAGGCGGACGTATTCCGGAATATCCTGATTGATCGGGCAGCCATGTTCGCAGGGCGCGATAAAGCAATCCGTAAGCGGTACCTTATCCTTGATTTTGCGAACGGGCAGCGCCTTAATCGGTTTGGTATGCCGTTCGTCGGAACGCGCAGCTTTGGCAAGATACGCCACTTTGCCGACGGAAACGCCGTCGAACGGAACGTAGTCCTGACGGACGAGCGTTTCGGCAATCTGTTTTGCACGCTGATAACCGCCGGGTTTGAGCAGTGTCGTCGCCAGAGTAATCGGCCAGATGCCCGCGTCGAAGAGATCGACAATGTTGTTGTAGTCCGCGCCGCCGGAGAACGAAAGGCGCATTCTGCCGTCGAATTCGCGGCTGATGCGGTGCGCCAGCTCAATTGTGAGCGGAAACAGCGAGCGTCCGCTCATGTACATCTCATTGCCGGGCAGTTCGTTGCGGGCGATGCCGACGGGGAAGGTGTTGGTGAGCTTAAGCCCGAACTGCACGCCTTTGCCTTCGGCAAGAGTTACGAGGCGTTTGAACATCGGAATTGCGTCGCGGTACTGCAAATCGTCGTTGAAGTGGAAATCGTCGAACACCAGATAGTCGTAGCCCATGTCGTCCATGGTCTTGCGCGCGAACTGGTAACCCAAGAGCGTGGGGTTGCATTTGACAAACGTGTTGAGACCCTTCACGCCGATAAGGTAGCTCGCGATGCGCTCAATCTCCTGCGGCGGGCAGCCGTGGAGCGTGGAAAGCGTAATCGAAGAACAGACGCGCGGCGAGATGGCCTCAATGTATTTTGCGTCCACCTTGCTGAAGCGCGAAAGGTTCTCTTTCGCCCAGGCTCTGCATTCCTGCCAGACGGGCGTTGATGAGGCGTTCTTCAAGCCTTCGATAAAGGCGTCGATCTTCGGGCTGGTGATGCCTTCAAAATTATAGCCGACGCTCATGTTGAACATAAACCCGTCGGGTCTGCCAAGGTCGAATTCCCAGCTGATGAGTTTGAGCGCGAACCAGGCTTTCACATACTCGTCGAAGGCTTCGGGAACGCGCAGTTCGGTCGACCATTCAACGTTGTAGCATTCGTCGGTTGCGAGAATGCAGGGCTTGGAAACGGGCAGGTCTTCGCCGTCGAGCGTCTGCACCGTTTTGAGTTCAAAAAAGCGGCAGCCGGCATAGTATGCGGCAATGATGTTCTGCGCAAGCTGGGTAAGCGTGCCCGCGGCGGGACCGAAAGGCGTTTCGAGATTCTCGCCGAACAGATCGAGGAGATTGCCTTTCGGTGCGGAGAACGGAAGGCGGATGCCGAACACGCTG
>JBDKTD010000080.1:0-6217 GCA_039680365.1 Clostridiaceae bacterium
TGCGCGAAAACATCCGCTACGGGCGGCTCGACGCGACCGACGAGGAGATTGTTGACGCGGCGAAGCTCGCCAACGCGCACTCGTTCATCAAGCACCTGCCGCAGGGGTACGATACCATCCTCACCGCCGACGGCGCGAACCTGTCCCAGGGTCAGCGGCAGCTCCTCGCTATTGCGCGCGCGGCGGTAGCCAACCCGCCGGTGCTGATTCTCGATGAAGCGACCAGTTCCATCGACACGCGCACCGAAGCGCTCATCGAAAAGGGCATGGATCGCCTCATGAAGGGCAGAACGGTATTCGTCATTGCCCACCGCCTCTCGACCGTGCGCAACAGCAACGCAATCCTCGTGCTGGAAAACGGCCAGGTCATCGAGCGCGGCGACCACGACGACCTGCTCGAGCAGAAGGGCAAGTACTATCAGCTCTACATGGGCATGTTCGAACTCTCCTAAGGGTTTGATGGGGATTTCATCCCCAAACCCCTGACGCATGGGCACGCCCCTGCGAACCCCATACATAAATAAACGACCGGAGGTAAAACTCCGGTCGTTTGTTTGTATCATGTGTTACTATTTTGCAAAGCTGTCGAAAGAGTAAAGGCTGTAACTCTGTATTGTCAGCGTCGCTTCCCCGCGGAATCCCGCGTAAAGCTGCCAGGATTGGTCAACGCGGTTCTCGCCTTCCGTATCGTCTGCTGAAACGCTGAAATACGCGGCCTGTTCCAAAGCGCCGTCTTTGCAGATCACACCCTGAAACGCGCCTGTTGAATCAATTGCCAACACCATATGGTACCAGTTGCCGGGTTCGATTCTCATGTCGGTTGTTATAGGTATGATGCTTGCTCCGTTTTGCAGAAAATAACACGGCTCATTTTCTTCACCAATCGTGAAGCCCACACCGGTTTCCGAGGAAAGCATAAACCCAAAATCCTTTGCCGAAGGTAAAAACTTGGCATAAAACGCTTGATTGCCCGTTGTTCCCTCCTGCGATTTTGCAAACGCTAAAAATGGATTTTCATCGCTGGCCGCGTGAAAGAGTACGCCGTCTTCCGTTACGTCTCTGTCTGTTCCAACGGCGATAAACTCGCCGCTGTTGCCGATAATATCCTCTTTGCTTTCCTCAAAGACGACAATCGGGTTCGTGATTAGGCTGGAGATCAGAGTTTGCTGAACAGATACTGTTTCTTGTTTTTCAACCGCGGCGGAAGAGGCGTCATTTCCCGCTGCGGGTTTCTGGCCACAGGCGGCAGCGACAGTAACAACAAAAATCATTAGTAAGGCGGTTACCAGAATCGATTTTTTCATTATCTTGTCCCTTTCTCAGATTGACCTGATTCTTTCGGTCTCAAGCGCCATCGCCGACAAGTAACTATTCACCAGAATACATGACTGCATCTTATCATGCTGCCGTATTCATTACAATAGCAGCACTTTTTGCGTTTACTATGACTTCATAATCAATCGGGTCGAGTCACACAAAAAAGCCACCCGATTTATAGGGTGGCTTTCCTTGAAAAAAGAAGAGTAGTATTTTAGCAACTTAATATAACTGTATTTCGATTTGATCTTTCGATCTGATTTCCGTTGCGGATTCGAAGTGGTTCCTCTCCGCTTTTCGTTCCACTACTTGCTCGAGCTATCCTTGCTGTTTTCGTCGTCGAAGTCGAAAGCGGAACGCGGCATTGCGTTCGGATTCTGCCGCGGTGCGGCGCCGCTGGCTTCCGCGCGCTTCTTGGCGGCGTCCTTATCCATGTATTTACGCATAAGCACGGCAAGCAGCACGATCAGCGCCAGCGTAATACCAAGCGCCACATACGAAATGATGTTGAACACTTCCGGCGTCATGAACGCGAACTTGCCCATGTCCATCTTTGCTTGCCAGGTGGCGGAAGCGGCGGTGGTTTCGGTTGCGGCGGTGACGACCTGCTGGTAGAACACGCCGCGCAGCAGGGACGCGCCGCTGTTGAGGAGCATGAAGATACCAAGCGCAATATAAAACTTGCGGGACATGGAAATATACTGCGCTTCCATGCCTTCCTTGATGTTTTCAAGGGTGAAGAGGCGGCCTTTGCCTACGATGCCAGCGTACAGAACGTACACGGCAATCGCGAGCAGCAACATGTCAAACAGGGAAAACGAATCGGTCATATCAGGTCTTCTCCTTACGGTTTATTTCGGTTTTCCGCCATCCGTTTTCCGGCGCGGTCTTGAGTGGGGCTTTCAGGAAAGTTTCTTTAGTTTGGGGCCTGCCGCCGTGTCCTCCACGGTGAACCCCATCTCCTTTAACGCGTCGCGGATGGCGTCCGCGCGCGAAAAATCCTTTGCTTTTCTTGCCGCCTGACGCTGTTCGAGCAGGTCGAGCGCTTCCGCCGGGAATTCCTCGGCCTTTTTATTCACCAGCAAGCCGAGCACGCTCGTCAGCTCGTCAAAGAGCTGCTTTGCTTTGTCGATGGCAGCTTTTCCGCGCGGTTCGGTGACAAACGTGTTTGCCGCGCGCGCAAAATCAAACAGCGCCGCCAGCGCGTCCGCGGTGTTGAGGTCGTCATCCATCGCGTCGCAGAAGCGCGTTTTGATTTCGTCGAGCAGCGCAGCAAACGCCGCGTCCTCCGGCGTGCCGGAAGGCGCAATCTGCGCGTCTTCGAGCCGTTCCCGCGCCGTGCGGAGCCGTTCCAGACCGCTTTCCGCCTGCTGAATCAGCTCGCGCGAGAAGTTTACGGGGTTTCTATACTGAACGCTCAGCATAAACATGCGCACCGCTTCGAGGTCGAACTCCGCGGCGATCTCCCGCACGGTAAAGAAGTTGCCAAGCGACTTGGACATCTTTTGATTATCTACGTTGATATAGCCGTTGTGCATCCAGTAGCGCGCAAAGGGTTTTCCCGTTGCGGCTTCGCTCTGGGCGATCTCGTTTTCGTGATGCGGAAAGATCAAGTCCTGCCCGCCCGCGTGGATATCGAACGTCTGGCCTAGGATGGACATGCTCATGGCCGAGCACTCGATATGCCAGCCGGGACGGCCTTTGCCCCAGGGGGAATCCCAGCTGGGTTCGCCGGGCTTCTCCGCCTTCCAGAGCGCAAAGTCGAGCGGGTCGCGCTTGGCTTCGCCGGGATCGACGCGCGCACCGTTCTCCAGATCGTCTATATTCTGCCCGGAGAGCTTGCCGTAACCCGGAAAACTGCGGACGGCGAAATACACATCCCCTTCCGGCGTTACGTAGGCATGGCCTTTTTCAATGAGCGTGCCGACCAGCGCGATAATCTCGCCGATATGCTCGGTAGCGCGCGGGTTGACGGTTGCGCGCTGAACGCCCAGCGCGTCCGCGTCGTGGTAATACTCCTTGATGAACCGTTCGCCAAGCTCCTTGACGGTGGTTCCTTCCTCGTTGGCACGGCGAATCATCTTGTCGTCGATATCCGTAAAGTTCTGCACAAACTTCACCGTATACCCGCGGTATTCAAGGTAGCGGCGCAGCGTGTCGAACACGATAAACGGGCGCGCGTTGCCGATATGAAAGTAGTTGTAGACCGTCGGCCCGCAGGCATACATGGAGATCTGCCCCGGCACGAGCGGAACGAGCTCTTCCTTTTTGCGCGTCATTGTGTTGTAAATCTGCATAGTGTTCTCTCCTCGGTATTTGTTTACTATATCACAGTTTTGCGGCATTGCGTTGGAAACGTCGCTTTACTTTTCGGAATTCCCTGCATTTTTCTCCGCTTCCAGCGCTTCCACGCGCTTGATAAGCGCCTGCAGCTGTTGTTCGATCGGGTCGGGCAGGTCGGTTTGATCCAGATCGACGCCTTCCTCACCGCCAAGACATTCCTTCGAGCGTACGCAGAGCTCGGTGCCGATACAGTCGCACTGACCATCGTCGCACTGGCCAATCTTATCGCAGGGCACCTTGCAGCCGTAGAGCCGCACAACATGCCCCGGCACGCCGACCACCGTGGAAAACGGCGGAACGTCCTTGAGCACCACCGCACCCGCGCCGATCTTGGCGTGACTGCCGATCGTTACGGGACCCAACACCGCCGCGCCCGCGGAAACGGTTACATGGTCGCCAATGGTCGGGTGGCGCTTGCCGACGTCCTTGCCGGTGCCGCCGAGGGTTGCGCCCTGATAGATGGTCACGTCGTCGCCGATGACGGCGGTTTCGCCAATCACAACGCCGACGCCGTGGTCGATGAACAACCGCTTACCAATGGTCGCCGCCGGGTGGATGTCGATGCCCGTGCGGAAGCGGCACCACTCGGAAATCATTCTGCCGAGCAGCTTCATGCCGCGCGTGTAGAAGAAGTTCGCCCGCCGGTGCATCCGTATCGCGCGGAAACCCGGGTAGCAGAGCATGACCTCCAGCGCGGAACGCGCGGCGGGGTCGCGGTGAAGAACCGCCTGAATATCGCTTTTTAACGTTCGAAACATAGCCGTTTCTCCCTTGTCTTCTGGTTACTGAAGTTCTCCGTCTGCCGAGCGGGTTGGAATACAAAAAAGCGCACCCGTTATAAAGACGAATGCGCTCCGTGGTTCCACTTTATTTGGGGAGAATTCTCCCCCGCTCAAAGCCTTAACGCGGCTGAATCGTCCGCCGATACTGAAACGCCTGCGCTTATAAGCGGGTTTGCGTTTGTTGTCGGTGGCGGCTCTCGGAAGGCACTTCCGCTCGTGCTGCCCGGATCGGCTTTCAGCCGGTGACCGATCCTCTCTTGGGGCGAGTGCAGCGCGCGTACTCTTTTCCGATCTTCGCCTTTACCTTCTTTTGTTCTGTACCCAGTGTATGTGATGCCACAAAGCTTTGTCAAGCGTGTTTTCCACAATTTAACATTCTTCTCTGGCGAGCGGTTCAGTACCCGACGCCGCCGGACTATATAAAAACCCGTGCGCGAAAGCGGAATCCACCCTTGTCAAAATCCGCATTCTGGGCGATAATAAGGTGTTTATTGATTTGTACGAGGTGAATTATATGAGAATGAGCGAACTGATCGGCGAACGGTACAAAGAGAAGCCCGCCGACTGCACGATTGAGAGCCACGCGCTGATGGTGCGCGGCGGATATATCAAGCAGGTCAACACCGGCGTTTATACGCTGCTGCCTCCGGGACGGCGCATCACGCAAAAAATCGAGCGCATCATCCGCGAGGAGATGGATCGCATCGACGGTCAGGAAGTGCTATTCCCCGTGGTGCTGCCCGCCGACCTTTGGAAGGAATCCGGCCGCTTTACGAGCGTCGGCAAAGAGCTGGTTCGTCTGACCGACCGCTGGGGCGCGGATATGGTGCTCGGCATGACGCACGAGGAAGCCGCCGTGCATCTTGCGCGCGACGCGGCAAAGTCCTACGCCAAGTACCCGTTTATGATCTATCAGATTCAAACGAAGTTCCGTGACGAACCCCGCGCGCGCGGCGGACTGATCCGCGTTCGCGAGTTTACAATGAAGGACGCATACTCCTTTCATACCTCGCAGGCGGATCTGGAAGCGTATTACGCACGCTGCTATGACGCATACGAGCGCATCTTCAAGCGCGCGGGCTGCAAAAACGTCATCGCCGTGCTGTCCGACAGCGGTATGATGGGCGGCAAGATTTCCCACGAGTTCATGCTGCTCACCGCCATCGGCGAGGATACGCTGGTGCTCTGCGACAGTTGCGACTTCAAGGCCAATCTGGAAGCGGCGCCGAGCGTTGTGGATAACTCCGCCTACGGCGCGACGGAACCGCTGACGCTGGTTCCCACGCCGGAGATGGCGACCATTGAGGAAGTCGCCGGATTCTTAAAGAAACCCCACACCGCCGCCTGCAAGGCGGTGGTCTACCAGAAAAACACCGATGATTCCTTCGTAATCGTCTTTGTGCGCGGCGATTTGGAAGTACACGAAACCAAGCTCCGAAACGCCATCGGCGCGGAGATTCATCCTGGCTGCATCACGCCCGAAAGCGGCATCGTCGCCGGGTTCATCGGCCCCATGGGGCTGGACACCAAGAAGATCACCGTGGTGTTTGACCGCTCGCTGGAAGGCATTGGCGCGCTGGTTTGCGGCGCGAACAAGGCGGATCACCACTACACGGGCTTCAACATTGACCGCGACTACGGCAAGGTAAGCTATCTGGACGTTGCAAAAGCGACCCCCGGCGGCATCTGCCCCGTCTGCGGCAAAAAGACGCTGCGCGTGAGCAACGGCATCGAGGTTGGCAACATCTTCCAGCTCGGCACAAAGTACACCAAGA
>JBDKTD010000002.1:0-3370 GCA_039680365.1 Clostridiaceae bacterium
CCCAGGCTCCCGGGCAGGAGTAGCAGTTAAGCCCCGGTACGCAGACCGACTTGGATTTGCCCTGCCAGATATGCCCCTTGACGAACCCCAGCAGGTACCCGTTGGTCAAAAGCGTCCAAACGCCCTGAAAATAGCCTCTCAGCCGGTTTCGTTTCGTCTTGTTAGCCAATGCCGATACACTCCAAACAGATATTCGCCGCTCGCGAGAGGACGATTTTTACCTCGTCCCCGTAGATTCCGAGCACAAGGAACAATACGCCCGCTCCGAGCAGGATAAACGGCAGGGCGCGTTTCATGATACCTGCTTAAGCAGGGAGTCGATCAGGCTGACCCAGTCCGCATAGCTTAAGGACCCGATCTGCGTTTCGCCAACCTGCTGGCCATTGGAGTCAAAGAACATCGTTGTGGGAATGGCCTGAATGTCGCTGGCCAGCGTCAAGAACACGCCTTCCGGCAGCACGACGGGATAGGTAACGCCCGTATCGCTCATAAACTGTCGCGCGCCGTCGTAATCATCGTCGCCAATCAATACGCCGATGATGGAGAATCCGTTACCGGCATACTCATCCTGAATCTTCTGCAGGTCGGGGATTTCGCCTACGCAGGGCCCGCACCATGTTGCCCAATAGTTGACCATTGTGAGCTTGTTGTTGGAAATGATCGAGTCGTCGATCGTTTCGCCCGTCAGCGTGGTGAGTGAAAAGCTCATGGCGCCATCGCTCGACGGTTCGGCGGTTGCTTCCGCGGGCGCTTGCGTCGCCTCGGCAGGCGCTTCTGTTGCAGGCGCTTCAGTTGCGGGTGCTTCCGTTACCGGGGCTTCCGTCGCTTCCACGGCGGGCATTGCTGCTGGCGCGCAGGACGTGAGCGCAAGGCCAAGCGCCATCGCGGCAATCAAGATCAGTGCGATCCCTTTTTTTAAGTTTTTCTGCATGGTATGTTTCTTCCTTTCCTGTTCCGTTGCCCCATTTTGCCGTGCTGCAACAAAGCGAGCGCACGGCGGGTGTGTTGACTGTGTGTTCAATGGAATCTTACGTTCGGGACGGAGTATTGTTTCGATTCTACGAAACATGCCGAGTCAGTACCGTGATTATATCACAGTCCCGCTTGCGCGGTCGAGCATCGGCAAGCGCGTTTGACTGCCGTTGAGCAGGCAAACGTGTTTTTTGAAGCACTTCCGCATTGCGCCCACCTGTTACGCGCGTTATAATAGACACGGTGTATATTTTCACGTCTGGTTCGAATGGAATCATCACCTAACCCCGGCAGTCGGCATCTATTATATAACCTTTATTCGTTGCTTGTTTGCCGAAGGAATTCGGCAATTTCGTCATATCATTATTCTGTTGGGAGGAAACACTTCATCATGCAAAGCGACATCAGCAAAAAGAACTGGGTTCTCATTTGGGTGCTCGGCATGGCCGGGCAGATCTGCTGGAACGTTGAAAACTCCTGGTTCAGCACGTTTGTTTACAACAAAGTCGCCCCGGATCCCGCCATCATCAGCTGGATGGTCGGCGTCAGCGCCGTGGTAACAACGTTTTGCACCTTCCTTGTTGGCACCTGGAGCGACCGCATCGGGCGCAGAAAGCCGTTTGTGTCCATCGGGTATATTTTCTGGGGCGTATTTACCATTATTTTCGGGCTGGGCGAGTTCATGCCGAAAACGCCGCTGGTGCTGGTTGCAACTTTCGTTGTGCTTGCGGACGCGGTGATGAGCTTCTTTGGCTCGTTTGGGTACGACGCGGGTTTTTCCATTTGGACAACGGATATTTCCAACGAGCGTAACCGCGGCCGTCTTGGCGGCGCGCTTGCCGTAATGCCTGTGATTGCAACTATTTTCGGAACCATCGTTTCCGGTATAATCGTTGAAAAGCTCGACTACATGCCATTCTTTGCGATCATGGGTTCCATGGTTATCCTCTTTGGTCTCGTGTCCCTGTTTGCCATGAAGGACGCGCCGGACCTCAAGCCCCGCCGGGAAGAACCCACCTACTTCAAGCAGCTGCTCAAGGTATTTAACTGGCGCACCGTCAAGGAAAACCGTGAGCTGTTCTGGGTGTTTATTGTGATGGTGGTGTACTTCATCGGTTTCAATGTGTATTTTTCGTATATCACGATCTATTTTGTCAACTATCTCGGGTATAACTACGCCATTGCCGGCGCTCTGCAGGGCGGCGCGCTGGTGGTTGCTTCGTTTATGACCATTCCCGCTGCAAAGCTGATCGATCAAGGCAAGCTTTCGCAGGTTGTGCTCTATGCGCTCATCGCAAACACGGTTGGCCTCGTCAGCGTTGCGTTTGCCAGCAACATTGTAATCCTCTGCATTGGAATGTTCCTCGCCGGATGCGGCTACATTCTCACGCTGCAGTCGATCACGGCTTGGATCAAGAACCTTTATCCGGAAGATCAGCGCGGCCAGTTCGAAGGCATCAAGCAGGTTTTCTTTGTCGCCCTGCCAATGGTGTTCGGCCCCATGATCGCAGCGCCCGTCATCAACAACTGGGGCAAGGAAATGGTCGTCAACGGCGTGACCGGCATGGTGCCGACGCCTTCGCTCTTCCTCGTTTCCGCGGCGGTGACCGCGCTTACCATTCTGCCGCTGATTCAGGCGAACCGTCTGCATAAGCAGCGTTTGGCAGCCGCAAAGCCGGAGCCGCTCGAATAAGCGCTCCGCACTGCGCTTTTTGCCGGTTCCACGATACATTGCAGATGTACGGTTCGATTGAATGATTGAAACAGGAGGTATCAGCCATGCCGGATTTTCCTTCGTTTACGCCGCATCTTTTCGCCCCGGGCGAGCATGCGCTTGATGCGCGCGGACATGCCGTGCCCGGTTACTCGCTGGACGGTTCCGCCGTCTACAGCAGGAGCCGTATCCACGCCGCGCCCTGGAGGCTCAAGGAGTGGGACTTTTACCAAATTTCGGACGACCGTCTCTGCCTCCAGCTCGTCATCGGTCATGTTTCGTACGTAGGCAACTGCAATATTGCGCTCTTTAACCACGAAACGGGCGAAAAGTACTTTGAGCGCGGCGTGATCACTCCCCTGCCGTTTCGCAGTATGCATATGCCAGAAAGCGCGCGCAAAGATTCGCTTGTGACGTTTCGCCGCGACGGCGCGGATCTCGCGTTTGAAACGAAGGACGGCATCCGCCGCCTGAACGCGAGCTTTGGCGAGTTCTCCTGCGAAGTGCGGCTCACGCCCGTGTTTCACGAAAGCGCAACGGTCTGCACGCCCTTTGAAAAACGGAATGAGTTCTACTACAACGAAAAAGTGAATCTGCTCAAGGCGGAAGTAACAGTTTCCGTCGGCGAAACGCGGTATGAATTCGATCCCGAGCGCACCTTCTCGCTGCTCGACTGGGGGCGCG
>JBDKTD010000165.1:0-4217 GCA_039680365.1 Clostridiaceae bacterium
CCGTTGACCGTGCGGACACGCTCGGTGATGCAGCATACGCCCAGCAGCGCCACCTGCGGCGGATTGATCACCGGCGTAAAGCTTTCTACTCCGTAAATACCGACGTTGCTGACGGTGAATGTTCCGCCCTGCAGCAGGTCGGGGTTGATGCTGCCGTCCTGCGCGGCTTTGCTGAGCTGTTTGGATTCCGAAGAAATCTGCCCCAGCGACTTTGTGTCCGCGCTGAACAGCGTCGGCACCAGTAAACCCCGCGGCGTATCTACGGCGATGCCGAGGTGCGCGTGGTGGAAGAAGCGCATCTTGTCGCCGAGACAGTGCGCGTTAAGCGCTTCGTGCTTCATCAACACACGGGAGGCGGCAAAGAGAATGATGTCGTTGATCGTAATCTTAGGCAGGTCCATGCCTTCCGGCGCGGACTTAATCCGCTCGCGGAACGCGAGGATGCGCGTTGCGTCAAAGGTGGTGTTATGGGTCAACTGCGCCATTTCGCTGAGGCTTTCGTGCATGGTCTTGGCAATCACGCGGCGCAGGTTCGGCATTTTGATTTCGTCGTAATCGATTCCCGTCGGCGCGGTCGTCGCGGGCATAACAGATGCGGTCTGCGCTTTTGCGTCGGCGTCCGTCTGCCTTCCGCCAAGGCCGGAACCCGTGCGGCTCTCCTGCGCCAGCGCAAGCACGTCCCGCTCGATCACTCTGCCCTGCGGCCCTGTCGGCGGCGCCGCCGCCGGATCAACGCCAAGCTGACTTGCGGCAGCTTTTGCGCGTGGCGAAATGCCTTCCACACGTTCGGCTGTCGCTTGCGCTGCGGGCTTTGCCGCTTCCGCCGAAACGGGAGCAGCGACCTGCTCCGCTTTTACGGGAGCGGCTCCGTCGGGCGCAAACTCCGCGAACGATTCGCCGGGCTTGCCGATGACGGCAACGTTTAAAAGAACGGGCACGTCGTCCTCGGCTTGAAAGAAGACGGAAAGCAACGTTCCATCGACTTTTGCGGCTTCCTCGAATGTGGATTTATCGGTTTCATAGGAAAATAAGATATCGCCAACGTGAACTTCGTCGCCGACTTTCTTTTTCCACTCGGTGATAACGCAGCTCTCAACGGACTGCCCCTGACGCGGCATCATGACGGGTGTTGCCATAGTTAGCCTCCTCATTGATCGATTTGATGAAAAATTGTTTCTTAACAATGTTATAATATAACATTTATATCAGCCTGTCAAGAAAAAAGAAGCGGAACCGCGCAGATTCCCGTGCACGGTTCCGATGATTGATTCATTTGTTTTCGGCTGACTCAGTTTGAATGCGGCTCGTTCTTTTTGCAGAGCATGCTCAGCTTGCTGGTGCCCACAATCTGGCAGATTGCGTCGCATTTGGCCATAAACAGAAAGAAGAGATTCTCTTTCGGCTGGCCGGTCAGGCTCTCGAAATTACCCTGTCCTTTCGAAACAATCACATCCGCCGCCGCATACTCTTTCAGGAAGGTTCCGCTCGTACGGTGCAGCACCGTGCCGGGACAGCCGTCGCCATTGTCGATGACGCGGGCAACAGAATTCAGACCGACTTCCAGCGCGTCCGCCATTGTCACGTCGTTGAGCACCGGCAGACCCTTGACGACACAGGTTGTCTCTATCTGCGGAAACTCGCGGCGAATCTCCTCAATCAAGAGTTTATCAAATAGGATTTCACCCGCGTTGTCGCAGAGATACAGCAGCGTTTTTGCGTTTCGAAGCGCTTCCTTCAGCGCTTGACTCTCGTCCACCGCGAAGGGCGTTGCGGCAATTTCGTCCACCTGCCTGTTCTGTTCTTCCAATGATACGGGATGCTCCAGGCCGTAATCCACAAGATTACCCGCAACCGCAAATTTCAAAGCGCGCTCGAACGGTTCGTTTGAAGTGTGAATTGCCTGCCGCACGTGGGATTCCATCTTCATGGCTTCCTGATTGCAGAGGGATTTCACCACGGCGTAAGGATCCCCTGTTTCGGCGTGTTTGAGCAGCAGCTGCCAGAGCTCGCCCATGGATTCCGGCGTACAGCCCTCGTAATTTGCGCCGCTTAAATACGCAAGGGACTCCCGCATGGCGGCTTCCTTATGCGTTTCGTCGAAGTTGAGCATCTTGGCAACGTTGAGCACCTGCGCGATAATGCAGGTCAGACATTCGTACTGTAATTTCATAAAAGGTATTCTATCGGAAGAAAAACCGAATTGCAACCGAAACCGGAAAAAGAAAAACCCGCGTTTTCGGCGCGGGCAGGCATGCAATACTATTTTTCTTTAAACAAACACGGTTCAAACGCCTTTGCGCGGTTTGCGCGCCTTCAACATTTTGAACAACGAACTGCTCAACCTTTGCGCGGTTTGCGCGCCTTAAGCATTTCCTTAAAATGCCTTTGAGAAGGAAGATCGTCCCGCAGAGCTTTCGGCAGGAACTGTTTGTCAAACGCGGCGGCCGCCGCCTCATCCACTTCGTAGGCGGCGTCTTCAAAGAATCTGCCCGCGCAGTTGACCAGCGCGCCGGGAACAAGCTCCAGCGCCTGCAACGCGTCGGCAAAAAAGTCGTCGGAAGTGCCAATTCCAAACTGCTCCGCAAGAACGAACCCGAATCTGGAATAATAGCTCGGATCGCCGTAAATGAGCACCGCGCCGTACCCCAGCTCTTTGGCTTTCTCCAGCGTATGGCGAATCAGCATGGTGCCGACGCCCTGCCCCTGCATCAGCGGCAGAACGGAGACCGGACCAAAGCTGAGAACATTCCGCGCCGTACCGTCGTCGCAGCGAATGACCGCCTTGGTGTACATGATGTTGCCTACTACTTTACCGTCGTGCACGGCGACAAAATCGAGTTCCGGTAGAAACGCGCCGCTGGAACGCAGAACGTGCGCCAAATAATGCTCGTCGCAGCCGGGCACATGCTTATTCCAAAACGCTTCCCGCGTAACATGTTCCACTTCCGAATAATCCTGCGGCGTTTCCAGCCGGAGTTCGATATCCTGACGCATATTCTATCTCCTTGTATGCACTGTATTTACTAATTCATTTTTACAGTATTTTATTGATAATTACTCAGCATGAGCGTATTATATAAAGAAAACAGAGGTGCTTTATGAAAGATATAGCTGTGTTCACCGCTTTGTTTTGGAGTTTAATTACACTATCGCTTATTATGATGTTAATCGGTATCTACTATTATTTTAAAAAAAGAGCAGAGCAAAAAAAAATTATGTTCGCTCGTAAAGAACATATAAAAACGCTAAGTTTATCAGCTTCGGAAAAATCAATTCTTGAAGAGTTGGTATCTCGAACCTATGTTATATACTACTCTTACGTTATTGAAACTGCAATATTTATGTTGTGTAATATATATGGGCTTTTATTCACTATTACTACATTCATAATGTCATTTTCTCCTACAATAGACTTTAAAAATTATATTATTTCATTCCTAGCGATTTTCTTTGTTATTATTATTATCTACACAAGACCGCAAAGACGTTCAACGCAGTATCTGCATGCATGGCGAATCCTCAACCATTGTGTTCTTACAGTATTATACACTACCGAGAATACTCACACCGAACTTCCTTTTTTAGTTGGCGAAACTAATCTTTCACAATATATTGCTGAAATACTACACAAAGTCGAGATTACATTTACGGCAGATGAAGACAACATATAATTGCAAACAATTGACAGTATTGAAAGTGAATAATAGAATTACATTGAAAATCCTCGTAGTACTAATTTTACTTGGAGGCATTTTTTCAGTGAATAGATTCTATTATTGTGAACAAATGGAATCTGGTTGGCTCTCTTCACGTCCTATTGCGCATCGTGGCTATAACAGTAAGGATTTTGGCGACAACTCGCTTGAATCTTTTACAAATTCGATTAATCATGGTTACGCGATAGTGCTTGATCTCCGCTACACGAAAGATAGAGTGCCAATGGTAATACACGATGATGATTTATTTGAATCCACAGGTGAGCATGTTCGTCTTTCGCAACTTAATTATTCTGAAGTTAAAAAGCTAACAATACACGCGACCGGAAAAAGCATTCCGTCTTTCAAAGAAGTTCTTCATTTAGTCAATGGAAAGGTGCCTTTGTTAATCGAAATAAAGTCATATCATATACCAGACAGTTTTGAGAGAAATATAGTAAATCAACTTGATAATTATGATGGGGATTTCGCAATACAATCATATAGTCCTTTCGCTTGTAG
>JBDKTD010000214.1:0-10457 GCA_039680365.1 Clostridiaceae bacterium
GACCAGCGCGTGCATGCCAAAGCTGAGCGTGGAGTCGTGCAGGGTGATCGGCTCGTAATAGTTCCATGCGGCTTCGACCTCCGCGCGGGAGAACTCTTCCGGCAACAGCGCCATGAGCATGAGCACATCCGGCTGCTTGAGCACGCGGTAACGCTGTAATCGGTCGAAGTTGAGCGTGTAATACAGGGGTTTGCAGCCGCTGCGCACGCTCGGAATATCCAGCGGCTCGAGGCGCTCAAACGTTGCGTCCTGCACCCAGAGCCCGCGGTCTTCGTCGTAGAAATCGACCGTCTTTTGCGTCAGGTCGCGCCAGGCGCCCGGTTCTTCGGGCTGCAGGCATGTGTCCCGCGTCAGCGCTTCATAGCGGCCGTTCTGCTCCCGTTTGAGCCGGTCGAGAATCTCGAGCGCAAGGGCGATATTGTGCTTGGCTAAGCGCACGGTGTAGAAATTATCGCTCGTGACTCCGCAGTATTCGTCCGGCCCTTTGACAAACAGCAGGTGGTAACGATCCTCTTCTTTGCAGTAGCTGAAGCGGTCGAACCAATACCGCGCTGTTTCCACTAAGATTTTCGCGCCGAACTCGTCCAGAAATGCTTGATCTCCGCTTAAAAGCGCGTATTTGCCGACGGCGTATGCGATATCCGCCGTAATATGGATTTCGCAGCAGCCCGTATCCCACGTTTCGCACTGTTCAAACCCGGTATCCGACGACATCCAGGAGTACCGCGCGCCCTTTACCGAAAAACGCCGCGCGCTCTCTTTTGCGTCTTCCAGCGTATTATAGCGGTACAGTAAAAGGCTTTTGGCCGTGCCCGGCAGCGCGTCGCGGAAGAACGGCAGCATGAAGATTTCCGTATCCCAGAAGTAACAGCCCTTATACCTTCCGTGCATCAATCCGCGCGCGCCGATGCTCGCGTGTTCGTCGCCATGCGGGGCGCTGGCGATGAGTTGAAAGATGTTGTACCGAACCGCACCCTGCAGTTCGTCCGAGGCGTCCAAACGGATTTCCGCGGTGCGCCAGATGGCTTCCCAGACGGACGCGTTCTTTTGCAGCAGCGCGTCATAATCCGTTTCGTTTTCGTCCAGCAGACGCGTAACCTGAGAAGCAGGATCTGCTCCGTCCCGCCAGCAGGCGACGGCGCAGAGTTTGTCCGCCTGCCAAGTTACACCCTGTTTGAGGGAGGCGGTCAGCTTTGTTGCGTACCGCTCGCCTTCGGTATACGGCGTTTGTTCCGTTGCCGCTCCGCTGGCACAAACGCGCCAGCCCGCCGCGGTTTCGCGCTTGGAATATCGCGTCTTTACCGAGAGCACTCCGCCGTCGGTACGCGGTTGGAACGTGTGTTCCGTCCAAAACTTGACGAACTCGGTGTTGCCCTGCATCTGGTTATCCGAGATGGGCAGGTTCTCCACTCCTCCGTCCACGCCGGTAATAAACTCCAGCGTTGCATCATAGTTGAGCGGCGTGATTCGATAGCGCATTGCGATGAGGCGGCGGTTGTCCATGCTCGCAAAGCGGAAGGCTTCCACGCGGGTTTGATTGCCTTCGCCGTCCTCCAGAACATACTGCCACAAGGCTTCGCCGGTCTTCATCGAAAGCGACTGCTTTGCTTCCGTTACGCGCAGTTCACTCGCGGGTTTGCCGCAAAGGCGGATCTCGGTATACGAGCAGTCCGGCTGATTCACCAAATCGGTGATGCCGGGGCGGATATATTCATAAAATCCCGAATAAAACGTGGTGCGGTGCGCCTGATCAGGGGAAGCTTCGTCCGGCCGGTAGCCGCGCATTCCCAAATATCCATTCCCTTGTGAAAACACGCTCTCGCGGTAATCGCGCGTTTCCTCTTCGGCGCCCTCGCAAGAGATGTCCCACGGCGCTATCTTGATCCATTCCATTCCCGGTTCCATTCCTTCTATCTAATTGATGGTGAATCGTTTTGTACTTTTTTACCGCCGAACGCTTCGTCGATGGCGTAGGCGAGAAATCCCGCGCAGGTGGCGAACGCTTCGCCCGTGCGGCACTCGCCGGTATAGGGATCTACGCTTTCGCAGGCGACGCCGTTGTCCATCCGCGTTTTCATCAAGTGCTGTTTTGCCGCTTCCCGCCGCCCGGAGAGCAGACTGTTGGATATACTCAGCACCCAGGGGTACGGCGCGTGCGGGCAGCCGATTTCCGCAATGGGGCAGTCCGCAAACGAGTAGGGATAGTCCGCCCGGCGGATTGTCCGCGCGCTCGCTTGCCAGACGGGGTCGTCCTCGCCGCAGAAACCGTAGTACGGCAGCAGCAGGAGGCTTCCCGGCGGCTCGTCGTAAATATTCCACTTGCCGCAGAGATCGACCGACCAGGCAAAGATCTTCTCGCCGTCTTTTTGAAACACGCAGTGTTCCCGGATGGCGCATTTGACCCGTTCCGCTTCTTCGGTCAGCGCTGTCAGGCGTTCCTTTGGCCAAACGGACGCAAACATCCTTGCCAGCGCGTTCAGCGAATACCAGACTAAAACGTTGTCATATGTCAGGTACGGGTGTTCGATAAGGTCGTCCGTCGGCTGCAAAAAGGTTTCGTAAAGCGCAATCTTTTCGTGCCGCATGGTGCGGAGCACGCGGAGAATGTGGTCTATCCC
Organism: Clostridiaceae bacterium; assembly: GCA_039680365.1. Lineage (GTDB taxonomy): Bacteria > Bacillota > Clostridia > Christensenellales > CAG-138 > UBA7703. The sequence continues at coordinate 2,619 of JBDKTD010000214.1, forward strand.
CTCCAGAACGCAGTTCTTATGCAGCAGCGCCGTATCGTTGGTGGCGTCGATATACCGCTTGAGCGCGATGACCGGCGCGCAGAGCTCGTCCAGCTCAAACCCCGGCTCCAATAGCGTTCCGTCGATAAAGCGGCTGTGCACGCCGATGTTGCGCCTTTGGCGGGTGAACACATACAAGAGCATTTCGCGCGCGGTCGGCGGGTCGATGAGTAGAATCGCGGGGAAGCTCCAGAGCAGGCTGTCACGATCCCAGTATGCGGCGCTTACATAGTACCGCGGGCTGCGGGAGGTGACGAGCACATACTCCTCGCTGTCCAGCGTGACGCCGCCGCCAAAGAAATAGCTGAACAGGAGGTTGGTGTTGAGCAGTTCGTCCAGCGCCGCGTCCCCGACGGTTCGCCTGCGCGCCTGGAGCCAACTCGCCGTTTTCTCCAGTTCGGCGTCAAAGCCGCGCCGCAGCATTTCCTTTGCGGACGTTGCCGCCGCGACCTCTTCGAAACCGAGGCCGAACCAGAACACCGCTTCCAGCGTCTGCTTCGACTCCAGCGCTTCCTCGCGCACAAGCGTAAAGGATATGCGTTCGCCTTTTTTGAGAAACGAGCCTTTGATCGGGCAGGTGTCGGGCGTTTCGGTTACGATTGGCGCGAACGCAAAAAGCGAAAAACCCGCGCGCTGGTCGAGCACAAAACTATGGTTCCAGCCGCTGTGGTATACGTGCCGTTCACCGGTGACCGGCTTGGACTCGTTGATCGTGTGCTTACTGACCGCCCAGCAGCCGTTCAGCCCGAACGCCGCGCCCGCAGCTTCGCCTTCGTTTGTCAACCGCAGTCGGACGCCAAAGCCCCGCTCGCCCGTTGGCGCGAGAATCGTGCCTTCCAGCGTAAAATCGCCCGCTCGCGCGGCAAATTCGGGGATCCAGTCGAAGCGCCGCGTCCAGCGGAGTTCCGTCAGCGGCAGTTCTCCGCCGCCAGCGCTCACAAACGGTTTGAGCAGCGGGTCCGCTTCGTCCCCGCAAAGCTCGATCATGCCCTTTGCGCCCATATGCAGAAAGCTGATGCCTTCGATTGCCGCGTCTCTCTGCCGAATTGTCGGCAGTGAGACGACCGCGTTTCCGGTGACCAGATATTGTTCCTTCATGCATTGCTCTCCGTAGTCTGCACAATCACCGTGACGGGCACGGAGCGACCGAACACGGTTGCCGTACCGGCTGCTTCGCTCGAACGCGTCATGTCCATCAGCGACAGGCTGACGTTCAGCCGCCCGCTCAGCGCGCAGCCTTGTTCTCCGCGCGTCAGCGTAAGATCGTTGCCGAGATCGTCACAAAAAAGAATCTTCTCAGGCGCTCCGTAGAGCAGGAACCCGAGCCGCTCGTAAGCGTCCGTCCGGCTGGAAACCGCGCCTTCCCTGCCCTCGCTGCCGAGGATGAGCGCGCCGTTTGCATTCACGGGGATGGCGCTGTTCTCGCGCACAAACACGGGGATTCGATTCAACCCGCACTCAATTTGAACGGTTCGCCCGCCGGAGAACAATTCTCCGGTATAGAAGTCACGCCATTGGCCGGTCGGCAGATAGACCGTCCGGCCCGCTGCGCCTTCCTGTATCACGGGAGCGACCAGCAGGCTGCGCCCCAGCATATATTCGTCCTCAATCGCTCGGACGGACTCCAAATCGGTTTTGGCAAAGTCGTAAATCAGATGCGCCATCATCGGGCGCGCGGTCTTGGCGCAGTGCCTGGCTTCCTGCCAGAGATACGGCAAAAGGTTCATGCGCAGGTTGGCAAACAGCCGGTAGACCGTCAGGATGCTCTCGTCCTCCTGCACGCTGGCGAGGTTCCAAGGCGTTCGGTCGTTATTCCAGGCTTTGCGGTCGGTCATATAGTACTGGCCGTTACGCGGCTCGGAATGGAACTGCATCACCGGCGCGAACGCGCCGAACGCCGCCGAGCGCAGGTAGAGTTCCGCAGAAGGAAGTTCGCCCGCGAACCCGCCGATATCGAACCCCCAGAACGGCACGCCGCTGAGTCCCAGCGAAAGTCCGGCCTTGAGCTGCGCTTCCAGCTCGCTGAACGAAGATACCTGATCGCCCGCCCAGTGGATGGGCGCTTTCTGCGCGCCCGTAAAGCCCGCCCGGCTGAACAGAACGCCCTGACCTTTGCCACATGTATCATCCAGAAAAGCGTGGTAAGCGTCTTCGTAAGCGCGGGGGTAGGCGTTGTGCGCCGCGCTCCCGGTCTGCCCGTCAAAGAGACGCGCCTCGGTGTTGAACAGAAACTCTCCCCCGTCGGTCTTGAACCCGGCGACGCCGAGCTGCTCGACCAGATACCGCCGCTTTTCCAGCCACCAAGAACAGGCTTTGGGGTTGGTAAAGTCCGGCATCAGGGAGTTGTTGAACCACATTTCAGTAATGCGGTAAGGCGTGCCGTCGTCGTTTTCGATGCAGAGTTTCTGCTCAATGGCGTAAGCCTCGTCCAGCGGAAGCTGCGCGGTTTCCGGATGCGGCGTATATTTGACCGCCGGAATCTGCCAGAGCACGAGCTTGAGATTGTTCTCCGCCAACGTTTCGCAGAACGCCTTCGGGTTCGGCCACTTGCCGTCCACAGGAAAGGTAAAATCTTCGTAACGGAACGCGCTTCCGTCCGCGCGGGGCGCGTATGTTGCGTCGTTCCAGATATAAAACGTCTCTTCGTCGCTCCAGGCTTCCAGCACCATCACGGTAGCGGGAATGGCGTACTCGTTCATTGCGGCAATCTGTTCCAGCGCTTCGGCCTGCGTGTTCCAGCCGTTGGAGGAAATCCAGGGGCCGAACGCCCAGACCGGCGGCAGCGCGGGCGCACCCGTCTCCGCAACATAGCCTTCCAGCGCCTGCGCGGGCGATCCAGCGGAAAGAACCATTCCATAGAGCGCTTCGTTTTCGCCGCATTCCGCGCTGATTTCGACCGCGCCCGTTTTGCTTGCGCCCGAAAGGTCGAACTGCGAACGGCTCATAGAGGTCTGAAAACCCGAAACGCCTTCCTCCGTAAAGAAAAACGGAATCGGCAGATAGGTCTTGTCGCCCTGATTGGCGAACTGCTCCACAACATAGTTCAAAGGCGCTTTCCCCGCCTGATCGACGGCGTCGAACTTTTCGCCAAAGCCGTAGAACGAACGCCCGGGGATCCCCAACGAAAAACGGAGCGTCCGCGCGCTGCCCGCGCCGTTCAGGAGGAGTTGAAGCGACGCGGGAAAGCGCACAATCGCATGCCCGCAATACTGCAGCCAAGCGCCGTTCGGTTCCGTTTTCAGCAGGTACCCTTCACCGATCGGGTCCTCCATCCGGTCAGGCGCGATCGGTGTTTTAACGCTTAAACGACGTGTAAAAACACAGCGCACACCATGCTGCGAAGGAGATAACACAATAGAAAAGTAACCATCCCGGCACGAATAGAGCAGTTCTGCCGTGCCGTCGGCGCAGGTTGCGCCGGCATAGCTCGCTTCCAGCAAGTGCAACAGCTCAAAAGAATAGCTCCGGCTCTCTTCGCCGCCGCCGGAAAAAGAATATGTCACTTTGCCGCAAAGCCCTTCGGTGGGCAGAACAAACCGGTAATATTGATGGCCGCAGTCGTCGGTCTGCTGCAAAACGCCTTCGATTGAATATTGTTCTTCACCGCTGGATACGGAGAGCAGCGCGCTTTCGACAGAACGATCAAACCGGCAGCCGAGCACCGCTTCCGACCCCGATGTCACGAAGTAGGGCCTGCGCTCCATGCCGCTGTCGAAATGCGGAAACAATCCGTATGGTTGGTGTTTGATCGCCATGTAGAAAACACTCCCGAAATGAAATCGAATGAAAATGACTTAGTTATTCCGCTGTTCCGATCCGCCGTACCGAGGCGCGCTCAATGAGTTCCAAAGGAATGATACGTTCGCGTTTGGAGAGCTTGGCGTCCTCCGCCGCGGCGATGAGAATCCTCGCGGCTTCGCGCCCTTTTTCGTTGATGTTCTGCCGGATGGTCGTTAAGTTTGAAAGTTCGGCATAGTACACATCGTCGAACCCGACGATGGAGACGTCTCCCGGCACCGTAAGCCCGCTCTGCTCGAACCCCTTGATCGCGCCGACGGCGGCGATGTCCGAGGTGGCGAATACGGCGGTGATGGGGTCTTTTTGTCCGGCGTTGGCCGCGGCAATTCGCTTTGCCGCCTCACGGCCGTATTGAAAGTCCACGGTTCCGTCGAACAGGAGCGATTTATCGAGCGGGATGCCCGCCTCGCGCAGCGCGTCCTGATAGCCGAGATAGCGCATCTGCGTTACTCCACTGTCCTTGACCTGCCCGGAGATAAAAGCGATCCGGCGGTGGCCGTTTTGAATCAGGTGGTTTGTTGCCAGATAGCCGCCCTGACGGTCGTCCGTGCGGACGCTGTGGAACACGTTATCGTCCGTGCAGTAGCAGTCTACCAGCACGACGGGAATCTTTGCCTTGCGGTACTCGGCAATGTCGTCCGAAGGGTACATGCCGACGATGATTACGCCGTCGAGCGAGCGGTTTTTGGCAATGCTGACGTAGCTTTCCTCCGCGTTGACGCCGGAAATGAGGATATGGAACGAGGCTTTGCGCGCTTCGTATTCCACCATGCTCAGAAAGTCCCCGTAAAACGGGTTGCTGAACATAAAATACTTTCCCGGTTCGGTCTGCGGAATCACCACGCCAATGAGCTTGGAAGCGCCGTTGCCCTTGACGCGGCTCGAACCAAGCGTTTTTGCCGCCTGGTTGGGCACGTATTTGAGCGACTTGACCGCCATAAGCACTTTTTCGCGCGTTTCCGGCCGCAGATTGACGGGAGAATTGTTGAGCACATAGGAAACGGTGGCGGCCGAAACGCCCGCCTCTTGAGCAACGTCATTGATGCTGACCTGCTTTTTCATTCCGCTTCCCACTTTAGCCGCAATGCCTGCGGCTGCCGATCTGTTTGATTTTCGTATTTGCTTGCTAAATGCCTTTGCCGACCGCATTGGCGTTGAATGGTGGTGCGGTTGTTTAACCGCTTAAACGAAGAGTACCGCATTTTTCCGCGCGTGTCAAGAGGGAGTTTGCGTTTCGTTTTGGTAGCGTCAAACCGATGCTGCGAAAACCCGGTTCCCGCTGGACGGCGGCGCGCGAAAAGTGGTATATTCGGGGAACAAACCGAAGTCCGCGCTCCCGCGCGGCAAGGAGATTACACATGGAACTGAAAGCCCTTCCGCAGGCGTTCGCCGTCTGCAAACTGAACGATATGACCGGTGTGAACCTGGATGAGGAGTTCTGCTTTTTTGCGCGAACGGACGAGGAGCTCTCGCTGGTCTGTGAGGAAGCCCGCATTCCGCCCGTTACCGCCGCCTGCGAAAAAGGCTGGCGCGCGTTTCGCATTCAGGGCGTGCTGGACTTTTCGCTGATCGGCATCCTCTCCGAAATATCGACGATTCTTGCCGAGAATGGCGTCGGCATCTTCGCGGTATCCACCTATAACACCGACTATATCTTTACAAAGGCTGGACAGTTCGATTTCGCGCTGGAGCTGCTGCGACAGGCGGGGTATTCCGTGCTGTAAAATCGATCTGTTCTTGAGCATGAAGCTTTGGTAAACAACAGCGCCGCCGGACAACTCCGACGGCGCTGTTTTGCGTTATAAACCCTTCGTTGATCAGTCGGAAGGCATTTATCAGCCGGATAGCGCCTTACCAGCCCGTGTTTGCCAGCAGATGCTGTTCCGCCTCGGCACACCAGAGACCGTTATTAGCCTTTACGATTCGATCCAGCGCGGCAAACAGCGGCTCGTTTTTGCCTTTTTCGGCAAAGTCCGCAATCGCGGTGAGGGGCAGGCGAATCTGCGTGTAGATGAGCTTTTTTCCGCCGGGAATCCTCGGCAGGTTCGATGTCGTCTCCACCACGCAGTCGAGGCCGCCGATATGCGTAATCATCGCGGCGGGGTTGAGCTTGCCCGCGTTCATCATGGCAATCGCCTCGCGCATGTCGTCCGTGTTGCCGTGGCTCGTCGCCGCCACATGCGTGCGGTTGTAGTGTACGTTATAGAAGTTCATCATGGCGGAAAACTGCGTGTCGGCTGGGCCCGCAAAAAAGTTAAGGCAGCCGTCCACGGCAAGGATGGCGTCCGCCTGCTCCACAACCGGCTTGACGGGCGCAAAGCAGATCACGTCGTCATACCCCGTTTTCCCGGAAAGCGCGCGCAGCGTTTCGGCGGGGTTTTCGAGCTTGCCGGTGTTGACATAGCGCAGGTCGATTCCGCAGGATTTTGCGTGCTGGACAGAAAAAATGCTCTCGGCGCGCTTAAGCCGCGCTTCGTCTATATCCGTCACGACGAGCAAAGCGGGTTTTCTTTCGCAGTGCAGCGCGTAGTCAATCGTGCCCAGCCCCATGGGGCCGACGCCCGCAAGCAGCGCCATCTTGCCGCCTTCGACAATACCCATATCGTGGACGTACTCGCCGTCGCGCGTATGATACATGGCATGAAATGTCGCAATGATGCAGCTCATGGGCTCGGCCAGCGAGCCGTAGAAGAAGACGTCGCTGTTATACGGCAGGAGGCAGTCCATATGCAGGGTTTCCCAGGGGATGTTTACGTATGTTGCATCCCCGCCGCACTCGGCAAACGAATACCCCGGCGCAGTCAGCGCGCCCTGATAGGAATGCGCGGGTTGGATGACGAACCCGTCGCCTTTTTTGAATGTGTGCGCCCAGTTTTTGCCCACTTCGTCCACGACGCCGCAGAATTCGTGGCCAATGATCGTGGGGTGGAGGGCTACATCGTCCGGCACGCGCTTGTGCGCCGCGCCCTGCTCGACCGCCTTGTAGCTGGACATGCAGAGGCTGTCCGAAATCACCTTGCAGCGAACGCCGTCGTCGCCGACGGGACTGAGATCGAATTCCTCCAAGCGGATATCGTGCGCGCCGTAAAGGCGTACGGCTCTTGTCTTCATGTTTCCTTACTCTCCTCCCCCGTTTTCGTGACGGATCAGTCGCCAGGTGCTCTCAATCAGGTTGGAGAACCGCTCGTCCAGCATTTGATCGATAACGAACTTCTGTCGCGGAGAGTTGATGTCCTCGCCGCTGATCTGCAACATGCTGTAGCGTTCGCAGAGCGCGCGCAGGCGCATTATCTGCTCCGGCGTGTTCCGCGTGGGCATATACGTCACCGCGCGGACGCCCGCGCCGTCGATCACCTCAAAGAGCTCCTCCAGATACGCGTCCTCAAACTTTTGCGCCTTCTTATCGCCCGTGACGCTGTTGGTCACGTCGCCCAAGTACGCGTAGGCGAGAATGCCGCCGACTTCCGCGGAAAAGCGGACAAACTCCCGCAGCGTTGGGCACTCCTCCGCCGCCGGAACAAACACCTTGGGGATGCAGTCCTTTTTGAGCGCGCCTACGAGGTCGTACTCCGCCAGCATAGTTTTCCACTCGCTCGCGCCCTCCGGCAGTTTCGCTTTGCCGAGGGACAGGAGTTGTTTTGCCAGCGCGAGCATGAGGTGCCGCTCGGTCACGCTCCCGCCGCCCGCCGCCTGCGAGAGCGGCAGCACGTCCCGCTCGTAATCTAGAGTAACGCCGTCGTCAGCGTACAGCGCGTTGATGCGCTCGAGCATGCTGCGGTTACGCTGGCCGCGCAGTTCACGCACCGACGCGAAAAACGCCTGCACACGCTCGATGTTTTCGTGCGGCACAGCATGGAGCACCACATAGCCGTTGCCCGTCTGGTCGGGATTGTTCAGCCGCCGGTTAAACAGCGGCGTTTCCGCAAACGACACGCGCGCTTCTATTCCAACCGTTGCGGCAATGCCGACGATGTCCGCCGCTTTGAGGAATTCCCTCGCTCC
>JBDKTD010000294.1:0-12177 GCA_039680365.1 Clostridiaceae bacterium
CGCCAAGCTCTCCGCTACAGGTTTGATTCACAACACACACCTCTGTCTGGAAACCACGGCGGCGGACGTGCTGCGCGGCGCGGAACTGGCGGAGGAGGTAAGCAGGCGAGTGGGGCTCCCCGTTTTATACCACGCGTTTCCACACTGGGTCGAAGGACTGACCGGTCTAACCCCGGAGACGCTCTTTCCAATGGAACTGATGATGAAGAAACCCTGGGAAACCGGCTGTGAACCGGAACCCGAATCCGATGATACTGAAAAAACTCTGGGAAAACGGCTGCGAACCGGAACCCGAATCCGATAAGGAGGCAACGCCATGGCAGGAACCGTAACCTTCAACCGAAACCGCTGCAAGGGCTGCGAGCTTTGCGTTCTGGTGTGCCCAAAGCACATCATCGTGATCGACAGCGCGACAAACGCAAAAGGCTATCACCCCGCAACCGTGGAGCGCATGAGCGAATGCACCGGCTGCGCAAGCTGCGCGCGGATGTGCCCGGACAGCGTGATTACCGTAGAAAGGGAGTGAGCGGATGGCAAAGGAACTCTGGAAAGGCAACGAGGCAATCGCGGAAGCCGCGATTCGGGCGGGATGCCGCTGTTTCTTCGGCTACCCGATCACGCCGCAGAACGAAATACCGGAATACTTTTCCCGCCATATGCCGGAGCATGGCGGCAGCTTTGTGCAGGCGGAAAGCGAAATTGCGGCAATCAACATGGTGTACGGCGCGGCGGGTTCCGGCGCGCGGGTCATGACCTCCTCCTCCTCGCCGGGTATCAGCCTCAAGCAGGAAGGCATTACCTATATCGCCGGCGCGGAACTTCCCGCGGTCATCGTCAACATGATGCGCGGCGGCCCCGGACTGGGCAACATCGCCCCCTCGCAGGCGGACTACTTTCAGGCCACGCGCGGCGGCGGAAACGGCGACTACCGAACGGTGGTGCTCGCGCCTTCCACCATTCAGGAAGCGGCGGACTTAACGCAGGAAGCGTTCGATATTGCGGACTGCTACCGCATTCCCGTGGTCGTGCTGGCGGACGGCATGATCGGCCAAATGATGGAAGCGATCGAATGGCGCACCCCCGCTCCGCGCGCTCTGCCGCAAAAGGACTGGGTAACCGACGGCACGCGGGAAGCGCGCCAGCATCACGTGATCAACTCGCTCTATATCGAAGCCAAGGACTGCACGGAGCAGAACGTCAAGCTCCAGCAAAAGCACGACCGCATCACGCGGAATGAAATTCGCTTTGAGGAGTTTCAGGCGGACGACGCGGAGATTCTGTTTGTCGCCTACGGCACCACCGCGCGGATTGCGCGCGCCGCCGTCCTCGCCCTCCGCAAACAGGGCGTAAAAGCAGGCCTGTTCCGCCCCGTCACGCTCTGGCCGTTCCCGGAGAAGGCGCTCTATGCGCGCGCGGCGGCGGAGCACGTCAAGGCCGTCATCACCGTGGAACTCAGCATGGGGCAGATGATCGACGACGTGAAGATCGCCGTCAACGGAACAAAGCCCGTCCGCTTTGTCGGCACGGGCGGCGGGACGATTCCAACGCCGCTGGAGCTGATTGATGAGGCGAATCTGGCGCTGGGGAGGGATCGCGCATGAGCATTGTATATCAACGTTCCAAGGGGCTGACCGACGCGGAAATGCACTATTGCCCCGGATGCACGCACGGGGTCATCCACAAGCTGGTGGCGGAATCGCTCGAGGAACTGGGGCTCATCGGCACCACCGTCGGCATCGCCCCCGTGGGATGCGCGGTGTTTGCCTATAACTATTTTGCCTGCGACATGCAGGAAGCCGCGCACGGGCGTGCGCCCGCCGTGGCAACCGGCGTCAAACGCGCGCATCCGGAGCTCACGGTGTTTACCTATCAGGGCGACGGCGACCTTGCCGCCATCGGCACGGCGGAGATCGTCCACGCGGCCATGCGGGGCGAAAAGATCACCACGATCTTTGTCAACAACGCCATCTACGGCATGACGGGCGGCCAGATGGCGCCGACCACGCTGGTGGGTCAAAAGGCGACCACCGCCCCCTTCGGGCGGTCAAAAGAACTCTGCGGCATGCCCATTCGCGTGTCCGAACTGCTCTCCACGCTGGACGGTTGCGTCTACGCCGAGCGGGTCGCCGTCACCGACGTGTCCAACATTCTCAAGGCGAAGAAAGCGATCAAAAAAGCGTTTACACTGCAGCGTCAGGGCGCGGGCTTTACGTTCGTGGAAGTGCTTTCCACCTGCCCGACCAACTGGGGGCTTACGCCTATAGAGGCCATCGACTGGCTGAAAGCGAACATGATTCCCTACTATCCTCTCGGCGTGTATGCCGACCGGGCGGAGGTGAAGTAACGTGACACACGAAATCATCATCTCCGGCTTTGGCGGGCAGGGCGTCATGGCGCTGGGCAAGACGCTCGCGGAAGCGGGCATGAAGGAAGGCCTCTCCGTGAGCTGGCTGCCGAGCTACGGCCCGGAAATGCGCGGCGGAACGGCCAACTGCTCGGTTGTGCTCAGCGAGGAAGAGATTATCTCACCTATGGTGCAAAACCCCACCGAGCTCATCGCCATGAACAAGCCCTCGCTCATCAAGTTCGAACCAACTATGATTAGCGGCGGCGTGCTGCTCGTCAACAGCAGCATCATCGAAATTAAGGCGACTCGCACGGACATTTCGGCTTACTACATCCCCTGTCAGGAGATTGCGGACGAGCTGGGCAACCGGAAAACCGCGAACATGGTCATGCTCGGCGCGTATATCGCTGCAACGAAACTGCTGCGGTTTGACACGATTCAGGAGATGCTCGCGCATTTGTTTACGGGGCCGAAAGCGGCTCTGGTGGAACTGAATGTGGAGGCGCTGCGGCGCGGCGCGAACTGCGTTTCTGCGGAGGCGGCAAAATGAGTATTCCGGTTACAACAACTGCGAACCCGAAACCGAAGTTTGAGGATGAATCCGCCCTCGGCTTTGGCAGGGTGTTTACCGACCATATGTTCATTGCGGATTACGAGGAAGAAAAGGGCTGGCACGACGCGCGTATCGTACCGTATCAGCCGTTTTCCATCGACCCCGCGTCGCCGGTGCTGCACTACTCGCTGGAAGTGTTCGAAGGTCTCAAGGCGTATCAATATGACAACGGCGAAGTGGGTCTGTTCCGGCCGGAGCTGAATTGCGAACGGTTGAATACCAGCGCCGAGCGGATGTGTTTGCCGCCCATCGACGCCGTTCTGCAGTTGGAAGCCATTGAAACGCTGGTCGATCTGGAGCGCGGCTGGGTACCAAAATCGCCCGGAACTTCGCTCTATATCCGCCCGACCTTGATTGGTGACGGCAGCCGCCTCGGCATCTGTAAAGCGCAACGGTATATCTACTACATCATCTGTTCGCCGTCCGGCTCGTTTTACCCGCGCGGAATCCAGCCGCTTCGCATCCACATTGAGGACGCTTATGTGCGCGCCGTCGCTGGTGGCACGGGTTGCGTCAAGACCGGCGGCAACTACGCTTCCAGCCTGCTTGCGGCAACAAACGCCAAGCAGCGCGGCTATGATCAGGTGCTCTGGCTCGACGGGCGCGAAAACCGCTATATCGAAGAAGTAGGCGCTATGAACGTCATGTTCGTGCTCGACGGTGTTCTGACCACCCCCGCCATCAACGGCAGCATTCTCGATGGCATTACGCGAAGGAGCGTGCTGACGCTTGCCAGGAGCATGGATCTTCCCGCTGCCGAGCGCACCATATCCGTTGAGGAGCTCTTCGAAGCCAGCCGCACCGGCAGGCTCACGGAAGCGTTCGGCACTGGCACCGCGGCGGTGATTTCCCCCATTGGCGAACTGGAATACAAGGGAGAGTCCATCTTTCTCGGCGAACAAATCGGTCCCGTTGCAAAGGTGATGTACGACACGCTCACCGGCATACAGACCGGCAAGCTGCCTGACGAACGCGGCTGGACGCGGCTTGTGCCGAGGCGTTTGTAGGCTGCATACTCGAAGCGGAATGATCTAAAAGGCTTCTGTAGAAAACCAGTCGTTTCATAGAATCGCAGCAAAATAACAACCCGCATTCCCAAAGAGGAAACAGTCGGCTCAACTGCTTCCCTTCCGGGGTGCGGGTCTTTTGCGCGTTTCAGGAAACTGCCGCGTCCGGCGGAACGTATGAGTTTGTCAAACGTCCTCGCGCTTGCGCTTTCTGCCAAAGCAGTCCAGCCAGATGATGCCAACGATTACCACGCCCTGGCACACCTGCTGCAGGTAGGGCGCAATGCCGAGCATATTCATGCAGTTGGTCAACAGCTGCAGCACCATCAAGCCCACAAAGCTCTGCGGAATGCCGCCGACGCCGCCGGCAAAGGACGTGCCGCCGACCACGACGCCGCAGTTGACCATCAGCGCCGTATCGTCGCCATAGATGCTCGAACCGGTGTTGAGTTTGCTTGAAAGCAGCACGCCCGCGAGCGCCGCCATGGCTCCGCTGATCACGAACGCCGCCCACTTGGTGGGGATGACCTTAATGCCGGAGTATTTCGCCACCTCGTAGTCGCCGCCGATAGCGTAAAGGTTTCTGCCGTAGCTCGTAAAGCGCAACAGCGCATAGATCAAAAGACCGATCACGATCATAAACAGCGCAAGGTTTGGAATCACGCCGCCGACTTTGCCGTTTGCAATCTTCATGAACTCCATGTTCGTGCAGGAAACCGGGTGCGCGTCGGTCAGCTGCTGGCAAACGCCTTTGATCAGCATGCCCATGCCGAGCGTAATGATGAAGGCTTCCGTTTTCTGCTTCACAACGAGGAAGCCGTTGATAAAGCCGACTACCGCGCCAATCAGAATAGAGATCGCGATGGCGAGCCACATGTTCATGCCGCCGTTCATCAGCTGGATTGCCACAATACCCGAAAGGCACATCACCCCGCCCACGGAGAGGTCGCACCCCGCCGCGATGACGGTAAGCGTGACGCCAAAAGCGATAATAACATTGACCGCTGCATCCTTGAGCACGTTGAGGAGGTTGTAGGACGTATAAAAATTGGTTTTAAAGAAAAGCATTACGACCAGCATGATTATAATGGCCACAACCGCTTTCTGTTTGGTTACGGCACGCAAGGCGCGTCTGCCGAAGCTTTCTGTCGTTGTTTGCATTCCGTTTCCCTCCTACTGTTCTTTCCGGTTATCCAGCCAGATGGCCAGAACCAGAATCGCGCCCTTGAGCACAACCTGAAGATAGGCCGAAACGCCGAGCAGGTTCATGCAGTTGGACATCAACGTAATGAGCAGCACGCCGAGCACTGTGCGCAGCACGCTGCCCTTGCCGCCCTTAAGCGTCGTGCCGCCGACGACAACCGAGAGTATGGCGTTGGTTTCGTAGTTTTTGCCGATAATCGGCGCGGCGGTCGTAATACGCGAAAGCAGCACAATTGCGCCCACAGCGGACATCAGCCCGCAGATGGTGTAGATCAGGATGACACTGCGCTTGATCGGAATGCCGGAAAGCTCCGCGGCGACCTTGTTTCCGCCGGTGTAGCTGATGGAGCGCCCGCTGTAGGTTTTGTTGTGAAACACCCATAACAGGAACAAACAAACAAGAAATATGATGAACGAAACCGAAATGATGCCGACTGTGCCGGAACCGATTGCCGAAAAGATCGTTTGCGGCGTTTTCAGCCAGCTCATATGCTGCGTGCTGCCGCCGGTATAGATCAGAGCGACCGCGCTGTAGACCGCGCTCATGCCGTAAGTGATAAACAGTGCTTCGGCTTGGGTGAGCGCGCCGCAGCTGATGAGCACCATGCTGTTTAGAAAACCAAGGAACGCGCCAAGCAGAACGCCCACGATCAGGGCGTTCACCTGCCCGATGGGATCGATGAGCGAAACCGTTACCACCGCCACAAGCGAGATGAGCCCCGCGACCGAAAGGTCGATAAACCCGCCGATGATGACGAACGTCATACCGAGCGAAACGAAGCTCAATGGCCCAAACTGGCGCATGATGTTGGTCAGGTTTTCGCTGGTAAGGAACTTCGGTTCAACGATGATCGTGATGATGACGAGCAGCACGATGGCAACGAGAACCAGATAGTTCATCAGAAACTTTTTCAAATCAAATCGTTTTGTCATATCGTTTCCTCCCGTCATCCAATCGCGCTGTCCATGATCGTCTGCGCGGAAACCGTTTCCGGGTTGAACTCGCCGGTGATGCGCCCTTCGCAGATGGTCAGCACGCGGTTACTCATGTTGAGCACTTCCGGCAGTTCGGAAGAGATCATGATAATCGAGCCGCCGTTCTCCACAACCTGCTTCATGAGCACGTAGATTTCGTACTTCGCGCCGACGTCGATGCCGCGCGTCGGCTCGTCCATGATCATGATCTGTGGATGAATCTCCAACCAGCGCCCGACCACGCACTTCTGCTGGTTGCCGCCGGAAAGGCTGAGCACCGGCGTCTGCGCGGAAGGCGTTTTAACGCCGAGGTTCGAAATCTGCCGTTCGGCGATTTCCTTTTCCTTGGAAGCATCCACAAAACCGAAATGCGTCATCCGATCGAGGCTCGCCATAACGATGTTGGACTGCACCGAGAAGCGCAGCACCAACCCCTGCAGTTTGCGGTCTTCCGGAAGGAGGCCGATGCCGAGTTTCTTTGCGTCCGCGGGCTTTTTAATGCGCACCGGCTTGCCGTTGATGAGCACGTGATGCCCGCGCACTTTGTCCGCGCCGCAGATGGCGCGCACAATCTCCGTGCGCCCCGCGCCGACCAAGCCGACGAGTCCGAGGATTTCGCCCTTCTTGAGCGTAAAGGAGATGTCGTGGAGCTTATGCGTATTGATCGAACGCACCTCCATCAGCGTTTCACCAACGCAGTGCGGCCGTTCGGGGTATTCGTGTTCAATGGAGCGTCCTACCATCTTGGTGATCATATCCGCGCGGGTCAGGTTTCCGACCGGCTGGGTATCGATCACGTGGCCGTCGCGCATGACGGTTACGATGTCGCACAGCTCGAAAATTTCATCCAGCTTGTGGCTGATGTAGATAATGGACACGCCCTTTTCGCGCAGGTCGTGGATGATTTTAAAGAGCTGCTTGAGTTCGTCGCTGGTGAGCGAGCTGCTCGGCTCGTCCATGATGATGAGCTTGGAGCTGAACGAAAGCGCCTTTGTAATCTCCACCATCTGTTTTTCGGCGGCGGAGAGATCGCCAACCAGCTTGCGGGTGTCGATCGAACAGCCGATGCTGTCCAACAGCTTTCGCGCCTCGGCGTGGGAGCCGCGCATGCCGCCCATCTCGCGGAAGCGCCCGAGAAAGATATTCTCGCCCACGCTCATGGTGTTGACGAGGTTAAACTCCTGATAGATGATGCTCAAACCCCTGTTGAGGGACTCTATCGGGGTTGTCTGCTCTATCGTTTCCCCGTCAAAAACGATTGTTCCGGCGTCTTTTTCGTATACGCCGGAGAGAATCTTCATCAGCGTCGATTTCCCCGCGCCGTTTTCTCCAACGATTCCGTGCACGATTCCCCGCGCAATATCGATGGAGACGCTGTCCAGCGCTTTCACGCCGGGAAACGATTTGCTCACGTCCTTAATGGAAAGGATGATTCCCGAATCCTTCTTTTCCACTCCGCCACTTCCCCTTTCGAATGATGATCCGCTGCTATTCCACCCTTTGTTTGCAAGAGCGGCAGAGCAAGTTTATGTACGCATTCATCTTTTCTGGTTCTTTTGGAAATTCCACGCTGAACGGCTTGCCCAAGCCGTAAAAAATGTATCGCAATGCGAACGTTCTTATTTACGATTATAGACAAAATTTACCCGTTCAGCTACAAGCAAAGCGATTGCATCTGCCTTGACAGCGGAGGGCCGCCCGGCGGAATGCCGGGCGGACCCCCGTTCTTTCGGTCTAAACCGGACTTACCACTCCGGATACGGGAAGGTGTCGATGTTGTCCTTGGTGACGACGTCGAGCGGGATGAAGTTGATCGCTTCAAACGTGCCGCCGGTCAGTTTGGCCTTGGCGCATTCGAGGGATTTGATGGCCATGTTCGTGAAGCTCTGGCCGATGCAGACGGACTGAGTGCCCGCCTTAACCTGGTCGTAGCCCGCGCGGCAGCCGTCAACGGCAACCACGTACACATCGGTCATACCGGCGTTCTTGAGCGCTTCGAGAACGCCCGTTGCGCCGTTATCCCAATGGCAGAACACACCCTGGATCTGATCGCCGTACTTAACGATGAAGTCTTCGGTGATTGCCATCGCGTCCGCGGTAACCCAGCCGGAGCAGTTCTGGGAGTCAAGCAGGGTGATCTTGGAGCCTTCGATTGCCTGAACGAAACCGTCGTGACGCTTGATCTGCGCGTCGTGACCGGCCTGGCCGCCGACTTCCACGATGGTTGCGCCATCCGGGAAGTGATCGACAAACGCCTGACCAGCCGTCTGGCCGGCCATGGTGTCGTCAACGCCGCAGAAGAAATCACGATACTGCTGCGATTCCGCCGGCAGGTCGCTCGAGAACATGCCAACGATGACGCCCGCTTCCTTGGCTTCCATCAGGCTCGGGACGATCGCGTTGATGTCGCTGGGGTTGATGAAGATGGCGTCGTAGCCCTGCGCGATGCAGGTGCTGACGGCCTTCGCTTCGTTCTGAACGTCGTTCTGTCCTTCAAAGACTTCCATGGTGAAGCCGTACTCGCCGCAATAGGCCTGGAACTGTTTCCAGGCATACGCCTGCGATTCGTTGGAGAGCGCCTGCGTAATGAACGCGGCCTTGTAGGTTGCTTCGCCGGCGGCGGGAGCGGCTGCTTCTTCGGTCTTGGCAGCGCAGCCAAAGATGCCGACTACCATCAGCAGAGCCATGAGCATAACGAGAATCTTCTTGGTCATTCTAGTTTCCTCCTTTTTATTTAAGCGCACGTGCTCCCCCTGAAAAGAGCGCGGCTCGCTTATTCCGTTGTGAGTGCGCCACAAGGCGCGAAAGAGCATTTTGTTTCCTTTCGGAAAGCCCTGCGGTGGCAGCCGCGAAAAGTTTCCCCTAGCTCAGCGCTTCTTCGAGCGCGCGGAGCATGACGTCCTTATTGGGTTTCTTGCCCGTCCAGAGCTCAATGTTGATCGCCGCCTGATTGATCAGCATACCCGTTCCGGTGTTCCAGCGCGCCCCGCGCGCCGCCGCCGCCCGCAAGAACGGCGTAACGGCCGGGTTCGGAATTACGTCCTGCACGAACATACTCGGCAGAATCGTATCGAGGTCGATATTCGGAATCTCGTCCACGTTGGGGTACAGCCCGATGGGTGTGGCGTTGACGAGGATCTCCGTATCCGCGGGCACTGAGTAGGTATGATCCCAGGTGACAAAATCGCTCTTCTTTGCGATTCTGTTGAGCAGTTCCATCAGGCTCTTTGCCAGCGCCGCATCTTCCGGGCGGTTTACGATTGTAATGCTGCCCGCGCCCGCAAGCGAAAGCTCAACGCTGATGGCGCGCGCGGCGCCGCCTGCGCCAAGGATGACGATCTTCTTGCCCGCGGGATCCACGCCGTTGGCGCGGAGAGACTCCATAAAGCCTTTGCCGTCGGTGTTTTCGCCAAACAGCCTGCCGCCGTTGTTGACAATGGTATTAACCGCTCCAATGAGGCGGGCGCTTTCGGAGAGCTCGTCGAGATATTGAATGACGTTGAGCTTATGCGGAATGGTGCAGTTGATGCCGCGCATCTTGAAGGCTTTCAAGCCTTTGATCGCGTCCTCCAGCTTATCGGGATCCACGTCGATGGTCAAAAACCGCCAGAGCGGCAGCCCCATATCCCGAAACGCCGCTTCCTGAATTACAACGCCGGGGTTCTCCGCCGCCGGATGGCCGAACACGCCGACCAGACAATCCAGATAATTCTGCTCTTTCATCTTCTTCGCCCCTTTATTCTTGATCGGGTTGCTCCAGCCTGAACGCTGAAACAGGCAGAGAACACATTGATACGATACCAATAAGATTAGAGTACCGAAGCCGCGAAGTACGCCGCGCCGACCGCCTGGCCGAACTGCGCCACCGTGTGGGCGGGATCGTTGTTGAGGTCGTTCATCAGGAGTGTGTAGGCCATATTGCCGTCGCCCGCGAGTAGCGTTACGTCCCGGCGGCGGTTAGCGCCTTCCTGCAGGAGCGCAAAGCAGCGCTTCTTCTTGACAAACCGCCCGAACAGCACGCGCGCTTTCGTCTTTGGGTGCAGCATCCGCTCCGTTTCTTCAAACGTGACCGCAAGGTACTCGCCGATGGTGCGGAATACTTCTTCCGCCGCGGGTTCGCCGTTTGCCGCAAGCTCCATGAGGTGCTCGAGCAGCGCTTTTCGCATATCCTTCGGTTGAAGCACGACGTAAATCCCGCCGTTTTTCGTTTCGAGAAAGCCTTTATCAAACAGCTCGGCATACCGCGCGGGCGCCTGCTCCTGGAAAATCTTCAGCGCGAGACGGTAAGCGCCGCTCTGGCTGCAGTATTTCTGGAGCGTACCGGGCAGGCCGGTGTTAAAGTTGTTAACGCTGCGGACGTCCATAGGGTCGAACGCGCGCGCAGGGTAGCTGCCGAGGTCGATCACACAGTTGTACACTTCCAGCGGAATCTGCGGTATCTCGCCCGTTTCGTCGATCCAGCCCGTGCCGAGCTCCGTGCCGAGCGTATGGGCGAACACGCCGTCCCGCACGGTTTCCGCGTGCTCGGAGTGCGCCAGTTCGACGGCGGCGGTGTACGCGGCGAGCGAACCGTCGTTGCTCATATGCACAACCCCGCCCGCGCGGCACTGCTTGAGCAGCATGCGCTTAAGCTCCGCAAGACGCGGAAACTCGCTGTCGTAATCCGGCGAATGCGTGCGGATGCCGCGCGTTTTAAGCGTTTCGCCGCCAACGATCATGTCGTCTATCACCACATCCGGAAAGCACACGCCGATGCCGTCCAGCAGCAGCGGCTCGCCGAATACCGTACGAACGGTATCCGCGGTGGATTGCATCGCCTCGTCGGAAACGCCTTTTTTGAGCATCTCCTCTTTGAGCTGTTCCGCTTCCGCCGTATCCGGGAGCGACATGACCGAGCGGATGACCCGCGCCATAAGCAGCACCGGCTCAATCACCTGATCGACGCTCGTCATTTCGGCGGGGTTCCAGTCGTATTCCTTGACCGCGACGACATGCCCGCCGCGAATGCCCACCACCTTGATATCCGTGCCGCCGATGTCGATCCCGCAGAGCGCCGCGCCGCGTGCTTTGTTTACCGCAGACATGAAGGAGGAGACCGCGTCGGTTGCTTTTTGCGGCGCGGGCGTCACCACGGGACAGCCGGCTTCGACAATTTTAAAGATGAAAGGCTTTGCGCCCATCGCCGCGTTGATGCGGTCGGTCACGTTGAGGCACTTGCCATAGCCAAATCGGGAATTCTTTTTTACATTGAGCTGGAACGTTTCTTCCAGCGTTTCGCAGATGGCTTTTGCGGTTGCGTCACCCGACGCGATGGTCAAAATCATGCGCGTTCCGCCGAAGGTTGAGATCAAATTGTAGAGGCGCGCGTAGAAATACTCCTTTATAAACGCGAGTTCTTCCGCGTTCCGCGTCTCGGGCAGGCGGATTTCCCAGGCCCGTTTATCTCCTATGACCGGCTCCAGCTCGCAGCAAATGCGCCTTTGTTCGCCGGAAAACGCCTTCACGACGTCCGCGAGAAACACCGGTTCGCCGCGCTTGGCTTTGGTCAGAAACGATTGCATCATGCGTTCTTCCATCCCCGTATTATGGTAATCGGCCTTATAGGCCATTGCGTTCATATCGGAATAATTTCCGTTTATCTGGCTTCCAATCCGTGATCCGTCAGGATCTTTTTAAGTTTCCGCACCGTCTCCTGTGGAAGCTCCCGCTCATCGGGACTGAACCGGTACGGCAGCCGCAGAGATTCGTACTTCTCGCGGCACATAGGATTAAAGTTCAGCAGTTCCACCGGGAAACGCGCGTTCAGCGAGGCTACAAACGCCGCGATGCCCGCAATATTCTCCTCGTCCGCCGTGAACCCCGGTATCAGCGGCACCCGAACCACAAGATTTGCCTTTTTTGCCGCGAGCCTGCGAAAGTTTTCGAGGATCAGCGCGTTGTCCGTGCCGGTTGCGGCCTTGTGCCGCAGGGGGTCGATCAGCTTGAGGTCGGCGAAGATTTGATCCGTCGCCGCGCAAAACGCTTCCACGATT
>JBDKTD010000095.1:0-3508 GCA_039680365.1 Clostridiaceae bacterium
AAACAAATATCAAACTTTGAAAAAGCCATCACGATTTCATCACATCTATACCGGATAATCAAAGCATACAAACGAAACGACCATAAGGAGGTCAACTACTATGTTTCAATCAACCACCGTAAAACGACTTTTCGTTGCTCTCGCGCTCGCTCTTGCGGCGCTGACCATGCTCGGCTGTGCCGCGCCGTTAGCGCAGGCCACCGCAGCAAACAATACGGACACAACGATTGCATCCGCGGAGATTGCGGAGCCCTACGGCGCTTACGGCGCGGATGGACGCGGTACGACCGGCGTAAACGGCGGCTACGGCGCGTTCGGCCTCGCGGATGAATCGGCCGAGGACGTCGGCTATCGCGGCGGCAGCGGCGCGCAGGGCGCTTACGGCGACAGTTGCAACCCCGCGTACAGCGCGGCGAACACAGCCCCCAGCGAAACGCTCGGCGAGGCCGACCTCGCGCTCACGTTGTCCGGTTACGGCTCGGCAGGCGCGCTCGACGACGCTTCCCTCACGGTTGCGGACATGCTCACCTACGCTTTGCAGGACGAATACCTTGCCCGTGCCGAGTATGCGCTCATCCTCAGCGATTTCGGCAGCGTTCGACCGTTCAGCAACATCATCCGCGCGGAAGATACGCATATCGATGCGCTCCTGCCGCTGTTCGAAGCCTATGGCGTCGCAGCTCCCGCCGACGAAGGGGCCAGCCGCGCGGCGACCGTTTCCAGCCTCACGGCAGCTTATCAAGCGGGCGTCAATGCGGAAGTGAACAACATCGCCATGTATGAAACCTTCCTCGCGGAAGACCTGCCGGACGACGTGCGCACGGTATTCGAAAGCCTCATGCACGCTTCCGAGAACCACCAGAGAGCATTCCAGAACCGGCTGTAACGAGCCGTCGGCACAAAAACGAACGATAACAGGAGGGTCAAATCCATGTCCGCTACCATGCAAACCGCTTCCGGCAGGCGCAATCAACGGCTTGCGCTCGTCTCCCGCATCGTCCGCTGGGTCACGCTAGGCAGTTTTCTCGCCTTTGTGCTCTCGGCAACCGCGCTGCACACGCTGGGGTACGTCGCCCCGTCCATCCACGCAATCTGCCCCTACGGCGGGTTGGAGTCCATGCTTTCGATCGTCGCCGTCGGCACGTTCCTCAAAAAGATCGTTATCGGCACGTTCGTGCTCTTTGGCACGACGGTGGTGCTCGCGCTCGTTCTGCGCCGTTCGTTCTGCGGACAGCTCTGCGCGTTCGGCGGCTTGCAGGAGTTCTTTGGCAAGCTTGGCGCAAAGCTCTTTAAAAAGCGCCCCGTCATGCCAAAGAAGCTCGACAAAGCCCTGCGCTACCTCAAGTACGTCATCCTAGCGGTCACTGTATTCATGGCGTGGATCACGGGCGAACTCTGGATTACCCCGTACGACCCGTTCAACGCGCTGGGACACCTTGCGGACTTCAACGCGCTGATTACCTCGTACCTTGTCGGATTTATCGTGCTCGTGCTGACGCTATTGGGATCGCTGGTGTACGACAGGTTCTTCTGCAAGTACCTTTGCCCGGCGGGCGCGCTGTACGGCCTGGTCGGCCAGGCAAGCCCGTACGCGGTTCGCGTCGACGCGAAATCCTGCATTCACTGCGGTAAGTGCAGCCGCGCCTGCCCGATGAATATCGACGTGATGAAAGCTAAAAACGGCAGGGTTTCTTCGCCGGAGTGCATCAACTGCAACGAGTGCGTTACCGCCTGCCCCGTCGAAGGCGCTATCCACACGGGATTTTCAAAGAAGGCGCACGTCCACCCGCTGGTTGCCACGCTGCTTGCGCTCGTGCTGTTCTTTGCGCCCATGGGCATTGCCGCGGCGACGGGAAACATGCAGCTGCTGCCAAATAAGTATGAGGGTGAAACCTGGGGCACGCCCGCCGGAGAAGCGGAAACCGGCGGCGAAGGCAGACAGTCCGAAGAAGGCGAAAGCGAAGCCGGCCTAGTAAAGGAAGAAGACTACACCGCGATCAATGGTTACGCGCCGAGCGACCTGCGCGGCTCGTACACCCTCTCGCAGACCGCCGACTTGCTCGGCATTTCGCTGGAAACGCTCTACGCAAAGCTTAGCCTGCCGGGCGACTATCCTTCCGGCGCAACGCTCAAGGATGCCGCGGCGGATATGGGGCTTGGGCTCAGCGATTTTAAACACCAGCTGTTCGATTAAACACACAACGCGCAAGCAAAGGCCCCGACAACTGCCGGAGCCTTGTTTGCTTTTGAAACTTACTTTTACCTACTCGTTTGGTTACTCTTGTTCAATATCGCAATATTGGATAAATATCTTCCCCAACTTAGTTAGTGAAAGCGGAATCTTCCCAAAAGGGGGAAACCCGCCAAAATCGATTTTAATATTATATGTTGGATTGTTTACTAGCCCAACAGAAACAAGCCTATCAGCGGAGTACCCACCTTGTTCGTATAGTAAACGTGCCTCTTCCACAACAATTCGATATAATAGCCGAATATCTGATATGAAGAGCCGATCTAGTGCGTCACTCAGTTCACAGAATTCCCCCCAATTGATCAAGCCCTGTATATAAGCTCTAAAAAAAGCAGCAAGTATCTTCTCCTTTTCATCATCGATAAATCTATCAAGTAAAATTAAAACTCTACTCAATTCTTGTTCTGCTTTTCGAGGGTTTTCATAAAGCGCTGTTCTATATTTCTCAAATTGTGTCGATGATATGGTTCCATCATGAATATGGGCAATGAAACGAAGTGTTAGCTTGAGGAGATTCCTTTCTCTAACCGAATAAGCAAATTTTCCCACCCCTACCAATGTTTTCACAACTGGTAATTCTTGTAGAACTCCATTAAGCACTATTGTATCAAATCCTATCTCCGCAAGGTCAATTACAGAACTCACAAGCGTAGGATTCAAGAGCGAATCGCGAAACGCAGGTATTAATCCTTTTTCTTCCATAGTTATCCCCTTAATAATCCAACTTATCAATACTTCATCGTCTCAAACCAAAACACCGTGCGCTTTTCGTCGCTCTCCACGCCGTAGGAAACGCCGTGCTGCTCGAGGATGCTCTTGACAATCGCAAGCCCCAATCCGGTGCCGAGGCTGCCCGCTGAGCCCGTCTGCGGCGCGCGGTGGTATCGCTCCCAGATGCGCTCCAACTCCTCCGGCGGGATGGGCGCGCCCGTGTTTTCAACGGAGATGCGCCGCGCGCTGCCCGCGGGTTCGCAGCGAACGCGAATAATCGAGCGGCGGCTTGCGTGCTGAACGGCGTTGCCGAGGAGGTTATTCATTACCTGCGCGAATTTGCCGGGGTCGAACAGCAACTCGCTCTCCGCGCCGGTGAGTTCCAGAGCAACGTCTTTCTTTCCCGCCTCGATTTCGTAGCGCACGATCAATTCGCCGAGCGCGGCTCCCCCGTCGAACCGCGCGGGCGAAACCGTCTCCGCGCCCGACTCCAGTTTGGAATAGTCCAGTATATCGTTGACCATACCGCTGAGCCGAACCGCCTCG
>JBDKTD010000166.1:0-10264 GCA_039680365.1 Clostridiaceae bacterium
GAGCGCTGCGAGCGCGGCAATAAACAGCGCAAGCCCCAGCACGCAGAGCGCGCCGCCCGTGATGGCAAGCGCGGGGGAAGCGAGCACTTCGCTGCCGGGTACGAACCAGCCGAACAGGCTCGCCAGCGCGACGTAGAGGTATAAGAGGACGAACGGCAGGATCAGGAAATCCTTCTTGTCGTACTTACCGATCTGCACGGCGTGGACACCGAGACTGCGCAACCGCAGGCTGCGGGCGATTACTAGCAGAATTACGCAAAAGAGTACGCCTGCTGCGAGATAGCGCATAGTTTTAACCTTTCCGAAAAGAGCATAAACGACGTATGCCGTTTCAATCAAATCTTGTTACTCGTTTACAATTTCAATTTGGCAAGGCTTCATCGCCGCCAGCGCGGTCTTGTGGCCTTCCACAGAGGCGCCCGCGCAGCAGGACGCATCCACTGTGATCTTCACCTCGGGGTAAAACGCCTTGAGAAGCAGCGCGTTACTGATGACGCAGATATCCGTGCAGAGGCCGACGAGCGTAATCTCCTCGGGATCCTCGCCTTCGAGCATCTCGTGGATGCGCATGGGCAGGCTCACGCCGCCGAAGGTGTCCTTGGCGATCATATGCTGTTCGTCCGCTACTTCCTGATGCATCAACGCCATCCAGACCGCAGCGTTGGGCGCCCAGCCGTCCGTGCCCGCGATGCAGTGCTTGACGGGCAGGTTTTTACCTTCCTGCGTCTCCAGATAGTCCTCGGTATGCGTATCCAGCGTGTAGAAGATGTTGCCGTCGAAGTCGAGAATCTTCTTGACTACGTTGTCCACAATCGCCTGCGCTTCGGGCGAACCGAGAGAGCCGGTGACAAAGTCGTTCTGCATATCCACGACCACGAGAATCTTCTTGCTCTTGTTTTTATCCATAGTCTCTCCTTTTCCGGCATGATACGGGCGTGATATTGATTTGATCAGCGGTTGATTTTATGTTCGCGGCATTGCGCCGGAGACGACGTAGAGGAGTATGCCCGCCGCAACCGAGGCGTTGAGCGACTCCGCGCGCCCCTTCATGGGCAGACGGTACCGCGCGCAGAGCGCCGCGACTTCCGCGCTCACGCCGCCGCCTTCGCTGCCGATGACGAGCGCCGTGTTCTGCCGCAATTCCGGCAGAGTTTCGCTGCCGGAAAGGTCGCCCGAGAGCGGCAAAAAACCCTGCGAAACGAGCTTGTTGACTTCCGCGGGCAAATCGCCCTGCCAGACAGGCAGGTGGTAGGTCGAACCCATCGCGGCGCGGAGCGTCTTTGGCGCGTAAACGTCCGCGCAGGCGGGGGAGAGCAGCAGGCCTGCGGCTCCGAACGCATCCGCCGAGCGCAGAATCGTGCCTACATTGCCGGGATCCTGCACGCCGTCGAGCACGACGATCAGCCCGCTTGGATACTGTTCCGGCGGAACGAGCGAAGGCGTTTCCACCACCGCCACGACGCCCTGTGGCGACTGGCTTTCACAGAGCGACTCCAGCACCGAACGCGAAACGGCGTATGCCGGAACGTTTTCCGGCATGGAAAACGCAAACCCGTCCTCGACGAACAACGCGGAAATCCGCGCGCCGGAGAGAATCGCTTCGCGCACGAGTTTTTCGCTCTCAATCAGATGCAGGCCGCTTTCCTTGCGCTCTTTGCGCTGCAGGAGCCTGCGCGCGTCCTTGACGCGCTCGTTGGAGCGGCTTTCGATGACGATTGGTTTTTGATCTGCCACGCGCGTACTGCCTCCTCTGCGGGATTTGTTTTTGTTTTTCAGCTCTGATGATTCAGGTATTTACCACTGTTTTGATTGAGTTTCCCACTCTTCTTTTGTAATGGAATAAATCGCCTCGTCGAGCACCTCGCCGTCAAAGCGCAAAAACGCGCGGCGGATGGTGCCTTCGTAAACGAAGCCGCACTTTTCAATGACCCGGCGGGAGCGGTCGTTGAAGGTATAGTGCGAGATGCTCAGTATACTCATACCCGCCTCGGTAAACGCATATTTCATCGCGCGGCGGACGGCTTCCGTCATATACCCGTTTCCCCAGCAGTCCTTTGCAAGCACATAACCAAACGATTTTACATCCGTCAGGTTGCGCCATTTATCCGTGTGCATGCCAAGCGAGCCGATCAATCGATGGTCGCTCTTGCGCTCGATTCCCCAAACATTGTCTTTCGCTATAAATAAACGGATCAGACCCAGCGTCTCCGCACGGTTTGCATGCGGCTTCCAGCCGGCGCAGGGTCCAACGTCCGGCTCGGCCGCGTAAAAAAACATGTCTTCCACATCTTTTTCTGTAAGACTGCGTAAAATAAGCCGTTCGGATTCGAGGGTTTGCATGGCAGGCTCCTTTCGGAGAATTATGTTACAGTATACCATATTTCCGCTTTGGACGCGCGTGCGGCTGACAAAAGAAACGCCCGTTTTCCCGAATGTATGCACGCCGCAAAACATACATCGCGCGTGCGCGCACCGCAAGGCTAGCGAAATGCCGAATGGTTAGACGGCATTCTTAATTTGAAAGAATATTGACAGTTTTTGCGGTTACCGATATGATGCAATTGTTACGGCATGGGGGTTTTCTGATCTTATTTAGAGGATGACCCGATGAGCGAATTTTTACATATCGATCTGAACGTGTTCATGGTTGCCATCTGCGTGATCATGTACTTTGCCAACCGCAGCACAAGCGACCGCACGCAGGTTCAAAACCTGCTCTTTCGGCTGCTGATTCTCTCGAATATGACGCTGCTGGTTCTGGAGGCGGCCACCTGGCTTCTGGACGGCCATCCTTCGCCCGTGCTGATTCCGCTCTACTATTCCGTGACGACGCTTCTGTATATTCTGACTCCGCTTCCGGCGGCACTCTGGGTGCTCTACGTCAGTTGGCATATCTTCCCGAGCATGCACCGGCTGCGCAGCACGATGTACGCGTTCGGCATTCCGTTCGGAATCTGCGTGGTTCTGTCGCTGACAACGTCGCTGACCAATTGGATGTTCACCATCGACGCAAACAACGTTTACCAGCGCGGCGTGCTGTATCCGCTTCTGGCCGTCGTTTCGTTCTTTCCAATTTTTTATGCTTCCGCGCTGGTGCTCATCCACAAAAAGCGCATTTCGGAGAAGATTGCGCGGCTTATGTTACTCTACATGCTCCCGCCGGTGCTCGGCGCGTTCGCGCAGGTGCATGTCTACGGCATTACCGTGCTTTGGAGCAGCATTACAGTTTCCATCTTTCTGATTCATACCAATATACAAAGCAACCAAATCCATCTGGATCACTTAACCGGCGCCATCAACCGCAGACAGCTCGATGCCATCTTGAGCGACCGCATCAGCGGGGTGCAAAGCAAACAGCCGCTGGCCTGCATTCTGCTGGATATCGACCATTTTAAGGCGATTAACGATACTTTGGGGCATATCGCGGGGGACGAAGCGCTCAAGGACGCTTCCGCGCTGCTGCAGGGCTGCATCCGCAAACGGGATTTGCTGGCGCGCTTTGGCGGGGACGAGTTTATCATCATCACCGATATCGGCAGTGAGCAGGCGCTGTTTGAGCTGACGCAGCGCATCCGACAGGCGGTGGATTGTTTTAACAGCGAAAAGAAGCGCAACTACACGCTTGGTTTCAGCATCGGCTCAGCGGTGTATGACCCCGCAAGCGGCTGGAACAAGGATCGCTATATCGCGCATATCGATTCGCTGATGTACCTCGACAAAAACGGGGACGACAAATAAAAACAACGCCGCTGAAAAGCGGCGTTGTTTTTGTAAACGGTGTTACGCGCGAGCTTTGGTCGCGATTTCGACGAGCTGCTTAAACGCGTTCATGTCGGTGATGGCGAGGTCGGCGAGCACTTTGCGGTTGATGTCGACATTCGCAATCTTGAGGCCGTTGATGAGGCGGCTGTAGGTGGTGCCGCACATACGGGCGCCCGCGTTGATACGCGCAATCCACAGGCGGCGGTATTCGCGCTTCTTCAGCTTGCGGCCGACGTACGCATACGCCATGGACTTCATGACCTGCTGCGACGCTGCGCGGTACTGCTTGCTCTTTGCGCCAAAGTAGCCCTTGGCAAGCCGCAGAACCTTGCGGCGTTTCTTTACGGCATTGACTGCTCTTTTAATTCTGGCCATTTTTCATTCCTCCTCAGCTGTACGGGATCAGTTTGCGGATCTTCTTTTCTTCGCACTCGGCAATATAGCCGGTTTGGCGAAGGCCGCGCAACCGCTTGGTGGACTTCTTGGTCAGAATATGGCGCTTGTAAGCCTTACTCCGCTTGATCTTGCCGGATTTTGTCGTGGTAAAGCGCTTGGCCGCTCCGCGATGGGATTTTAATTTTGGCATTTCGTCGGTTCCTCCTGGTCTTTTATACCTAATCTTTTTCGCCTTGATTTTTCTATCTGGTAATTTATCCGGGGGTTGTTCTATTTCTTCTCGGCCTTAGAGGAGAGAATCATGAACATGGTTCTGCCTTCCATCTTCGGCATTTTCTCTTTAATGGCGCTGTCTGTGACCATTTCAAAGAAACGGGTCATCACTTCCGCGCCGATCTCGTTATGCGTGATCTGACGCCCGCGGAAGCGGATGGACACCTTGACCTTGTCGCCTTCTCCCAGAAACTTGACGCACTGTTTGGCTTTAATCTCCATATCGCGCAGGTCAATGGTGGAAGAAAGACGGATTTCCTTGAGTTCGATGATCTTCTGATTCTTGCGCTGCTCTTTTTCGCGCTTGCTCATTTCGAAGCGGTACTTGCCGTAATCCATGAACTTGCAGACGGGCGGATCGCTGTTGGGAGCAATCTTGACCAGATCCAGCTCGCGTTCGTCGGCCATTTTCTGCGCCGTACGAATATCCACGATGCCAAGCTGGCCGCCGTTTTCGTCGATCAGACGAACCTGAGGGTCACGGATTTCCTCGTTGATCATCAATTCCGCGATAGCGATGGCAGAACACCTCCATAATATAAAAATAGTGGGCGCAAGTCAGATTGCGCCCACGAAATTTTTCGCTCATGCTAAAAAACGAAGAATTGTTGCTACCATGCCTGACAATCGTCGGCAGGTGAGAAGCGGGCGCTTCTGCTTGAACATTGACTATTATACGTGCCGGAGCACGACCTGTCAAGCATTTTTGCCCGAATGACAGGCGTTTTCGAGGATTTTACCGGCATTTGACGCGGCTTTTACGGGTTGCGCTCAGTCGTCCGCGCCAGCCATCGCTTCCAGCTTATCCTTGGGCGCGCCGGGCTTGCTGTCGCCATACTTGGTGAGCGCCACGGGGATGATGGCAAGCGCTACGAAAACCGCCGCGTACGGAAAGAGCGTGTTGTAGCCAACGTACTGCAGCAGATAGCCGGATACGATGGGGGTTACCACCTGCGCCGCCATGGAGCAGGTATAGTAGAAGCCCGTGTACTTGCCGACGTTGCCGAAGCGGGAGATTTCCCAGACCATCGGGAAGGTGTTGACCGTGACCGCCGCCTGCGCAAAGCCGATGGCCGCGAACATGACGTACAGCATCGGCGAAAAGGTCTTTGCGCCGACCGCGCCAAAGATAAAGCAGCCGGTTGCGATGACAAGGCCGATGATAATCGTCTTTTTACGCCCGATGCGGGAAGCGAGGAATCCGATGGGCAGGTAGGAGATGATGGCGCATGCCGTTGCAACGAGCAGGCACGACGAAACGTTGTTGAGGCCGGACGACCACATCTTGGTGGCGTACTTGCTGAACGCCGTCGTAACCGCGTTGTAACCCAGGAACCAGAGGGTAATGGTTGCGAGAATCAGGATCAAACTCCGGCGGACTTCCGGCGGGAGCTTCTGTTTGCCGTCCACTTCGATGGACTTGCTCTGGTCTTCCGCTTCGGAAACGCCGTAGTTGATGTCCTTCATCTGCTGGACGAGCTTGCGCTCCGGAACGAAGATGGTCACCGTCAGCGCGGCAAGAACCATCAGTACGCCAACCGCGAGGAAGAGGTAGAGATAATCAGACCGGCCGTCCGCCATCTTGAGAACGAGGAAGCGCATGACCACGAGCGTGAACGCGCCGCCGACCGCGCCCATGAGGTTGATAATGGCGTTGCCCTTGCTGCGCACGGGTTTCGGGGTGACGTCCGGCATCAGCGCAACCGCGGGCGAACGGTAGGAACCCATAGCAAGAAGCAGCGCGCCGAGCACGATGACAAAGATAATCGTTGACGTCGCTGCGCTCCACACGCCGTAGGTATTGTCCAGAATTGGGATGACCATCATCAGAAGCACGGCCGTAATCGTGCCGCCGATGATAAACGGAATACGCCGGCCGACCTTGTCGCTCAGCGCGCCGAACAGCGGGAGAAGGAAGAGAGCGACGATGTTATCGAGGCTCATAATGATGCCCGCAGGGCCGTCGCCCATATGGTACGTATCGCGCAGGATCAACGGGATGACCGTGTCGTACATCTGCCAGAACGCGCTGATGGAAAGGAACGCGAACCCGACGAGGAACGTTCGTTTGTAGTTCAACTTCATATGCACTTCTCCGATTCATAATATTGTAACTATGATAGGAAACGGCGGGCGAACATCCCGCTCGAATATATACATGGTATCGCATCCGGCGTATAATAACAATACAAATTGAGATAAAATCGTCTGAAAGAGTAAGCGGAAGGAATCCAAAAAACATGTGGGTCGCGTTAGCGGTTGTGGTTGTACTCGTTGTCGTTTGGTTCGTTCTCATCATGCCCGCGCGGAGTTCAAAAGCCCAGCGCGCGCCGTTTCAAAACAGGACGTTCGCGCACCGCGGGCTGTTTGAACAGGATCAGTCCGTGCCGGAAAACTCTCTTCTGGCGTTTCAGCGTGCCGTTGACGCGGGTTACGGCGTGGAGCTGGACGTTCAACTGACGAAAGATAAAGTGGTCGTGGTGTTTCATGACGTCGACCTCAAGCGCGTCTGCGGGATCGACGCGCGCGTGGACGCGTATACCTTCGAGGAACTGCAGGCGTTCCAGCTGTTCGGCTCCGATCACCGGATTCCGACGTTTACGGACGTGCTGGGCGTGCTGGGCGGCAAGATACCGGTCATCGTTGAACTGAAAGCGGGCGGCGACTGGAAGCGCCTCTGCGAGCTTACTCTGGAACTGCTCAACGCCTACAAGGGGGATTACTGCGTGGAGAGTTTCCATCCGCTTTTGGTGCGCTGGTTCTACAAAAACGCGCCGCAGATCCTGCGCGGCCAGCTTTCCGAAGCCGCGCGCTCTTCCAAGCGGTACGTGCCGTTCTACCAGGCGGTTATGATGAGCAGGCTGTTTACCAACGTGCTGGTGCACCCGCAGTTCATTGCGTACCATATCGGCCCCAAATGCCTTTCCGTTCGGATTGCCGAAGCGTTCGGAGCCATGAAGGTTGCCTGGACAGCCCGGCCAACGGACGACCACGTCAAACTCACGCGCCAGAACGACGCGATCATATTTGAGCACTACCGCCCGGAGCCACGGTTCTAGCCCCAAAACGAAAGATGAAACGAAAACGGAACCTGACACGCTGCTGTCAGGTTTTTTGCGATAGACTGTGTTTATGAATCGAAGAGTTGGATGTTCCAATCATCAAAGGAGGCAGCGGGATGGAAACGCCGTATGAATTCGTAAAGCAGGAGGAACGGCTGTATCAGCCGGGGAACGTCCCCGAACTCATCGACGTGCCGGAGATGGTATTTCTCGCTGTGGACGGGCGGGGCAACCCGAACGAACAGGAGGGGGCGTACGCCAAAGCGCTGGAGCTTTTATACGCGCTGAGCTATACGATCAAGATGAGCCCCAAGAGCGGGCATGCCATTCAGGGGTATTTCGAATACCGCGTGCCGCCGCTGGAAGGCCTCTGGCAGATGGAACACGGCGCGCCGGGCGTGGATTACCAAAACAAGGCGGGGTTCGAATGGACGAGCATGATCCGCCAGCCGGCGTTTGTAACGCAGGACGTGTTCGACTGGGCCTCTTTTGAGGTGCTGCGAAAAAAGAAGATCGAAACAACGCCTGCGCGGCTGTTCGTTTACCGCGAGGGTCTCTGCGTCCAGTGCATGCATATTGGCGCATACGACGACGAACCCGCAACCGTGGAAAAGATGGACCGATTCGTTGCCGAACAAGGTTATCGTAACGATATGGGGAAAGCCCGCAGGCACCACGAAATCTATCTGGGCGACCCGCGAAAGACCGCGCCGGAAAAGCGCAAAACGGTGATTCGGCATCCGGTGGTGCAACTGTAAGCGCGGATCGCAAACACTGCTTGATTCAAAGGCGAAGGGCGAAGCGAAACATTCGTCTTACGGTTCAAAGATTGAATCGTCAGGCGAAAAGGAGAGAAAAACAAACAAGGGGATATCGCAGAAGTTGCGGTATCCCCTCGTCAAACAGATCTGAAGCAATTCTATTTCTGAATCGGCAGCCAAGCCCAGCAGACATAATCTTCCGACAGCTGGTCGCCTTCGGGGTACTGCTCGATATCCGGCGCGTTTGCATAGCGGTAACCGCTGCCGGGAAGCCATTCCGTTGTTATACGCTGCTGAAGAGCCTGCATAGCGCCGGGCAAAGCGCCCTTACATTCGAAAATAGCCCATGTGCAGGCCGGGATTTGGTAGTCTTCCATCCCGTCGGGCGCGTGTTGATTGCTGGCGGCCGCGATATAGTAATAAAACTGCCCCGCGCGCTGCCAGTCTCCAATGCTGACCCCGAGAATTCCGGGCGTTTTCGGGTCCATCAGCTCGCAGAGCCGCGGGATTGTGCCGATTTGCGCATGTTTTCCCCAGAATTTCGGAACCTCTTGAAATCCTTCCTGCTTCTCGGGCGACCAGTTGGCCTGCAGCTTTACGCCAACGATGCGGAACGGTTCCTTTTGTTCAATGCGGTAGTTCATTTCAGCTTCTCCTCGTATCGTAATTTTGAAGCTGATGGGCTGGTAGGCTTTCAGGTCGATCCCGCGCTTCCGCGCTTCGGAAGGGGTTACGCTATGAATGCTTTGAAACGCGCGGTTGAATGCCGTTGGCGAGTCATACCCATAGCGCAGAGAAAGATCGATGATTTTTACATCGCTGTTCTGCAAATCGAACGCGGCTTTCGTCATTCTTCGCCTGCGGATGTATTCGGACAGCGGCACACCCGCTATGTAGGAAAACATCCGCTGGAAATGAAAACTGGAGCAGCACGCGATTCTCGCAACCTGATTTAAATCGATCTCTCCGTCGAGATTTTCTTCGACGTAGCGAAGCGCGTCGTTGAGCTGAGTCAACCAATCCATACCATCATCCTCATACCGCTATATTACCGGAACCGTATCCCGGTTTCCTCTGAATCCTTGCCGGATTCTGAGAGGCGGAACCGAAGCCGCATTCAAACACTATTATACATCAGAACAAACCGGTCGCCCGCCCGAATTCGACCCATAAACGGCGGCATTTTTTTGTGGCCGTTCTCCTCTTGCGCGCGATGAAAGGCGTATTGCGTGGAGCTCCATATTTTTTTGTGTAAACAGTCTGGCAAAGAAGACTCTGTTAAAAAAATCCTTCGGACAACAGGCACTTTGCTGCTCCAAACAGCAAGCCCCAGAATTCAAAAGCACCCGAACGAACAGGTACTTTGCTGTTCCAAACAGCAAAACCCCAAAAATCAAAAGCACCCGAATGAACAGAGGCTTTGTTATCCCAAATAACAAAACCAAATAAAGAAACCCCAAAAATCAAAAGCACCCGCTTTCGCAGATGCTTTTGATTGGGATGGGATGGGAGGTAATATTGGGGGTCTGTCAGTCTTTGTCCTTGCTCTGGATATAAGATACCTCTTGCTTGTGTAATAGCAATGGATAGAAAGTGAACTTCCTGTTACATGCAAATGCCGCTGAACAGCGCGATTTTCCTCGGAAAAAACACGGCTTTCAGCCGCCGAAATCAAGCCCGATTTCATCCGCTCGGAACACGTTCGGCTGTGCCTGTTTCGTGACGCGCCTGTGAAAAATGCCATAAACAGGACGCGCTTTTGTACGTCCGGTTCGTTTTTTTTGACCATTCAAACGGAAAAACGCGCGCCGCTCGTGCCTCAACAATCATGCCGCGCAATGGAAGCGCCAGCCCTGAAAACGGATCATTTTCCTTGCCGCAACATCAAAAAAACGTCTTGCTTTTTTTACCCCCGTGTGTATAATAGTACTTGCACTCGGGGTTATAGCTCAGCTGGTCAGAGCGCTACGTTGACATCGTAGAGGTCGTTGGTTCGATCCCAACTAATCC